>SXHR01000122.1:0-19419 GCA_005773625.1 Planctomycetaceae bacterium | reverse complement strand
CCAGGTAGCCCCCTTTGTTCTTCTTGAGGTATTGCAGGCCGATGGAATCGGAGGGATTGGGCGACGTCGCCGGGATGCCCCCCCAGCAGGCGCAGTCCCCGAGGGCCACGACGGCGTTGGCGATCCCCGCGAGGTCGCCCACCCAGTCCTTCATCGGCCGATCGGCGAACATGTTGAACCGGCCGGTGCCGTCGGGCGCCCGGATCACCGTGCCCTCGAAGACGAAAATGTCGAGCGGCCGCCGGCCGGAGACGATGTCGCCGAGCATCGTCTTGACGTGGTCGCCGAGCTCGACACCGAGCGAAGGATGCCAGATGACGTCGATGCCGAAGTCGGTGACGAGGTCGCAGGCGCTCGGTTCCTCGGCGTTGAGGAACGACATCGTGTTGCCGCTGCAGGCGCCCCCTTGCAGCCAGAGGAGCGTGGCCATGGATGTTCTCCCAAGACGCGGAATGGTGCGTGAACCCGGTGCGGAAACCGTCGATCACGACGCGTGCGTCGCCCCCCTGCGACACACCAACTCTACGCCCCCCAGCCGGTCCTCGGAAAGCGCCGGCCGGCCACCGATCCGGTAAACTTCCGGGCCGGGACGCGGCCGCGGCGTGGGACTTTTTCGCAAGCGGGCTGGCGAAAAAGTCGGTGAGTCGAACCGAGGGGTGATGGCATGCATGAACTCTCGATCGCCAGCCGCATCGTCGAGATCGCCTCTGAACAGTGCCGCGACGCCGGGACGGTGCGTGCCGTGGCGGTCACCCTGCGGATCGGCCGGCTCTCGTGCGTGCACGAGGACGCGCTGCGGTTCAGTTTCGGGCTCGTCGGCGAGGGGACACCCCTTGCCGGCGCGGAGCTGCGGGTCGTCCATGTGCCCGCCACGATCTGGTGCGGGCCGTGTGGCCGGGAGGTGGAGCTCCCGGGGATTCAAAGATTCGCCTGCCCCGTCTGCGGCACGCCGAGCGGCGACATCCGGGCGGGCCGTGAACTCGACCTCGAATCGATCGAACTTGCCGACGAACCGGCGACGGCGACGGAGGACGTGAGGCGATGACCGAGCACGAGCCGACCGGCCCCCGGATCCTCGAGGTCCGCACGAAGATCCTCAAGAAGAACGACGAGCTCGCCCGCGAGATGCGGCGTGGGTTCGAGCGGGCGGGCGTGCTCGTGGTCAACATGGTGTCGAGTCCCGGCACCGGGAAGACGTCGTTTCTCCGGGAAACACTCGCGCGACTCGTCGCGCGGGGCGAGCCGGTGGCCGCGGTCGTGGGCGATCTTGAAACCGACAACGACGCGCGGCGGCTCGCAGCGAGCGGCGCACCGGTGCGGCAGATCATGACCCACGGCCTCTGCCATCTCGAAGCCGACATGGTGCAGCGGCATCTCGACGGCTGGGATGTCACATCGCTCCACTACCTCTTCATCGAGAACGTCGGCAATCTCGTCTGCCCGACGAGCTGGGATCTCGGTGAATCGGTGCGGCTGGCACTGCTTTCGGTGACGGAAGGAGAAGACAAGCCGCTCAAGTATCCGGGGCTCTTCAACACGGCCGACGTGGCGGCGATCACGAAGATCGATCTGGCCGGGGTCTGCGAGTTTGACCGGGCCACGGCGGTCACCAACATCGCCGCGGTGCGGCCGGGCATGCGGGTCTTCGAGACGTCGGCGAAGACCGGTGTGGGGATCGAAGACTGGCTCGCCTATCTTGCGGAGCGTCGGGCCGCCCTCCCGAAGGACGGCGCGGTCCGCGGCGGCCCCACGACCAACTGACGGCTCAAAGGGGCACGAGCCCACGGTCTGGTCTGCCCTTTGTCGCTTCCTGATCCGAGAACCCTTTCCTGCCCCGCAAGGATCGCACGAATGCGCTCACGAGACCCGGGCCGGGATTTCGGAGGGGGTCAGTTTTCGGAAACGGCCTTTGACCGTTCCATCCGTGACTGAAAGTCGTACACCCCCGAGCCGATCGCGAACACCGCGGCGCCGTCCTCCATCCGCAGAAACTCCACTCCCGCCGACTGGGCCGCAGGCTTGCCCGACTCGGTCACCGAGGCCTGGTCCTTCGCGGGAACGTGCACGGTGGCCGTGGTGTTGGGCGGGATGACGACCTCCAGCGCCAGCGTGCCGTTGTCGGCCTTCCAGCGGCTGGCGATCCTGCCGTGAATCGATTCGAACGAGGTGTCGGCCCAACTCAGACCCTGGCCGATGGCCGGTTTCACGACGATCGACTTGTAGCCGGGGCTCGCCGCCTTGATGCCCCCCACTCCGCCGTAGAGATACTCGCCGACGGCGCCGAAGGCGTAGTGATTGAAGGAGTTCATGCTGATGTCGCCGAAACCCTTGTCGGGGGTCCAGCCGTTCCATCGCTCCCACATGGTCGTCGCCCCGTTCTTCACCGGAAACAGCCATGAGGGGTAGGTGTCGGTCAGCAGCAGGCGGTAGGCGATGTCGTCGCGGCCGGCCACGCTCAATGCCGGCAAGAGTCGCGGCGTGCCGATGAAGCCGGTGGCCAGATGCCAGTCGAATCGCTTGATCTCATCGATGAACTTCCCGGCCGACCTGGCCCGCATGTCCGGCGGCAGCAGGTCCATCGAAAAGGCGAGCGCGTAGCCGGTCTGGCTGCATTCCCGGAGCCCGCCATCCGCCTGCAGGAAGTCCCGCACGAACGCGGCCTTCGTCTCCTCGTGACGCTTGGCATACCGCGCGGCGGCGTCCTCCCGCCCGATGGCCCGCGCCATTTCCGACATGATCCCCGCCAGGTGGGCGTGATAGGCGGTGTCGATGGCGTCTGGATGGGCGCCGCCGCCGGCATTCAGCCAGTCGCCGAATCCGCCGACCTTGGAGATGCCGTTGGCGGTCTTGCCCTCCAGCCATTTCATGTAGCGTTCCATCGCCCCGAAGCGTTCGGCCACGATGCGGGTGTCGCCGTAGGCGCGGAAGATGTTGTGGGTGCACAACAGCGCGGCATCGCCCCACGCGGTGGCTCCGCCGCCCCCCATGATGTCGGGGACCACGTTCGGGAAGGTGCCGTCGCCCAGCTGGTTGTCCTCGCACGTCTGCAGCCACCGGCTGAAGAAGGGGGCGACGTCGAAGTTGTAGGAGGCGGTCGGCGCGAAGAACTGCGTGTCACCGGTCCATCCCATGCGCTCGTCGCGCTGCGGGCAATCGGTGGGCACCTCCAGATAGTTGCCCTTCTGGCCCCAGACGATGTTGTGATAGAGCTGGTTCACCAGCGGGTGGGAGCACTTGAAATCCCCGGTTCGCCGCATGTCCGTGTGGACCACCATCCCGGTGACCGCGTCGAGGTCGGGCTTCGACTTCAGCCCGCGGATCTCGACGTGGCGAAACCCGTGGAACGTGAACGCGGGTTCGAGGATCTGTTCGCCCTCGCCGGAGAGGATGAAAAAGTCGGTCGCCGGACAGCTCCGTAGCGCCGCGGTGTAGATGGTGCCGTCGGGATTGGTCATCTCGCCGTGGCGGACCGTGATCCGCTGGCCAGGCTTGCCCTTCACCTTCAGCCGCACCCAGCCGACCATGTTCTGGCCGAGGTCGAACGTCCAGCACCCGGGCCGCGGTTCGGTGACCTTGACCGCCGGAAGGGTCTCGACCACCCGCGACGGCTCGGCCACCGCGGCCTGCACCCGGAACCCGGGCCCGCCATCCGTGAAGTGACCGTAGCGGGCACGCTTGACCTGCAGGCCGGATCCCGCCAGTTCGAGCACCTCGTGCTCACGCACGGTTTTCGTGGCGTCGGTCCCGTCCATCCGGTAGTCCACCCGCAACGTCTTGACCTTCAAGAGGGCCGGGTCTCCGCCGAGCAGGTCGTTCTCGACCTTGATCGACAGCCGCCCGTCCTTCACCGCGGCGGCGACGACCCGCGTCACGTCGGCCTGTGCTTCGCCGGGCAACGAAGAGTCGGCCGACTGCCACGCGGTGTCGTTGAAACCGGCCCTGTCCCAGCCGGGCATCTCCAGACGGCTGTCGTAGTCGCACCCCATGAGCAGATCGGCATGCCGGATCGGGCCGAACGACGCCTTCCAGCCGTCGTCGGTGACGACCGTCTGCACGCTGCCGTCGGCCAGCTCGATCTCCAGCTGCGCGAGCAAGCGAGGCCTGCCGCCGTAGATGTTTCGCCGGCACAGATGGGCGAGCGTGCTGGCATACCAACCGTCCCCCAGGATGGCCCCGATCGCGTTGGCCCCCTGCGCCACCTGTGACGTGACGTCGTACGTGTGGTAGTGCACCCGCTTGCGGAACTCGGTCCAGCCGGGCGCCAGCACGTCGCGGCCGACCCGCTCGCCGTTGAGCCGCAGTTCGTAGGTGCCGAGGGCCGTGACGTGCACCGTGGCCCGCTTCACTTTCTGGGCGACCGCGAACTCCTTGCGGAGGTAGGGCGCCGGCATCCGCGCGAGATCGGCCACCGCGGGCGGCCCGCGCCACGGCTGTCCGTCGACCCGCTGCGCGGCCGGCCACGCCGAGTCGTCGAAGTTCGTCCGCTCCATGCCCGCGGACGCCGACTGCGACGCCTTCCAGCTCGGATCCACCGGCACGACCATGTCGTCGCCGGATTCAAACTGGATCACCAGGCGGCCGATGACCGCCGGCGGATACGGATCCGTGTGGCTCACCCGCAGGGTCAGCACGTTGGCGCCGGGCCGCAGCGATTTCTTCGCGTCGAGCCGAGCGGTGGCCTCCCAGTGGGCGGCTTCGCCGATCGTGGTGCCGTTGATCGACGCCTCGCAGAAATGGTAGGCGTACAAGGCGAACACGGCGCGCCGGATCTTCCGGTCGGCCGGCAGGTCGATCCGCTTGCGGAAGAACGTGTCGACGGCCGCCTGGCCGCCCGGCATCTGCACCCACGGCAGGCCTTGAATGTTGAACAACCGGTCGTCGGCGGCGACGTCCGGCGGCGGAGCATACGCCGCGTCGTAGCCGATCCACCGCGCCGACCAGTCCTCCGGCGCGAGCAGGCCCATCGACCAGAATGCCGGATCGCTCGCCGCCTCGCCCGTCGTGGTCCACACCCGCACCTTCCAGTGGCAGCGAGCCCGGGACGCGAGCGGTTTCCCGGAATACTCCACCTGGATGCTCTGGTCGGAGGCGACCTTGCCGCTGTCCCACAAGTCACCCTCGTCGCGGGCGAGGAGCTCCGGCGTGGAGGCGACCAGCACCCGATAGGCGATTTGCCGCTCGTTTCGGGTTTCAGGCCGCGGCTCCTGCCCTTCGATCATCCAGCTCAAACGCGGCTTCGCCACGTCGATCGCCAACGGGTTCTCGAGATACTCGCACCGCAGGCCCTTCACCTCCGCCGCCAGCGCCGTCGGCACCTGCGACACCATCGCCACCGCCGCCAGCCAGATCGCGGCCCACCATCGTGCCTTCCGCATCATCGCTTCCGCCTCCTGACGTGTTCAGTGCCGAGCCGCACAGCGGCGCGAATGTGCCGGGTCAAGAGCCCCGCTCGACGAGGACGGGCCGCATGCGGAGCGAGAGTCCGGATGTGGTCGTGACGAAGGGAGTCGGCTCGATGCCGGCAGAAAAGCAGCATACGGCAGGCCTGATCTTCGGCCAAACCCGGGCGGGCGCGGCGGACCGCCCTCCCGCTGGCCTGGGATTCCTCACGCCAGCGGAATCCAGACGAGCCGCGGCGGACCGCCGCGCGAGCCGGCCACGATCGCGTGCTGATCGAAGAGCCGGCCGAGTTCGATTGCGTCGGGTTCCCCGATGCCCAGCACGAGCAGGCTCGATTCGGCGGGCCAGTCGCCGCCATCTCCCCGCGATTCACCGGGGATGGCCCGTAGCCCGCGAGCCTGCACGGTTTCGGCAAGTCGGGCCATTCGCTCCGCGTTCTCGAGGGCGTCGAGCCGCGTCGAGCGGGGATTGCAGGCGGTGACGAATGCCCAGTCGTCGTGGCCCGTCGCCGCGAGCAGGCGGTCGAGCGGGGCGGAGCGTTCCCCGATCCGCAGGGCGAGCAGGCTCCCTTCCGGCATCAGGACCGAATACGTCGTGCCGCGGTAGGCGTCGTCGAGTGCGGGGTCGGTCATGAAGAACGAAACATCAAGAACGAAACATCGGCCGTTGACCGGCAGCCCGGTGAATCCCGTGCCGACCACGAGTCGCCGGGGGACGCTCTCGCCGGTGCATCGCGGCGAGGCCGGCAAAGGCCGCGGCGAGGATCGCCAGCGACGACGGCTCGGGCACGAGCGCCACGATCTGCGAGCGATAGAACGACAGATCGGCCGCGTAGGTGGCGTTGCCGTAGATCGCGTTGGCCGCCGGATCGGGCTGACCGGAGAAGCCCGCCACCGTGAGGATCATGCCCGAGAGTTCCCAGTCGGAGCCGTTCTTGTGGAAGATCGCGCCCCCCGAGTCGCCATAGGCGGCCTGCGCCTCGGTCGAGGGAGACCCGCCGGCGGTGAATGACGTGCTGAACATGAAGACATCGCCAAACCCGGCGTCGAGCCACACTCCGGTGGAACCCACGTCATTGGTGCCCCACCGCATCGAACGGCTGCCGACCGTCTTGTAGCCGGCCGCGCTGCCGCCCGACGACACCTCCGTCCACGCCCAGGGCGTGGTGCCGGTGTTGACGCTCCATTCCGTGAAGGCGCCGCGGTCGCGGCCGGACCCGATCATCGTCACCGCGCTGCCACCGGACGCCGTCGCCGAGGCGATCGTCACGTTCGGCAGGCCCGCGGGCGTGGATGCGAGCCGAAACATGTAGAGGTCGGTGGTGGCCGACTTGCCGGCGGCGCCGTCGTTGGTGAGCGTCGTGCCCGAGCCGGCGAGCATCGCGTAGGTGCCGCCGTTGAGCACGATGCTGCCGCCGCCGACATGGGCCGCCGTGAGCACCCAGTCGTTGCCGAGGTAGACGCCCGTGCCGACGCCGAGCACACCCACGTTGGCCCAGCCGGGGTCGTCGACCGGCGCCGACGTGTTGCCCGTGCCGGTCAGCGTGTTGATCACCACCGCATGGGCCGTGCCGGACTCCGTCGCGATCAGGCAGAGGGCCATGGCCATGAGACGAAGAGCACGAATCGTCCGGGCCGCCATCCCGCCTGCTCTCCCTGCCGGTCGCTGCATGGTGCACCCCCCCGGAAATCGTGTCATGCCGTCATGATCCCCGATCCATGGCGGTGAGGGAAGCGGCGGGACGAAACATTCCTGAAACAGCCCTGCGGCCGGTTGGCCGGGCCACGCGGCCCACCGCGGATGAGGTCGCGCCTTTCGGCAGCTCACGGCGATTGGCCCCCCGGGGGCGCGGGCTTCGCGGTGGGCTGAGCGATCGAGAGCCGCCCGAGCACGGCCTGGCCGAGCGCGAGGCCGCCGTCGTTGGGCGGCACGGCGTGATGGGTGAGCACCTCGAAGCCGGCGGCGTGCAGGCCTTCGAGCGACCATTCGACGAGCAGCCGGTTTTGAAACACCCCGCCGGTGAGGCCGACGAGGTTGCCACCACCCGCCTCGCGGAGCCGGGAGCAGACATCGACGATCATCCGCGCCACGGCCCCGTGAAACGCGGCGGCGATGCCGGACACGGGCACGCCGGCGGTGACGTCGGCGACGAGGGCTGCCACGAGCGGTCGCCAGTCGGCCACGAGCGGCCCGGCCGCGGCCAGGCCGAAGGCGTGGCGAAGGTGCGAATCCGCCGCGTCCGCTGCGTCCGCCCGCGCAGCCAGGGCCTCGAGATTCAGCGCGGCCTCGGCCTCGTAGTCGATCGAGTCGCACAGTCCGACGAGCGATGCCACGGCGTCGAACAGGCGGCCCATGCTCGTCGTGACCACGCAGTTGAGCGACCGCTCCAGTTGCCGCGCGAGCAGTTCGAGATCGGCGGCGGAGCCGCGCCCGACGGGCGGGAGCTGCCCGCTCCACGGGAGGCCGGCCTCCCGCAGCAGGGCGAGCGCGGTGCGCCAGGGGTGACGGATCGCCGCGTCGCCGCCCGGCAGCGAAAAGGGCCGCAGGTGGGCCGCGCGCCGCAGGCTGCCGCCACCCGTGACGAGGAACTCGCCGCCTTGGATCGTGCCGTCGCGACCGTAGCCGGTGCCGTCGAAGCAGACGCCGATGAACCCCGCAACGCCGTCGGCGTCGAGCCCATGTTCGGCGAGCAGGGATGCGACGTGGGCCTCGTGATGCTGCACCTGCAGGAGCGGGAGGCCGCGTGCGGCGGCGAAGCCGCGGGCCCAGCCCGTGGAGAGGTAGCCCGGATGGAGATCGGCGACGACGGCGGCCGGCGTCACGTCGAGGAGTCGCATCAGGTGCGCCGCCGCGCGGTCCAGCGCCGCGAGCGTTTCCAGATTGCCCATGTCGCCGATGTGTTGGCTCATCACCGCTTCCGCGTCGCCAGCCAGGCAGATCGCCGCCTTGAGTTCGCCGCCGACCGCGAGGACCGGGGGACCGCCACGGGGAAGCCGGATCGGCAGTGGCGTGTGGCCGCGGGAACGACGGATCGGCAGCGGCAGGCCGGCCACGCACCGCACCACCGAATCATCGCAGGCCGTGTGGATCCTGCGGTCGTGCAGGAGAAACCCGTCGGCGAGGGCTCCGAGCCGGCCGATGGCATCGGCGTTGTCGGTGGCGAGCGGCTCCTCGGCGAGGTTGCCCGACGTCATCACGAGCGGCGGCATGCCGCCGCAGAGAAGGTGATGGAGCGGCGACGAGGGGAGCATGACGCCCAGAAAGTCGTTGCCCGGCGCCACCTCGGCCGCGACCCGGGCCAGTCGGCCCCGCGGATCGGGCCGGGCGGACAGGAGCACGATCGGCCGCTCAAAACCCTCGAGCAGCCGACGTTCCTGTTCATCGACGTGGGCCAGCTCCCGAGCCGCGGCGAGGTCGGCCACCATCACGGCGAACGGCTTGCGGCGCCGCTGCTTGCGGTCACGGAGCAGTCGCACGGCCGCGTGATTCGTGGCATCGCAGGCGAGATGAAAGCCACCCACGCCCTTGACCGCCACGATGCCGCCGCGGCGGAGCATGGCCCGCGCGGATTCGATCGCGGCGTCGCCGGGGCAGGCGGGAGTGGAGCGGTCGGCGGGAGGCGGCCCGTCTGCGGCACGGGCGAACCAGAGCGTGGGGCCGCAGGCGGGGCAGGCATTCGGCTGGGCATGAAACCGCCGGGACGAGGGATCGAGGTATTCAGCCACGCACGCGGCGCACATCGCGAACGACCGCATCGTCGTCGCCCCGCGGTCGTAGGGCAGGCTCTCGATGATCGTGAAGCGCGGGCCGCAGTCGGTGCAGTTGATGAACGGATGGCGGTGCCGCCGATTCCCAGGGTCGGCCATCTCCGCGAGGCAGGCCGTGCAGGGGGCGACGTCCGGTGGCACGACGACGCCCCCCGGGCCGACCGCGGCGCTCTCGAGGATCAGGAAACGGTGGCTGTCGGCGTCGGGGGGCAACTCGAGTGGCTCGACGCCCGCCACGCGGGCCAAGGGAGGCGCGGCCGCGGAAAGCCCGTCGAGAAATGCGGCCACCGCGGCGGCGGTGCCCTGAATCTCCGCCGTCACGCCCGCGGCGTCGTTCTCGACCCAGCCCGTGAGCCCGAGCCGCGTCGCCCGCCGCCAGACGAACGGCCTGAAGCCGACGCCCTGCACGACCCCGGTGATCCGCGCGCGTATGCGTACGTTGGCCGCCACCGACGCCTCCGCCTTGCCCTCACGGACCCGATCGAGCCCATCCAAGAATACGGCGTCCGTCAGACGAAGACTCAGCCCCCGGGTGGAAGGCGGACCGCCCCGCTCCGTATGGCAGTCAAGCGGCACTCCCCGCCGCAGGTCGTCCGCTTCGCGATCCGGTCGGCGTCAACGGGCACCCCCCGTTGCCGAGGCCGTATTGCCCGTGCGTTCCTCCTTCCGTTGCCAGCGGTCGTCGGCCTCGAGCACCGTCCGTGGGCCGGGGCCGTCGAGCCAGGCACGGGCCTCGGCGTCGCCGCGCAGGAAGGCATCCCAGAAGGCAGTCGACAGCGCGAGGATCGCGCGGTGGTGGTTCGGATTTCGGGGCACACGGTCGCCGGGCAGGGCACGATCGGA
Organism: Planctomycetaceae bacterium; assembly: GCA_005773625.1. GTDB lineage: Bacteria > Planctomycetota > Planctomycetia > Pirellulales > UBA1268 > QWPN01. The sequence continues at coordinate 9,409 of SXHR01000122.1, read as the reverse complement.
AAAAGCCGAGTGTTCCGCCTCGTGGAGCACGAGTTCGTAGGCCCGGCCCTTGGACAGCGCCGGAAACACGGCGAGCCGGGACTCGACGGATTGCCCACCGACCGCCGCGGTGTCCTTCGTGCCGGTCATCAGGAGCCACGGGATCGCCACCTCCGCGAAGGCCTCGCCGGGGTCGTGGCGGCCCTGCGGCGTGCCCGGACTCATCACGAGCGCCGCCTTGATGCGGGGGTCGGTGAACCGTCGGCCCAGCAGCGGAAACGACTGCCCCGACACCGCCTGCGTGGTCTGGCCCCCGAACGAATGCCCCGACATGCCGACGCGGTCGAGGTCGAGCCGGCCGGCGAGCGGGTGTCCTTCCTCGAGATTCCAGGCGGCGAGCGCGTCGAGCACGACCGCCACGTCGTCCACCCGGAGCCGGAAGTTGGCAAGCGAGGCGGCGTCTCGCATCGCCGCCAGCCGCCGCATGGGCGGCAGGTCGCGCCAGACCGCCGTGTCGCTCCCCGGATGCTGGAGAAAGACGGCCGCGTAGCCGCGGCGCGACCAATGGTCGCCCAGATAGCCGCAGCCCTCGCGGGACCCGCCCAGACCGTGGCTGAAGAGCACGATGGGACGGGGGGTGGCGTCGTCCGGCGGGAGAAACACCCGCACCGGAAGGCCGCGATCCCGCCGTGCATCGCGGACGTCGAGATCACGGGGCACGGCGTGCGTGTCGGCGGGAAGTGCGAGCGGATCGTAGGCCTCGGCGATCGTGGCCAGCGCCGCGACAGAGCAGAACACGAGGGCGATCATCGGCATTGCACTTGCTCCCGGGGTCCGCAGGAGGGCACGGTCAAAGGCACGTCGATGAGCCGGTCCCGCCCCTCAAAACTGTTCGAGCCGCAGGACATCGACCGGCTCGATCCAGACCGTCATTCGCTCCGCGCTGAACTGCGGCTCGCGGAGGCCGTCGAGCACCCGACCGGCCACTTCCGCCGGCACGATCGTCTCGAATCGCACGAGCGGCCTGCCCCCCTGCGGCGACTCCCGACGGCCGCCGCCATGGCAGGGCACGACCGTGTAGCCCGAGGCGCCCTGCTCGCGGACCATCGTCACGAGCGGCTGCTCCATGGTGGCGGGCCCCACCACGGTGATTCGCCGCATCTGCATGGTGACCCGCCGGCGGGACGCCAGCGGATGCCCCGACAACTGCTTGTGGGATCCGAGGCCGACGATGTCGAGCCGGAGTCCCGCCTGCTCGAAATCGAGCGCCAGTTCGTGGAGTTTCTCCATCACGCTCGAATCCACCAGCGACGTGCCGGCGAGGTTCACGATCACGTTGTTTTTCTGCACGAGCCCGAGCTGCTCGATCTGCCGACGGAAAGGAATCCAGTTGGTGAACACGGCCGATCCACTGGCGTCGATCTGCACCGTCTGGTCGTCGATCGGGGTGACCTTGAGGAAGGGCTTGAAGAACGAGTTGAGCGGCACGCCGTTGATCGCGTGGATGATGAACTTCAGGACGATCCCGATGCCCACTCCCACGAGCAGGTCGGTGGCGAGCACGCCCACCATGGTCGCCACGAAGATCAGCAACTGCTCGGGGCCGATCTTGAAGACGTTGATGAACTCCCGGGGCGAGGCCAGCCGGAAGCCCGTGTAGACGAGCATCGCCGCCAGCGCCGAGAGCGGGATCATGTGGATCAGGCCCGGCGCGAGCGCGACGAAGGCGAGCAGGAAGATGCCGTGCCAGAAGTCGGCGAACCTCGTCCGGGCGCCGTTGTCGATGTTCGACTTGCTGCGGACGATCTCGGAGATCATCGGCAGACCGCCGATGGCGGCGGCGGCGACGTTGGCCACGCCGACGGCCAGCAGGTCCCGGTTCATGTCGGTCTTCCGCTTCCATGGATCGAGCAGATCGATCGCCTTGGCGGAGAGGAGCGACTCGACGCTGCCGACGATCGCGAACATCGCGACCCACCAGATCGCGGAGAGCCTGGTGGCCTCGGCCGTGAACACGGAGAAGTCGGGCGTGGTGATCGCCGACAGGAGATTGCCCGGGACGCTCACGAGGAATGACCCGCCGACCCGGTGCTCACGGCCGGCGAAGGTGTAGGTGTGTTCGTGGGCGAGGTCGAGCCACACCCCGAGCGGCACCGCGACGGCGAGGACGAGGAGTTGAGCGGGCACGAACTGGAGCCAGGTCGGTCGCAGCCGTTGGCGGATGGCGGGCCAGCCGAAGAGGATCACCAGGCTCACCAGGCCGATCAGCGTGATCGCGGGATTGAGGTTGAGGAGCTTCTCCGGCAACTCCCGGAGGATTTCGAAAGGCTCGCCGCTCGCCTTCTGGCCGAACACGACCGGCAGCTGTTTGAGGCAGATGATCAAGCCGATCGAGGCGAGCATGCCATGCACGACCGCGGTCGGGAAAAACTCGCTGAGCGCGCCGGCGCGGAGGAGTCCGACGGCCACCTGAGCCACGCCCGCGACGCAGCCGATGGCGATCACCATCCGGTAGGCCCGCATGTCGGCCTCGGGATCGGCCCCCGCGGTGAAGCCGCACGAGTGCATCGCTCCCAGCACGATCACGATCATGCCGGCCGCCGGCCCCTTGATCGTGAGCTCAGAGTTGCTGAGGAACGTGGTCAGGATCGAGCCCACGATGGCCGTCAGCACGCCGGCCACCGGCGGGAAGCCGCTCGCCAGCGAGATGCCGAGGCACAGGGGCAGCGCGATCAGGAAGACGAGAAGCCCGCTGACGACGTCCTGACGGAAGTATTTCCGGAAACCGGCGGCCGTGCCGCGAGGGACCTCACCCGGGCCCGGGACGGATGACGAGTCGCGTTCGATCGCCTTCATGGCTGGACTCCGGAAGAGGACGGGTCATCGAGCTCCTGCCGGGCTGCGAGCAGCGAGGCGGCCACTTTTTCGAGGGACTGCACGAACGGGCCCGGCCAGAGGCCGAGGCCGAAGAGGATCGCGAGCAGGGCGGTGAACGCAAACCGCTCCCGCGGAAGGATCGCATGCCGCGGCGCATCGACCGTGACGGGACCGCCAAACACGCGGAACCAGCCCCGCATGACCGCGATGCCGCCGAAGACGGTGGTCAGAATCACGAATATCCCCGCATGCAGATGGTCGTCGAGGCTGCCGGAGATGATCAGGTCGTCGGCCACGAAGGAGAGCGTACCGGGAAAGCCGAGGATGGCGAGCCCAAAGAGCAGGAAGAATGCGGCGAGGGCCGGAGTGTCGGCGAATCGTCCCTGGAGCGTCTCGATCGAGATCCCCCCCGCCCTGCTTTCCAGCGCCCAGACGACGAGCCCGATGCCTGTCAGCGCCAGGCCGCTCGACAGCCACACGGCCAGGGCCCCGCAGAGCTCCATCGGCACGGTGCCGGAGAGGCCTGCCAACACCATCGCCGACTGGCTCATCGCGAGGGTGCCGAGCAGTCCGCGAACATCCCGCTGCACCACGGCGAGCGCCGCGCCGTAGGCGGCGGTGAGCAGGGCTGCGTTGGCCAGGACGACGAGTTCCTGCGCGACGCCGTCGGCATGGCCGACCAGCAGCCGCAACGCGGTGTAGGTGGCGATCTGCGGCATCGTGACGAGGAGCGCCGTCGCCATCGAGGCTCCGGAAAAGAGGGCTGGATACCAGGAGTGGAATGGGACCAGCCCCTTGCGGATCATGACCGCCAGCGCGACGAGCCAGCCGCCCGCGGCGCCCGTCAGTCCACTTCCCGTGAGCCAGGGTGGGTCGGCCACCAGCAGCCCGGTGCCGATCACCATGCAGGCGACCGCCAGGGACATCGTCAGGCCGTAGACCCGGGCGGCGGTCCGGCCGCCGATCGTGCTCCGCACCGTCGCCCACGTGGCGAGGATCGACATGACCCACAGGCCGACGAGGATCAGGGGATGGGAGGTGGACAGCGTCGCGAAGGTGAGCGACGCGCCCACGAGCAGCCGCCGCGCGCTGGACGAGACGAACGCCCTCCGCGGAGCGACGAGCACGATCGCCATGTCGACCACGGCGACGTAGGGCAGCAGCAGCGCCGTGAGCCCGTCGACGAGGATCAGGTCACCACCGGCAAGCCGGTGGCCGAACGTCACCGGGCGGCCATCGCCGAAATGCCAGCAGGCGGCGGCCACCACCGTCGCCGCGAACGAGATGCCGATGGAAGTGGCCGCGATCAGCCGGGGGTCGAGCCGTTGACCGCCGAACCGCTGGGCGGCGGCGCCGGCCAGCGGCGACACGATGCACACGGCGACGGCCATCAGCATGAGGTCGTCCGGGCCGATCACGATGCGGCTCCTTCCTTGAAGTCGCGCGGCCGGTCATCCGCCGGGCCGCCCCCGAGGGTGGCCACCCAACGGCGCTCGAGGGCATCGGCCGACATGAGCGCCGCGAGCAGCGGCCGGACGAACAGACCGGAGACGAACGTCTCCTCGAACCCCCGTTCGAGCGCGATGTGATAGAGGCCCCGCGACACGCCCTTGGGCAGCAGTCGCATGAGCGACCACTCCGACGGTCCGGGGTGTCCGCCGAGGGCCGCGGCGAGTTCGTGGCGGTCGTGCATCGCCGAGGGTGACCGGAGAATCTGCAGGCTGCGGAGGATCGCGTGGCTGATGACGTGCACCAGCGGAATCACCCGCCAGCCGAACCCGATCTCGGCGAGAATGATGCCCGCCTGGGTCATCGAGGCGTAGGCAAGCATGCTCTTGAGATCGGTCTGCACGCTCCCCACGATCGCGGCGTGCAGGGCCGTGCCCGCGCCGATCACGACGAGCAGCCAGCCCGCGGCGGGTGCGGCGTCGAGCACCGCCTCGTAGCGGAGCAGGACATAGGCCCCCGCGTGGATCGACAAGGCTCCGTAGAAGATCGCGCTTGACGGCGTCGGTCCCTCCATGGCCCGGGGCAGCCAGCCGGAGAAGGGCACCTGCGCGCTCTTGCCGAGGGCGGCGAACACGAGGAGCAGCGAGACGAACAAGGCCGTGGCGGCCGGGACCGGGCACACGGCATGGGGCCAGTCGCCCGTGAACAGCCGCTCGAAGTCCCCCGAGCCGGTCGCCCGATGGATCACCACGCTCGCGCCGAACAGCCCCACGTCGCAGATGCGGTAGGTCGTAAAGGCACGCAGCGCCGCATCGACGGCGTTTCGTCGCTCGTGGAAGAACCCGATCAGGAGCGCCGACGAGATGCCGAGGAACTCCCAGCCCGCGAACAAGACGTCGATGCTGCCGGCCAGCACCATCAGGTTCATCCCGGTGCCGAACAGGGCGAGCAGGATGAAGAAGCGGGTGAATCCCGGTTCGCGGTGGAGGTATTTCCCCGCGAAGGCGTTGACCAGAGCACAGAGGCCCGTCGAGAAGCAGACGTAGGGCACCGACAGGCCGTCGGCCACCAGTTCGATGGTGGCGGCGTGGTGGCCGACGTCAAACAGCCGGCCGAGATGCACGAGGTGGGCCGCGAAGCCCTGGTTGGCGATCGCGGCGAGCGTGGCCAGGGCTGCGATGAAGCCCGTCGTGAACGCGGTGCCGACGAGCCGGGTGGTCGCCCGCTCCGACAGCGGGCGACCGAGCAACGCCGGCAGGCCGATGCCGGCGAGTGCCGTGACGGGCGCGACGAGCTGCCAGACGACGAGCGCGGAGACCGGATCGGCGAGGAAGCGGGGGGTGGTCATGGCGTCACGGCCTCCTGACCGGGCATGGAGGAACGTTGGGCGGTCAGCCGCGCCGGCGGCACGTTGCCGCGGCGGCCCCGATACCAGGCCGCCGACGACGACGCGACGGGGATCGCCTCCGACTCGGGCACGTACGGCACGAAGGCGATCCCGCCGGCGGCGCTGGTTTCCTGCAGGGCGAGACCGCCCGTTTCGGGATGCCACGAGACGAGTTGGATCCAGCGGTTCGCGACCATGTTTTTCACGACGGGCAGCCGTTCGAGCACGTCTTGGATGCGCTCGGGTGCGGCTTCGACGACCATCAGCAGCCGGACGGGCTCATGGATGTCCACGCCCTGAAAGGGAAGCCCGGTGCGGAGATCGCTCGCGTGCCCGTCCATCACGCCGATCAGGGCCGTGATGTTGTGCGGGAGCTTCGTGCCGGCGCCGTAGCCGAGCGGGTCGATTCGCGAAAAGAGGTAGGCGAGGTTGATGCCGCCGCAGACGGGCCCGACGGCGGCGAGCGTCCGTTCGAGGATGCGGCCGGCAGTGTCGTGGCCGGGATCGTAGGAGACGAGGAATGACCTGCGGTCCAGAAACAGTCCTCGCGTGAGCGCCCTGCGTCCCACGATGCAGGCGGCGTTGCTGGCGTGGCCGTATTCCGGCCGCACCTGCGCGAGGTCGGCCGATCTCACCTCGACGCGGCCGAGGGCCTCGGCGACCGGAACGCCGGGGGGCACCGAATCGAACCTCCGGCATCGTTCTTGTGCGTCGAGCCCGCCGGCCTCGGCGCACAGGCGACGAAACGCCTCGAACTCGCCACGGTGGTGATCGGGGATCCGGTCGGTGTCGTACCAGGCGATGACGCTCGTGCAGGTGTCCTGCATGCCGCCGACGAAGACCACGTCGTCCGGGATAACGAGGCCGGAGGCCGCCAGCCGTGCCCGCACGGCTGGGTCGTTGGCCATCGTGGCGAACGCGCGGGCGTTGGGGCCGCCACGACCGCCTCCGCACGCGCCGCAGTCGTAGGCGCTCTCGTGCGGATTGTTGAGGCTCGTCGAGCCGTGGCCGATGATCGCGACGAGCCGGGCGTGACCGCTCGTGAGGCCGATGTCCTCCAGCAATCGCCGCACGATGGCGGCCATCTCGTCGAGGTCGAATCCCGGGCGTGTTCCGTCGGGGAGCCGGGCATCAGCGCCGCGTTTCAGATCGAGCCGGGTGGGGACGCGGCGGCCGGCGAGGGCGGCGGCACCGCTGGCGAGCCGGGCCGTCAGCCGTGGAAACACGACCCGGGCGACGAGCGGCACCGCTGCGAGCGCACCCCCCACCGACGTGAGGATTCCGCCGCGCAGCAGCGAGCGGCTGCCCTCGGAAATCCCGCCGCGAAGCCGTCCGAGGGAACGCCGGACCGACTGCTGAAAGCGATGGTTCGCCGCGGCGCGGTCCTCGGGCCGTTCGATGACGGTGTGATCCGGCCGGATGACGATCGGACAGAGGGGCACGGCGTGCCAGTCGTCGATGCCGCGAAAGTACATCGGCACCGCGAAGAATCCGGCGGCACCGAAGGTCTCGACGTCGCCCGCGAGTTCCTCGAGGCCGCGGCGCCACGACTCGCAGCGGTCGTCGATGCAGAACACGGCCTGTGCACGGGGTCGGCCCGGATTGGCGGGCGACTTGGCCGACCACTGCGCCGCCAGCGCGTCGAGCATCTCGACCCGCAGCCGCCGTTCATAGGCCAGATGAAACAGCCGCCGGCGGGCGATCGGGTCGAACGCGGCGACCTCATGCTCCAGTTCGAGCAGCTCGTGGACGCCGAGTCCGCGGACGTCGTCGGCGGCGAGGCCCAGCAGCTGCGACACCTGATGCAAAAGAAAGGCCCGCGCCAGACTGCCCGGCCCGCGCCGCGGCGGATGTCGGCCACGGAGTTCGCCCCAGAGCGGCGCGAGCGTGGCTTCGTCGGTCGGCCCGCCGCCGGCCGCGGGCGGGTGTCCGAGCCGACCGGCGGCCCACTCGGTGGCCGTCCGGTCGAGCAGCAGCCGAAGCGCCAGGAAGTCGATGAGCCGCGCGGGCACCGCCTCCACGGGAGCCCGGTCGGGCCGATCCTCCAGCTGTCGCACCATCCCCGCCCAGCCCTTGAGCGCGACGAGCGATTCGGTCATGAAATCCTGCCACGACGGTTCCGGCACGCCGAGCCGACGCAGTTCGGCGGCGATCACGTCGAGCGCGACCTTCCTTGGGTCGTCGCCCCGGTCGCAGGCTCCGCGGATCCTCCGCAGACGGTCGGGCAACTCCCGGCTCCAGGGCTCCACGGGGCCGAGCCGTCCCGAATAGACGCCGGCGACGGCCGCCAGCAGGCCCTGATCCCGGTCGGGCATCGGCCATGCCGCCACGCCCTGGTCTAGAAACGCGGCGACCATGCGGATCAGCAACGGGTGGACGAGGGCATCGGTGTCGAGCGTCGGCACGCTCGCGAGGATCAGGTCGCGATGGCGAAGCGGGGGCTGGTCGTGCACCACCGCCGCACGCGCGCCGGCGGTCATCTCGACGCAGGCGTGCCACAGTTCGCTGGCGACGCGGCCGTCGATCACGCCGGGGGCGATCGACCCCGGGGATGAGTGGTCGGACGCAGGATCGACGGAGGCGAGGAGCCGAGCCCGGATCTGCGGCTCGAGGTCGTCGCGCAGCCGTTCAATGGAGCGGCTCTCCGTCAGCGTCCAGCGGACTGCCACGTCACTCTCCATGCGAACGCCGTGGAGCAGGAGTTGCAGGTGCAGGCGGCCGAGCGTCGCCCGCCCGCCGGCGAGCGGCGCGAGTCGGCGGCCGCCGAGATCGGCGGCGAGCACCGCTTCGAGGTCCGTGATGCGGATTCGTCCCTTGGCGAGTTCCTCCCGGTAGGCGGTCTCGGGCAGGAACGGCTGGGCGCCATACAGCCGCGCCGCCCGGATCACCGCCTCCTCGAACGGCAGGTCCTCGAAGCCCTGAAGGGGATTCTGGGCGACAAACGAGTCGATCGGCCCCTGCGGTGGCAGGAACCGGGCGGCCGTCGCGATCATGTCTTCGAGGGAGGCGTGTGGCTGGTGCATGGCCGTGTCGGGAGGTCGGTGCTGAGCGAGGCAGGGCATGCCGGGCGAGGCCGCCGTCGCGGTCTCCGGGCATCTCCGTCACGAAGCAATCACGCGGCCGCATGGGGACGGCCGTGGAGCGCGTCAGAGCGCCGCCGGTGGGTCGCGGCCCAGGGAAGAGCGGCGGCCGGTCCTCGGCGTCGCGTGACCCATGGCGCTCGGCAGGCAGGCAACGTCGCCATTCAACGTGCTGCAGAGCTCCGACGTGGCGAAGAGATGCAGTTCACGATCGTCCTGCTCTTCGCTCTCGTCCTCCCCGACCTGCTCGGATCGGGTGCCCGAATCGTCTTCTCGACTGCCGTCGTGGCCACGGTCGTTTGACTTGGAGACTCCCGTTTCGAGCGGGCGATTCTCGCCAAGCGACGACTGAACGCCCGCGAGGATGGTCGCGAGGACCGCCGGGGCGATCAGCAGTTTGCGGAGGCTGCGAATCATGACATGAACCCGGCTGGGAGGACCGCCTCAGGGCGAAGTATACGGCAGGTCTCGCACCCGAGCCACACTCGAATCGATCATCACGACAGCGTCAGGATCACCCGCTCGTGCGGCGGTGCCTCACTGCCCGGGAGAGGCGGACGGAGGCGGAAGGACCGACCGCGGCACGAACCACGGATAGATCGCCGGAATGACAAACGCGGTCAAGAGCGTGCTGGTG
>SXHR01000121.1:0-4307 GCA_005773625.1 Planctomycetaceae bacterium | reverse complement strand
TGGCAGAAGTTCGCCAACCTCCGGCTCCTCTACGCCTACATGTGGTGCCACCCGGGCAAGAAGCTCCTCTTCATGGGGAGCGAGTTCGGACAGTGGTCGGAGTGGGATTTCGACACGAGCCTGCAATGGCACCTCGTGCAATGGGAGAAGCACAAGGGCCTCGCCCGGTCACTCGCCGACCTCAACGCGCTCGTGCGACGGGAGCGGTCGCTCCACGAACTCGACTTCGACGGCCGTGGCTTCGAGTGGATCGACTGCCACAACTGGCAGGACAGCGTGCTCTCCTTCATGCGCAAGGCGAAGGACCCCGCCGACTTCGTGGTCGCCTGCTCGAACTTCACGCCGGTGCCCCGCGAAGGCTACCGACTCGGCGTGCCGCACGGCGGCACCTACGACGAGGTCTTCAACAGCGATTCGGCCTGGTACGGGGGGGGCAACCTCGGCAACGCCGGCGCCCTCGAGGCGGAGCCGCGGCCGCATCACGGCCGCGACTTCTCCGTCACGCTCACGCTCCCGCCCCTGGCGACGGTCGTGCTCAAGCCGCGCCGCTGACCGTCGGAGCCGCCGGGGCCGTGAGGCCCGGCCCCGGGGCGACTCACCGCAACTCGGGACCGCGGGGCTCGCGCTTCCAGGAGACGGCATGCCGCTCCTCGATCGCCTTCATCCATCGATCGTAGACCTCGCGGGTGTCGTCTTCGGCCACCGCCGCGAGGCGACGCGGATCCTGCGAGGCGGCCAGGAAGAGCGCCTCGAGATCGGCCTGCCCGGGCTCGAATGCCACCAGGCGGATCGCGTAGCAGACCGTCTTCGGCTCGTTGAAGGCGACCGCCGTCCGGCCGGTCTCGAGCCCGAACACCGTCTTCATGATCTCCTCGCCCGGCATCGCCAGGCCGTCGGGCTGGGAGAGCACGGGCGCCGAGCCGAACGGCGCGGTGCCCCGCGTCAGCCAGGTGAACGGGCCGACCTTCTCGACGTCGATCGAACCACGGGCCTTGGCCACGTCTTCCAGCGACGTGCCGCTCCCGGCCTCCGCGGCGATCTCCTCCGCCGCCTTCCGCGCCAGCGGACGGGCCTCGACGATCCGCCAGGCGCGGAGCACGTCCTCCCGGGCCGACTGAAACGACGGGGTGAACTCGGGCTGGTCTTCGGTCTTCCAGGAGAGGTAGCGGTTGCCCTCGATGTCGCGGGACGTCACCGCCTGCAGCATCGGGGCCCCAGGTCCGAAGATCATGTCGATCCAGCGCTGCTGCCGCACGCCGAACTCGCGCGACATCGCGAACTCGAAGCTCCCGCCGATGCCGCCTGCGGCGAAGGCCTGCGTCGCGTTGACCAGGTCGGACCGGCCGCCTTCGAGCCCCTGCACCTCGGCCATCTTCTTGACGTCGGGCGCCACGGGAACCGGCCCGGCCCCCTCGCCGGCAACCTGCCAGAGGGCGAGCGACTCACCATACCTGGCGACGTCGGTCTTGGCGGCATCGAAGATCGCCGTGATCCGCTTCCCGACCGCCTCGTCGGTGAGACGTTTGCGGATGTCGTCCTGCACTTTCTCGAGCGGCTCGAACTCGGCCGCGGGCTTGTCGGCAGCCGGGGTCTCGGCCGGGGCGGCAGGCTCCTTCTCCGCGGCTTTTGCCTCAGCAGCGGGCTTGTCGCCACCCGGCTGCCGGAACGCCACCTGCCGCATCGACCCGCGGCCCAGCGAGGCACCGGCCGGCTTTCCGCCCTCCGCCGGTTTCTTGCCCTCCGCCGGCTTCCCGGCCTCGGCCGGGTCGGCGTTTTTCGCCGGCTCGGCCGGGATTGCCTTCGTCCCCTCGCTCTTGGCGTCACCCGGCTCCTTGGCATCGCCCGGCTCCTTGGCGGCCGCATCGGCGGCCTCGGCCGGCTTCACCTTGTAGAGGGCGGCCTTCCGTTCCTCGTAGAAGGCCTCGATCTGCTCGGCCGTGATCTTCTTTTCCTCCTCCTCGCGAAACACATCCGGTTTGGCGACGAGGAAGTCGTATCGCGCCCGGTGCGGCTGCCGGAACCCCGGCTGGGCGCTGCGGGCCTCGGGGAGTTCGTCCTTGTAGGTCTCGTAGAAGGATCGCAGCGCGGACTCCGGGGGCTCGGGGAGCTTGTCGACGAAGTTTTCCACCACCACCGGCACGGCCTCGATCGTCGCGCCCTGCTCGAGCCGCCGGAAGTAGTCCCACCGCATGCCCGGAGTGCTGCCCTCGAAACCGATGCCGCCGAGGAGGAGGGTCTCCATGCGCCGGGCCATCAGCACCGTTCGCAGGGACTCGAAGACGTCCTGCTGCGAGATGCCCATGCGGCCGCCGATCCGCGACACGATCTCGTCGAACTGTTCGGGCCGGACGAGGTCGTTGGTCCACTCCGAGAGAAACTGATTGATCACGGTGTTGCTCACCACGATTCCATTCGCCTCGGCCTCCTTTGCCAGCAGGAGCGTGTCGACGACGTCCTTTTCGTCGTCGGCGAGCCTCATCCGCGACGGATCCTGACCGGCCGCGGCCATCGTCTCGACGAGAAACTGATTCATCACCTTGCGCATGATGACGGCCCGCTGCAGACCGCTTTCACGGAGCCCGCCCCCCTTCCATGCGACCGCCATCGGATCGGCGCCGCCCGCCCCGGCCCCCATCTGCAGGATCGGGGGCAGCACGAAAAAGGCGAGCATCGCCATGATCGCCAGACCAGCCAGTGCGAGTTTTTCGTACTGGCGAAAGATTCCGAATGAGCCGGCCATGGCACCGCCTTGGGCTGTTTGCCTGACGGCGAAACCGCCGAGGCTTGACAAGGAAAGAGCGCGGAGGGTAACGCTGGGAGGCCGCGGAACGAGCGGCAACAGGTCGCCGATTGTAGCGCTGGGGCTTCCTGCGCCAATCCCGATGTGCCCTTCGCGTCACCATAAACCGCTTCCGCCGCCCCCCTGCGAACCCCTCCATGGCCAAGAAGACGTCCAAGCGAGCAACGATGCGCCGCGGCTCCGCCCCCAAGGGAACGGACAGCCCCCGGGGCTCCGCCGTGCCCAAGGGGGACTACCAGCTGGTGATCGTGGAGAGCCCCGCAAAGGCCAAGACGATCGAGAAGTATCTGGGGCCGGGATTCGTGGTCAAGGCGTCGATCGGCCACATCCGCGACCTCCCCAGCAAGTCGGCCAAGGGCCGGAAGGAGCCGGTTCCGGGCGTCGATCTCGAACACGATTTCGCCCCCACCTACGAGATCGACAGCGATAAGACCAAGACCGTCACCGAACTCCGCCGTTTGGCGAAGGTCGCCAGCGACATCTGGTTCGCGACCGACTTGGATCGCGAGGGGGAGGCGATCGCCTGGCACCTCACGCAGGTGCTCGGGGTGGACCCGACGTACGCCAAGCGGGTGACGTTCGATGCGATCACGAAATCGGAGGTTCAGCGGGCCTTTCAGTCGCCCCGGGCCATCAACATGCCCCGGGTCGAGGCCCAGCAGGCCCGGCGGATCGTCGATCGGATCGTGGGCTACAGGGTGTCGCCCATTCTCTGGAAGAAGGTGGCCGGCGGCCTGAGCGCCGGCCGCGTGCAGAGCGTGGCCACGCGGATCGTGGTCGATCGGGAACAGGAGATCCGGGCCTTCACTCCTTCGGAATCCTGGGAGATCTCGGCCTGCATGACGTTCGACGTCGGTGCGGGCGCGCTTCACGAGCAATGGACCAGCTTCATGGCCCGCCGTGACGAGCGGGGCCGTCCGCCTCTCGTTCGCGACCGGATGGCATGGCTCGCCGACCATCGTGGGCTCGCCTGCGACCTCGTCGAGGTCGGCGGCAAGGCTTTCAAGGTGGAGGCGGAAAACACCTCGACGGTCGATCTGTCCGGAGCGGTCCGGTCCGCGGCCGAGGCGGCAGGTCTGCTCGACATCGTGATCGCCCGTGAGACTGACGACTCGGCCAAGGGCCGCGGCAAAAACACGATCCGCCTCACCGGCCGCCCCGACCCGAAGGCCCGCTACACCGTCGAGTCGATCGACGTCACACGGACCCGGTCGAGGCCCTACCCCCCCTTCATCACCAGCACGCTCCAGCAGGCCGCCAGCAGCAAGCTCGGCATGTCGACCGACCGCACGATGCGGATCGCCCAGCAGCTTTACGAGGGCATCGACCTGCCCAACGAGGGACGGGTGGGCCTGATCACCTACATGCGAACCGACTCGACCAACCTCTCCCGGGAGGCGATCGAGATGGCCCGCGGCTACCTGCAGAAGCGTCACGGAAACGCCTACGTCCCGGAGAAGCCGCGGTCGTAGTCCAGCTCCAACGAGAGCGCCCAGGAGGCCCACGA
>SXHR01000120.1:0-17541 GCA_005773625.1 Planctomycetaceae bacterium | reverse complement strand
GTCGCGTAGGTCGGGGCATGGGCACCCCCGACCTACGCGACGGGTGACTTCTCATGCCTCCGAAAACTGCAAAAGTCGAAGCTAGCTGTCCGGGGGCAAAGTCATCCATGACCTTTGTCCACTGGATCGACCGGTGGAAACGCCGAGGGTTTCCCCGGTCGATCTTCGTCGCATCCCCGCTCAGACAAACTCTATCCACGGCCAGCGACCGCGGGCGGGGGGGGTAAAAGCCATGGTTTCGCGGGCAGAGTCTGTCTTGGGGGGGACGCCGCCTGCTGCTACCCTCCCGGCCGCCTCGGAGGGCTCTCGCATGGATCGGTTTTCGACCGGCTCGGATCACCGTCTCGCCGCCGGCGCGGCGGTCGTGACGATCGTCACGCTGTTCCTGACACCGCCTCTGGCCGCCGACACGGCCGGCGAACCGCGGGTGTGCGAGATGCGTGTCGAAAGCGAACTCTTCGCCGACGACGCCGATCGCCCCGTCGCCCGCAGCCTGACGCTGTTTCACGAGGGGGTCGCCTGGGACTTTCTCGAGCTCCCGGCCGACCGCAAGGGCGACATGACCCTTGGCGAGATCGTGCTGCACGATCCCGCACGGGAGCGGGTGCTCGTGATCGACCCCGTCCGGCAACTCAAGACGCAGGTCGACATGATCCGCCTCGAGCGGTTGAGCGTGTCGCTTGCGAAGTGGGCCCGGTCGAGCGATGACCGCCTCGTGCGTTGGGCCGGTGGCCCCGATTTCGAGAGCGGCTTCACGCGGACGGCCGCCGGCATCGAGCTCGTCGGCCCGCGGGTGAGATATGCCGTGGCCTACGATGAGGCACCGAGCAGGGAAGCCGCCGCCACCTATCGACGATTTGCGGACACCGCGATCCTCCTCAAGGCGCTCCTGCACCCGGGCGGGATTCCGCCGTTTCCCAGGCTCGCGGTGAATCGTCGCCTCGAGGACGCCGCTGCGATCCCCGCCGAAGTGACCCTTGAAATCGATCCCCGCCTCGCGCCGCTCGATGTCCGCACGGAGCGGCTGCGGTGCGTTCACAAGCAGCACCCGCGTCTGCTGGCGGGCGATCTGGATCGCATCGAGGAGGCGAAGTCCCACATCGCCACCGCCGAGCCGGTCGACCTGGTCTTGTTTGCGGACCGCGAAGATTCCGGGGACGCTCGGTCGGAACCGCCCGGTTCATGAGCGGAGCCGGCCGCCTCCATCCCCCGCCGTCACGATTGGTCTGCGCGGAGGAGTTTTCCCGCCGGGCAAGAAACTCCGCCTGACCGGCCGATGTTTCCTGCGTCGCACATCTTTCCCAGTCCGCAGCGACGGGATGCGAAGGGGTGGGAGGGGCGGCACCGGGCGGTGGTCCGGAGAACACGCGGATCGTGCTCGCGGACATGGCCGCGGCCGGTAAGTTGACATCCGTACACTATCTGTGATACATCCAAGCAAACCATTGACTTCAGACTCTTACAACGGAGGGGCTCGATGCTCGTGCTTTCACGCAAGCAGAACGAACGGATTCGGGTGGGCGAATCGGTCGTGGTGACGGTGGTCCGGGTCAGTGGCGACAAGGTGCGGATCGGCATCGAGGCACCCCCCAATGTCCGCGTGCTCCGCGACGAACTCAACGACGAGATCCTGGGGACCGTCACTCTCGAAGGCGTCACGGAACTGCCCATCCCCCGCCTGCTGGGTGTAGCAGGCTGATCTTCCGGATTCGGGTCGCCGGGGCCGCCGCAGGGTGCGGTCCCGGCGGCCTGCCGGGGGGTGCCTCCCGGACCGGATTATCGGTTTCCCAACAGTCATGGCAGGATTGGGTCATGCCAGCTGCCGCCAAGCCCCCGGATCCCTCCGCGACACGCCCGGCCGATTCCGTGCCGGGATCGTCCGCGATGGGGTGGAGCCGCGGCTTCAAAAGAGTCGGGGGAGGAAGTGCGCTGGCCCTGGCGATCCTCGTTTGCGGCCTGGCCGCCGTCGTGCGGCACCAACCCGCGTTCTACGGCCAGCGGATGGCCGTCGCGCACGGGCTCGGACAGGAAGCCTCGGCCCGGCGGCTGGTGAGCGACCTGTCGGCCCTTCGTTCGGCGGTCGAGCGTCCGGGCGATTGGGAGGCGGCGATCGACGAGGACGACATCAACGCCTGGTTGGCGACGGATCTGGAGCGAAACCATCGAGGGCTGCTTCCCGGCATGGTCTCCGAGCCGCGCGTCCGGCTGACACCGAGGCGGATCGAGGTCGGTTGGCGACTCGGTGCGGGTTTGTTCTCGACCGTCGCGTGGGCGACGGCCGAGGTGCGGCTGCGGGAGCCGAATCAACTGGCGATCGTCCTGGAAGACGTGCGGCTGGGAGGGCTGCCGCTGCCGCGTGGGCCGATTCTGGCGGAGATCGCGAGGCGTTGCCGGCCGCTGGGGGTGGTGACGGTGCCGCGGCCGCTGGACGGGCGGAGCGGGCTTGTGTGCTCCATTCCCTCGAAGCACGGGGAGGGCGGCCCGAGCCATTGGCTCGAGTCGTTCTCGATCGGTGAGGGTACGATCGCGGTGTCCGGGCGGACGGTGCACGGCAGTGAACGACCGCCTGCTCGATAAATGACCGGTAAAGGATCAGTCGCGGAACCATCGGGAGCAGCCGCCGTGGGCGGCATGGAGCATTCATGGCGACACTGAGTTTCTTGGGTGCGGCGAGCGTGGTCTCGGGTTCGCGGCATCTCGTCGAGGCCGGCGGTCGCCGTGTTCTCGTCGACTGCGGACTGTTCCAGGGCGAGAAGGAACTTCGCGAACGGAACTGGGATCGATTCGCCGTGCCGCCCGCTTCGATCGACGCCGTGGTGCTGACCCACGGACACATCGACCACTCCGGGTTCCTGCCGCGGCTGGCCCGTGAGGGATTCAGAGGCCCGATCCTGACGTCGCCGGCCACCGCCGACCTGCTGGGGCTGTTGCTCTACGACTCGGCCAAATGCCAGGCGGAAGACGCGCTCTACGCCAACCGCAAGGGCTATTCCCGGCACCGCCCGGCGCTGCCGCTCTACGAGGAGCGGGATGTCGATCAGGCCCTGCGGCTGGTCCGGTCGGTGCCACGGCAGGTGTGGTTCGACCCGGCAGCGGGCGTGCGCTGCCGGTTTCACGAGGCCGGCCACATGCTCGGCAGTTCGTTCCTCGAAATGGAGCTGCCGCGGAACGGGGGCGGCGGCCCGTTGCGGATCGTCTTCTCGGGAGATGTCGGCCGGTTCGGAGCGCCGCTCTACAAGGATCCGGTGTCGCCTCCGCCCTGCGATTACCTCGTCTGCGAGAGCACCTACGGGGACCGTGATCACACGCTGGCCCGGCCGCTGGACGAACTCGAGGCCGTCACCAACGAGGCGCTGCGCCGGGGCGGAATGATGCTCGTCGCGTCGTTCGCGATCGGCCGCTGCCAACAACTCGTGTATCTCCTGCGGACCCTGATGGCGGCGGGACGGGTGCCCGAGACGCCGGTCTGGATCGACTCGCCGATGGCCGTCGACGCCATGGAGGTCTTCAAGAAGCACGGCAGCGAGCACGATTTCAGCGAGGCCAAAATGCAGGGCGTAGCGGAGTCGCTCGCGAGCCCCTTCGTGCGGATGGCGAAGACGGCCAATGAATCGAAGGCCATCAACAACCATCACGGGCCCGGGATCGTCATCGCCTCCAGCGGCATGATGAATGGCGGCCGGATTCTCCACCACCTCGCCCGCCGACTGCCCGACCCGAAGACGACGGTGCTCGTGGCCGGGTTCCAGGCGAAGGGCACCCGCGGCCGGAGCCTGATCGACGGCGCGGAGTTTCTGCGGATCCACGGCCGCGACATCCCGGTGCGTGCCGTCGTGAGGCAGGTCGACGCCCTCTCGGGCCATGCCGACCGTCACGAACTCGACCGTTGGCTCGGCGACTTGCCGGCGCCGAGGCGGACCTTCCTCGTGCACGGCGAGCCCCCCGCGGCCCGCGGTCTGGCCGAGTTTCTCGGATCCCGCCGCGGCTGGGATATTCATGTGCCCACGATCGGTGAAACCGTGGACCTCGACGCCTGATCTCCGAACCACCACACACAAGGGACACAAGCCGCCACCATGGCCAAGAAACCAAAGCCCGCCGCAGGGGCGAACAGGGACTGCAATGAACTGCCCGACGCCATCCTCGGCGACGACGTCGCACTCGTCGCTGAAAATATGGAGCAGATCCTCGGTTCACCGAGCTATCTGCTCGCGCAGGACGATCCTCAGCTCCTCACCCGCGAGGAGATGCGGGGCGTGCGGATGCTTCTCGAGCTCGGCAAGCCGGAGCTCGCCCTCCAGGCCGACAACATCAAGTCAACGGTGATCGTGTTTGGCGGCACGCAGATCGTGGAACGTGCAGCGGCGGAGCGGCGACTCGCGGAGTCGCGGCGGGCGGCGGAGGCCGCGCCGACCGACCCGAGGCTGGCCCGCGAGCGGGAGCGGTCCGAGACGCTGCTGTCGATGAGCCGGTTTTACGACGACGCCCGGCGATTCGCCCGGATCGTTTCGACCGACAACCAGTGCGAGGACGAGCGGGACTACGTGATCAGCACCGGTGGTGGTCCCGGCATCATGGAGGCCGCCAACCGCGGGGCCTTCGACGTCGGCTGCAAGTCGATCGGGCTGAATATCAAGCTTCCCGCGGAGCAGCAGCCCAATCCCTTCATCACGCCCGAACTCTGTTTTCAGTTCAAATATTTCGCGCTGCGAAAGTTCCACTTCATCCTCCGCGCGGCGGCCGTCGTGCTCTTTCCGGGCGGCTTCGGCACGCTCGACGAGATGTTCGAGACGCTCACGCTGCGGCAGACCCATCGCATGCAGCCCGTGCCGATCATCCTCTACGGCCGCGAATACTGGTCGAACGTGATCGACTTCCGCTACCTGTCCGACGCCGGGGTGATCGCCGACGAGCACCTCGACCTGTTCACGTACGCGGAATCCCCGGAAGATGCCTGGCAGCAGATCCTCGATTTTCATGCCCGGAAAGCGAACGGGGACCGCGGCTGACCCCGCCGTTGCGGAACGGGTCGCCGGCTCGGCTCGATCAGCCCGGTCCGAGCGGCAGGCTGATCGTGAAGGTCGTTCCCACCCCTGAAGCGCTCTCCACCGCCACGGTGCCGCCGTGCGCCTGCACGATGTGCTTGACGATCGAAAGGCCGAGGCCGGTGCCTCCGAGGTTGCGGCTGCGGGCCTTGTCGACCCGATAAAACCGCTCGAAGAGCCGCGGGAGATGCTCGGCGGCGATGCCGCAGCCCTCGTCGCGGACGCGGATCGCCAGGTTTCCGGCCTGCTCGGGGGCGGCGGAGAGCCAGACCGTCTTCCCCGGGGCGGTGTATTTGATCGCGTTGTCCACGAGGTTGATGACGGCCTGTTCGAGGAGGGGTGCGTTGACGGCGGCGGTCAGGCTGTCGGGACAGGAAATCTCGAGCGCGATGCTTCTCTCGGCCGCCCGTGGTCTGCAGTCGTCCACGGCCGCCGCCAGCACGGTCACGACGGCGACGTTCTCCACCGGCAGGTTGCCGGCCCCCTCGCTCTGCTCGATCCGCGACAGGGCCAGCAGATCCTCGATGATCGCCGCGAGACGGTCGGCCTGACGGGCGACGATGCCGAGAAACCGGCGGGTGTCGGCCGGGTCGTCCATCGCGCCGTCGAGGAGGGTCTCCACGAAGCCCTTGATGGAGGCGATGGGGGTCTTGAGTTCGTGCGATACGTTGGCGACAAAATCCCGGCGGACGTTCTCGAGCCGCTGTACGTCGGTGACGTCGTTGAGCACGATCACGGCGCCCCCGTCGCCGGACAGGTCGCGCAGCGCCGTGCCCCGCAGCCGAATGGTCCGGTCCCGCCCCCCCCCGAGCAGCAGGTCGTCCTCGACCGGCTCACGGCAATCGATGGCCTTGAGGGCGAACCGCCGCAGGTCGGGGTTGCGGATCACCTCCTGGAGCGGCCGCCGGATGGCCTGCTCGACCTCGACGGCGAGCAGGTCGGCGGCGGCACGATTGATCCCGACGATCCGCTGCCGGGCGTCGATCGCCAGCACGCCCTCGATCATGCTGCCGAGCACCGCCTCCTGCTGGGTGCCCTGCCGTCCGATGGTCAGGCCGCGTTCCACGAGCTGCTCCCGGAGCCGGGTGAGGGCCGCGGAAAGATCGGCGATCTCCGCCACGTCCGCCATCGGGATCGGCGCACTGATGTCGCCGGCCGCCATGCGCGCCGTGGCGTTCGAGAGTTCCTCGACGGGACGGGCCACCCGACGGGCGAGTGCGTAGCCGCCGATCGAGGCGAACGCCGCCGCGGCGGCACAGCCGACGAGCAATCGCCGCTGCCAGGCCGCCAGGCGGCGGTCCGAATCCGCGGTGTCGGTCGTCGCCAGGAGAATCGCCGTGGGCCGGCCGGGAGGACCGACGGGAACGGCGACGGCGACCGAGCGCCGGCCGGAAGCGAGATCGGAGTTGCTCGCGCTGGCCGCACGGCCGTCACGCGCCGCGGCGAGCAGGTCGTCGTCGCCTGCCGTGGCCGTGGGGGCCGGGGCGGCCGTGGGGAGCGTGACCGGCCCGCCCTCAGGGGTGAAGAGCCGCACGTCGATCCGGGTCGATGCGAGCATGCCATGGGCCAGCTCGGCGAAGGCCGCAGGATCGGCGGTGATGTCGCCGTCGCCCAAGACGACGGCGAGCCCCCGGGCCGAATCGGTCAGCCTGGTGCGCTGCGCCTCGTCGGCGATGGTCGCCAGCTGGACGCTCGTGATCCAGAACCCGACGGCCAGCGTCGTGGCCACGAGCGCACACCAGCCCGCGAAGAGATGCCAGACGAGTCGGGTGCGGGGCATGGGCGTGGCGGCTCGGCCGAAGACGGAGGGGAGGACGGCGGGGGAAAGTGTCGCATCCGCAGGGACCGCGGGAAAGCGCCGCCCACGACGGAATCGCCGTCGGCGGGTCGCTCAGCTGCGGAAACGGTAGCCCACGCCGCGGACCGTCTCGATGTAGTGCCCCTGGTCGCCGAGCTTCCGCCGCAGGCCCGCGACCTGCACGTCCACCGACCGCTCGGTGACGGGATAGTCCTCCCCCTTCACGGCATCGACGATCTGCGTCCGCGTGAAGGCCCACCCGGGCCGCTTGGCCAGAAACTGCAGCAGGGCGAACTCCGTGTAGGTGAGTTCCACGGGGTTCCCGGCGAGCGTGACCTCGTGTCGGCCGGGATGGATGGAGAGTTCATGGACGTCGATCGTGGTCTCCTGCTCCTCCCGCCGGCGGGCGTCCTCGCGCCGCAGGATCGCCTTGACGCGGGCGGTGAGCACGCGAGGGCTGAACGGCTTGGAGATGTAATCGTCGGCGCCGCGGTCGAGGCCGGCGACCATGTCGCTCTCCTCGCTCTTGGCGGTGAGCATGACGATGGGAACGTCACGGGTCTTCGTGTCGGCCTTGAGCCTGCGGCAGACCTCGAGGCCGTCCACCGCGGGCAGCATCAGATCGAGCACGATGAGGTCGGGGATCTGCCGGCGGACCGCCTTCAGCGCCTCCTCCCCGCTGCCCACGCACTCGACGGCGTAGCCTTCCTTGGTGAGGTTGTAGCGGACGAGTTCGAGAAGATCCTCCTCGTCGTCGACGACCAGCACCCTGGGTTTCGCCTGATCCTGTGTCCCACGGTTTTTCAAGGGCACGGGCTTCGACTCCTCGTGGGGATCCTGGTCGGCGAGGCTCGTCTCATGCTGCGGTGTCATCGTGTCGAGGATAGTCGACCCCGAGACGGTTGACGAAACGTGAGATTTTCATGAGGGCGACTACGAGAGCAAAAGCTCCACGTCCTCGGGAGTGAGGCTGGCGATCATCGTCTCGTCGGCCCGCACGATCGACTCAGCCAACTCCCGCTTGCGGTCCGGGAGGGCCAGGATCTTCTCCTCGACCGTGTCGCGGGCGATGAGCCGGTAGGCGAACACCCGCCGGGTCTGCCCGATGCGGTGGGCCCGGTCGACGGCCTGGGCCTCCACGGCGGGATTCCACCACGGGTCGAGGATGTAGATGTAGTCGGCGGCCGTGAGGTTGAGGCCCTGCCCGCCCGCCTTGAGGCTCACGAGGAACAGCCGGCAGTCGGGATCCTCCTGGAACCGCACGACCCGCGCCTGCCGGTCCGTCGTGCGACCGTCGAGGTATTCGTAGACGGTCTTCTTCTCGTCGAGCCGCCTCCGCAGGATCGCGAGAAAACTGGTGAACTGGCTGAAGACGAGCACCTTGTGCCCCTCGTCGAGCACCTCGTCGAGCTGTTCGAGCAGCGTGTCGAGTTTGGCGCACGACTCATCGACCCGTGCGTGATCGACGAGACCCGCATGACAGGCGGTCTGCCGAAGCCGCAGGAGCGCCTCGAGCACCGCGATCCGGGAGCGGCCGATGCCCATGCGGCCGATCCGTCCGGCAAGTTCCGCGCGGAAGTGTTCGCGGAGTTCGTCGTAGGCCTTGCGTTGCGTCTCGCCAAGCTCCACGAAGAGCGTCTGCTCGGTCTTCTCGGGCAGATCGGAGAGCACCTGCGACTTGGTCCGGCGGAGCAGGTAGGGACGGACGGCACGGGCCACGATGTCGGTGCTGCCGCGGCCGTCGGCGAGAAACTTCCGCAATCGCGATGCGCTGCCGAGCTGTCCCGGATTCAGGAACTCAAAGATGCTCCAGAGTTCGCCGATGTGGTTTTCCACGGGGGTGCCGGTGAGCGCGAGGCGATGCCGGGCCCTGAGGAGCCGGCAGGCCTTGGCGGCCTGGCTCGCCGCATTCTTGATCGACTGCGCCTCGTCGAGGATGACGTAATCGAACTCCGTCTCACGGTGGGCGATGATGTCGCGCCGCAGCGTGCCGTAGGTCGTGATCACGATGTCCCAGTCGGTCAGCGTGCCGGTCTCGTCGGCGCGGGTGGTGCCGGTGTGATTGACGACTTTCAGTTCCGGCGCGAACTTCTTCGCCTCCTCGATCCAGTTGAAGACGAGGCTGCGGGGCACGATGACCAGCGACGGCCGGTGCGGAAGCCCCGCCGCACGGACGTCGGCCTGCCGCCGGGCGAGCAGGGCGAGCACCTGGATCGTCTTGCCGAGACCCATGTCGTCGGCGAGGCAGCCACCGACGCCGAGCTTCTCGAGGAACACCAGCCAGCCGAGGCCCTCCCGCTGATAATGCCGCAGCGTGCCCTGGAAGCCGGGGGGCTCCGGTTCCGCCTCGGGCTGCTCGCCCGAGGCGAGTTGCTCGCGGAGCCGGTCGAACGCCTCGTCGACGTGTGACTGCGGCTGGCCGGCGAGCAGCGCGTCGAGCAGTGCCATCTGGATCCGGCCAAACCGGAGCTTGCCGTCGTGCCGTTGCGCGAGGGCGGCCATCGGCTCGAACTCCTGGGCGAACGTGTCGGGGAGGATCCCGATCGAGCCATCGGGGAGCTCCACCGACCGGCTGCCACGGGCGATCGCCTCGAGCAGCGCGGGGAGTTCTGCCGTGACGCCGCCGAAGTCGATCGCGGCGGAGAGTTCGAACCAGTCGATGCCGCTGGTGACGTTCCAGGCCACGCTGCCCGCGGGGCGGTAGCGCCGGCCCGCGACCTCGACCATCCAGCCGGACGCCGCGAGCTGCGACACCGAGCTGTCGAGTCTGTTTCGCGGGATCTCCACATGGTGCGTGGCGGTCGTGTAGTCGAGCGCCTGTCCCCGGGGTGCGGTGGCGCCGTGCTTGGGCAGGAGGGCGAGCGCGTCGCGTTCCGCCGCCCGATCGCGGCGGACGAAGATGCGGCGACTCGCGTCGGCGGTGCCGCCGGCCGGGTCGTCGGCCGCGATCATCATGCCGGCGTAGTCGAACCAGACCCGGCCCGCCAGTTG
Organism: Planctomycetaceae bacterium; assembly: GCA_005773625.1. Taxonomy (GTDB): domain Bacteria; phylum Planctomycetota; class Planctomycetia; order Pirellulales; family UBA1268; genus QWPN01. Next base: position 7,707 of record SXHR01000120.1, on the reverse strand, counting down.
CACGCGGGTCTGCTGCCGCCGCCGTCCGCCCGGCGCCGCCGGTTCCTCGGTCGACAGGGCGGGCGAGTCGTCGAGCACGAGCTTGGGCTGGGGCGCCCCGGACTCGATCCGCCAGCCGGTCCAGGCCGGCAGCACCAGCCGGGGCACGTCGGAGAGCATCGCGAGGCGTTCAATCAGCCCGTCCACCTGGGAGGAGGCGATCTCGATCGGCCCACGCCGCTCGAACTGTTCCATCCAGCCCGAGGAGACGGCGGCCGTGCCGGCGTCGGCTGTCGACTGGAGCCGCGCGATGCGATCGGAGAAGACGACGAGCCCGGCGCGGAGCACAGCCTTGGGTTCGCTGAGCGGCTTTCGCTGGCTGCCGCGGACGAGCATCCCGCGGAGCGTCGCCTTCGCGGGCCGGGGGAGCGGTTCGTCGTCGTTTGCGGCGGGGCTGCGCGGCTTGGCCGGCCGCACGTCCTCGTCGTCCGGCTCCAGCACGAAGGCGAACTCCCAGGGCGTGCCGCCGTCCCACGTCAGCGGCACGACCCGCTCCGGATCCCGCCGCGGTTCGGGCTGGACGACGAGCCTGCCGGCCTCGCAGAGCATCGCGAGATGCGTGGCCGCCGACTTCGGGCTGACGACCACCCGGGAGATCATCCGCCGTTCCAGCGGCTCCGGGAGGGCGACCTGACCGGCCGCCGCCGCGCCCACGAGCTGCTCCACGATCGACCGTTCCTGGGGCTCGAGCTGGTCGAGTTCGACCTCCCCGGGGCCGAGTACGACCGGCCGCGGCCGCCCCGTCGCGTTGCCGGCCACGTCGAGCTGCATCCGCGAGGGTACGAGCACGGCGGCCCGCGCATCGGCCGACGCACCCAGGTCGAGCACGAACACCAGCGCACCGCCTGCCCGGCGTTGGTCGGGAATGACGAGGGCGTGGGACCGCACGGCGGGTTCGACGAGCCGGCGGCGTTCCTCGAGTTCGGCGGCCCACGGAGGGAGCCGCTGGGAGCCACGGCGGGCGGAAGGCGGCGGCGTCCATGTCGATGCCGTCGTCGGCTCGTCCGCCATCTGTGCGGCCGGCTGGGTGCCGGTGTCGCCGGCGATGTCATCGGTCTCGTCGTCGATGTCGTCTGCGGGCTCGTCCTGGGTCGTCGGGTCGTCGGCGACGATGGAGAGCGCGACCGGAGTCTGGTCGTGGATGCCGGAAAGCAGCCGGCGGCGGTCCACCTCGAGGAGCACCGCGGCAAGCACGGAGCAGGGCCGTCCGGCCCTGCCCGCCGGCGTCGAACACGTGGTCTCGAGCGTCATCCCGCCGCGGCGGTGGGCGGAGAGTTCAAGATGCACCTCATGCTCGTCGCCATCCTCGCCGATGACCGTGGCCTTCACCTGCCCGACCCGCGGGCAGACGACGGAAGCGGGCGTGATCGTGCGGGCCCGGGCGACGTCAGCCGCGGGGAAAAGATGAAAGAGGCGCTGCTCGAGAGTCTTCATGCTGCCGGTTCGGGGTGGCGACGTGTTGCGCGACGAACCGACGCCGGAGGCCTGCCGGCGCGCAACACGCCGGTTTACCACGCCGGGTGGGCTGTTGGCGAGGGTGGGCCGCCAAGTGCCGTCACCGTGGCGGGACAAGGGCCCGGGATCAGCCCCCCTTCACGGTCGCGATCAGCTCGAGCACGTTCTCGACCGGTGTGTGCGGCATGATGCCGTGGCCGAGGTTGAAGATGTGACCGGGGCGTCCGGCGGCGCGGGCGAGGATCTCCTGCGTACACCGGCGGACGGTGTCGCGGTCGGCGAAGAGGACCGCGGGGTCGAGATTGCCCTGCACGGCACGATCGTGCCCCACGATCTCCCACGCGGCATCCAGATCGATCCGCCAGTCGATGCCGATCACGGAGCCCCCGGCCTCGCGCAACAGCGGCAGGAGCGCCGGGTTGCCGGTGGCGAAGTGGATCGTCGGCACCCGTTCGGCGGCTGCGGCGATCGCCGTGCGGCTGTGGGGCAGCACGTAGCGGCGGTAGTCGGCGGGAGAGAGGCAGCCCACCCAGCTGTCGAAGATCTGCACGATCTCCGCCCCGGCATCGATTTGGGCGACGAGATACCGGCTCACCGCACGGGCGATCCGATCGGCGAGGTCGTGCCAGGCCGATTCGTGGGCGTACATCAGCGACTTCGTGTGGAGCCACGCCTTGCTCGTGCCCCCCTCGATGCAGTAGCCGGCGAGCGTGAACGGGGCGCCCGCGAAGCCGATCACCGGGATCGAGGCGTCGAGACCGGCCCGGGTGGCGCGGACGGTGTCCATCACGAAGCCGAGCCGGTCGATGTCGGTGAGCTCCCGCACCCGGGCAACGTCGGCCGCCGTGCGGACCGGGTTGTGGATCACCGGCCCCTCGCCCTGGGCGAACTCGAGCTCGAGCCCCATGGGCTCGAGGATCGGGAGCAGATCGCTGAAGATGATCGCCGCATCGACGCCCAGACGCTGGACGGTGGCGATCATCACCTCCGCGGCCAGCCGGGGCGTCTTGCAGAGTTCCATGAACCCCACCGTGTCGCGAATCGCCCTGTATTCCGGCAGATAGCGGCCCGCCTGCCGCATCAGCCACACGGGCGTCCGTTCCACCGGTTCGAGCCGGCAGGCCCGCAGCATCAGCGATTCGGTCGACCGGGGGGACGGCGGGATGGCTTGGGAGGGTGTCATCGTGGGGCAAGTATAAGTCAGCCGCGGGGCATCGGCAGGCCGCCGTTCACAACTACAATGGTGCGGATCGACCCCCACCCGGAAATCGCATGGCCGCCTTCCTGTCCGGCATCTCGATTGTCTGTTTTGCGGCGAGCTATGCCGTGGCGCTCGCCTGCGAGGCCTCGCGGCTCGTCTTCCGCTCGGGCGTTCGCGGCGCCGCGATGGTGTTTTTTGCGGCTGCCGGCCTGTTCGCCCAGACGCTGTTCCTGGGGTGGCGGGCCATCCATGCAGGGGCCGCGCCCCTCTCCAGTCCGTTCGACTGGTATCTGCTGGCGGCCTGGCTGCTGGCGGCGGGGTATCTCTGGCTGACGGCCATCAACCCGCGGACGCCGGTCGGACTGTTCCTGCTGCCAATCGTGCTGGCGCTCATCGGCGCGGCGACCGTCTCCAGCCGGGAGCCCTTCCTGCACGATGCAGCCTCGCGGTTCTGGGGGGCCATCCACGGCGGCTTCCATCTCGTGGCGAGCGTCAGCGTGGTGCTCGGCGCGATCGCCGGGCTGATGTGGCTCATCCAGGCCGGCCGGCTGGCGCGGAAGCGGGCGCCGCTGCAGGGCTTCCGGATGCCGAGCCTCGAACGGCTCGCGAACGTGACCGCCCGCACGCCGGCGATCGCCGCATGGTCGGCCGGGGCCGGCTTCGTCTCCGGGATCGTGCTCAACGCGGTCAACCACGGCCGCGGGCTGATGGAAACCGTTCCCTGGACCGACCCGGTCCTGCTGCGAATGGCGGCGGTGGTGGCCTGGCTCTTCGCCGCGTACTGGATCACGATCGCCGTGCGGCGGCGGCCCGATGCCGGCCGGACGACCGCCTGGGTCTCGCTCGTGAGCCTCGCCGTGCTGTCCGGTTCGATCGCGTGGGGCTTGCTCGGATCGACGCGGCACGGAAAGCCGGCCCCGATCGATCCGGTCGTCATCGATGCCGTCACGGCGTCGGGCATCGAGGCCGTGTCATGATGCTCGCACTCGTCGGCGGCACTCATCGCACCGTGCCTCTCGCACTGCGGGAACGGCTCGCCTTCTCGGCCGAGCAGGCGGCCGAGGCGCTGACGCGTTTTCGTGAGCGCTTTCCCGGCCGTGAGGGCGTGCTCCTCTCGACCTGCAACCGGGTCGAGTTCTACGTCGCCGGTGAGAACCACCAGTCGGCGCCCCCTCCGGAGCAACTGGTCTCGTTCCTGGCCGAGTGCCGGGGCATCGATGCGGCCGCGCTGGCCCCCGTGCTCTCACGGGAGCACGACGAGGCGGTGGTGCGGCACCTGTTCGGTGTGGCGGCCGGCCTCGACAGCATGGTGCTCGGCGAGCCGCAGATCCTCGCCCAGGTGAAGCAGGCATGGGCCATCGCCCAGGACAGCCGGACATCGGGGCCGCTCACGGCCGGCATGTTTCAGGCGGCGCTCCGCACGGCGAAGCGCGTGGCCAGCGAGACGGCGCTCGGCCGCGAGCGGGTGTCGATTCCGAGCGTCGCCGTGGCCGACTTCGCCAGCGGTGTCTTCCAGCGGTTCGACGACAAGCGGGTGCTGCTCGTGGGCGCGGGCAAGATGGCCGCCGAGACACTGCGGTATCTGCGGTCGGCCGGCGCCCGGGAGGTGGCCATCGTCAATCGCACGGCGGCCCGGGCCAACGACCTCGCCGCGCGACTCGACGCGCGGCCGGCCGCCTTCGACGACCTCGAACGCGAACTCGTGGCGGCCGATCTTGTGGTGAGCACGACCGGCGCCAGCGGCCATGTCGTGCCGCTCGATCTTTTCATGCGGGCCGAGGGCCGCCGTGAGGGACGGCCCTTGGTGGTGCTCGACCTCGCCGTGCCCCGTGACTTCGATCCGCGGATCGGACAACGGCCGGGGGTGTGGCTGTATTGCGTGGACGATCTCGCAGCGGCGTGCGCGGTCAACCGCCAGAGCCGGCAGCGGGAACTGCCGCAGGCACTGGCGATCGTGGACGAGGAGACCCGCCGCCTGATGGGCGACATGCACCACCGCACCACAACGCCGGTGATCGAGCGACTGCGGGCGGGCTGGACCGAGACGGGGGAGGCTGAACTCGACCGCCTTTTCCGCCGGCTGCCCGATCTCCGTGAGAGCGATCGAGTTGAGATTCGTCAGGCGTTCGACCGCTACGCCGCGAAGATGCTCCATCCGCCGCTCACGTCGCTGCGCAACGAGAGCCATTCCGGACCGCCGCACGGCCTGCTCGACGCCCTCCGCCGGCTGTTCAATCTGCAGGAGTGAACTGTCTTCACGGCTGGAGCGGCAGCGTGGCCGCCGCAGGCCGGGGCGGCCGAAGTGACGGCCGGCGGCTGGATCGCCTGGCCGGAAAATCAACATTCTTGCGTCAGCGAAACGGGCTCCTTATTATTCGGTGACAACGCACACGGCGTTACAGTAATACGACGCACAACCCGAAAGCAGGTCTGCACGCGATGGTCGAAAAAGCCACTGAGAAAAAGCCCTCCAAAGAATTCAACAAGTCGGCGGAGATCCGCAAGATCGCCTCGTCGATGAAGGCCAAGGGGGAAAAGCCGCGGCCCGTGGACATCATCGCGCTTCTCAAGAAGCAGGGCATCGCGGTGTCGTCGCCGCAGGTGAGCATGGTGCTCAAGCGGATGGGCTTCCGGCCCCGTAAACGTCGCAAGAGTGGCGATCTCGCGGCGGTGGCTGCGGCGGCCAGCAGGGGCGTGAAGTCGAAGGAGAAGATTTCGGTCGAGGATCTGGTGGCGGCGAAGAAGGCCGTCGGTCGTCTCGGCGGTGTCGAACGCGCGATCGCCGTCTTCGAGGCGCTGCGGCAGTTCGAGGGCTGAGCGCTTCGGCGCGCGGCCGGCATGGGCGCCCCGAAGGTCCGCGGCTTCGTGGATCACCGCTGACGCCGGAAGTGAGCCTTCGCTTCGGGAAAGTCTCGGTGGAGGCTTTCGCCCAAAAAACGTCGCTTGGGCGGGCTTTTTTGGCGGTCGAGGGTGGCGTGCCTACGATATGGAGGCCTGTCTATCAGGTGGACTCCGCAACGAGTCTGCCTGAGCACGAGGCGAAAACGTCGGCCATGCAAAGCCGTGGCGGTTCCTTGGCGGGTCACGTTGGCAAGCCCATCGGTGGCTTTGTCCACGGAGAGAGGCTGTCGTTGCTGGAGAGCGAGACATGATCGCGGCAGGAAGTCCCGAGGTGGTCGTCATTGGCGGTGGTCCGGCGGGCTCCACCACGGCCACGCTCCTGGCACAGCAGGGTCGGACGGTGCGTCTGCTCGAGCGGGAGCGATTCCCCCGGTACCACGTCGGGGAGTCGCTGATCCCGGAGACGTTCTGGGTGCTGGGCCGACTCGGCATCCTGCCGACGCTGCGGGGCGGTCCGTTCGTCGAGAAGCACAGCGTGCAGTTCGTCTCGGACCAGGGACGCGTGTCGGAGCCCTTTTACTTCGCCGATTACAAGGAGCACGAGAGCTCCCGGACATGGCAGGTGTCGCGGCAGGAGTTCGACCACCTGCTGCTCGACAATGCCCGCCGGCACGGGGTCGATGTCCAGGAAGGGACGCGGGTCCTCGAAGTGCTCTTCGAGGGGGAACGGGCGGTGGGCGTGCGGGCGGTCGACGAGTCGGGCGTCGAGCAGGTGATTCGCTGCCAGGTCGTGGTCGATGCCGCCGGGCAGAGCGGCCTGATCCTCGACCGCCTGGGGCTGCGGCAGTGGGATCCGCTCTTGAAGAAGGCGGCGATCTGGACCTACTGGAAGGGGGCGGTGCGGGAGACCGGCCGTGATGCCGGTGCCACGCTCGTCATGCAGACGTCGGGCAAGATCGGCTGGTTCTGGTACATCCCGCTCGCCGACGATGTCGTCAGCGTCGGCGTGGTGGCCCCGTACGATCACCTCTTCAGGAACCGCGACTCGAAAGAGCTCGAAGCGATCTACGGCGAAGAGGTGGCCCGCTGCCCCGGAGTGCAGCCCCGGATCGCCACCGCCGAGCGGATCGCCCCGTTTCGGGCGGCCAAGGAATACTCCTACCGCTCCACCAAAGTGGCCGGCGACGGCTGGGTGCTCGTGGGCGATGCCTTCGGCTTCCTCGACCCTCTCTATTCGTCGGGAATCCTGCTGGCGCTCAAGAGCGGTGCGCTCGCGGCCGACGCGATCGCCGCCGGACTCGAGCAGGGCGACACGTCAGCCGATCGACTCGGCGCGTGGGGGCCCGACTACGTCGCCGGCATGGATCGGATGCGAAAGCTCGTGTGCGGCTTCTACGACGGTCTCAACTTCGGCAGGCTCGTGAAAGAGCACGGCGAGTCGAAGCCGCTCATCACCGACATCCTGATCGGCGACTTCTTCAAGGGCGGCATCGACGCCCTGTGGCCGTTGATGGACCAATCCATGGATGCGTCGAAGGACGCAAGCCCGGAAACGGCCGGCAGTGCGGCCTGTGCCGACAAAATGGCCTGAGATGCCGTTTCGGCCGTCCGACCGGGGCCGGATCGAGGTGTATGCTTGGGAGTCGGGGGCTGCGCCGGCAAAGTCGCCGCAGACATCCCCATCGCCGCTCTCCGCTATCGAGAGACTTCCCGGCCGCCGGCCCGCTGCCTGACACGGATGACTGACAACCGCGAGTTCATCGAGGAGTTTCTCGTCGAGTCGGGTGAAAACCTCGACCAGCTCGACCAGGATCTGCTCGCGCTGGAGAAGCAGCCTGGCGATGCCCAGCGGGTGGCGAGCATCTTTCGGACCGTCCATACGATCAAGGGCAACAGCGGCTTTTTCGGCTTCTCGAAGCTCGGTGCCCTGGCCCACAGCGGCGAGCATCTCCTGGGCCGCCTGCGGGACGGCAAGCTGACGCTCGATGACCGTGTCACGGGATCGCTCTACTCGATGATCGATGCGGTGAGGTCGATTCTGCAGTCGATCGAGACCACGGGCAACGAGGGCGACCAGGACTATCGCGACCTGTCCCGGAAGCTCGCCGCGGCGGCCGAGTCGCCATCCCTCGCCTCCGCGGCACACATCGCGCTGCAGGAGCCGCCGCCGG
>SXHR01000119.1:0-22960 GCA_005773625.1 Planctomycetaceae bacterium | reverse complement strand
GGTGGAGCCGTTGGCCTCGAACAGGACGCCGTTCAGGTGGAAACGGGTCTCGTCGTTGCAGACCGAAAACAGGGTGCGGTCGATCATCTCGCGCAGCGTGCCGGCGTCGACGGCTCCCACATCCGCACGCTCCTCCTCGGCTTCTTCTACCGGCAGATGTACCAGCTCGTCGCCACGGGCCACGTCTACGTCGCCCAGCCGCCGCTGTTCCGCGTGCGGAGCAAGAAGAGCGTCTACTACGTGCAGACCGAGGACGAGATGAAGACGCAGCTCCTCGACCAGGGTCTGGGCGAGGGGGTGTTTCTCCCGGGCAACGGCCGGGAGATCGCCGGCGAGGAGATGCAGAAACTCTGCCGCACGCTCGCCGGGCTCGAGGATGCGCTCGTCGCCCTGGAAAAGCGGGGCATCAGCCTCCGCGACCATGCAGACCGCCGCGACGCGACGACCGGCAAACTGCCGATGTACCACGTCTACTATGGCGTGGAGGAGCGGTGGTTCACGAGCCGCGACGAGCTCGAGGCGTTCGTGAAGGGAAAGGAGAAGTCGGCCGGAGGCGAGCTGGCGGTGGGCCGCGTCGAAGAGGCGCAGGAAGCCGGCGACACCACCCCGGGCACGGCGCCCGGCACTGGCGACGACCAGCTCGTCGTGGTCGATCTGCACGAGGTCCGCAGCATCAACGCGGGCATGAAGGAACTCGAGGCGATGGGCTTCGGTATCGGGTCGCTCCTTCCCGAGGATCGCACCGGCACCGAGGAGCCGCGGTACACCCTCCGCCGGGGCGACAACGAGATCGGTCTCGAGGACCTCCGCGGGCTCTTGACGGCGGTCCGCCGGGCGGGCGAGAAGGGCCTGACGATCACCCGCTTCAAGGGGCTCGGCGAGATGAACGCCGAGGAGCTCCGCGACACGACGCTCGATCCCGCGAACCGCACGCTGCTGCGGGTGACGATGACGGACGCGGCCGCGGCCGATGATCTCTTCCGGGTGCTGATGGGGGAGAAGGTCGAGCCCCGCCGCGAGTTCATCGAGAAGCACGCACTCGACGTCAAGAATCTCGACGTGTGATCCGGCCCCTCCGGCAGACATGGACGGCATGACCGGCATGACCGGCATGAGGGTCCTACGGTGTTCGCCGCGGTTTCCTCACGCCGGCATGCCGTGCAAGATCAACGGATGTCGATCAGTTCCACGAGGAAATGGAGCGTGGCGTCCGGCGGGATCACCGGCGGGGCGCCGCGTGGGCCGTAGCCGAGCTTGCTGGGGATGGTGAGTTCGATCATCCCCCCCTCGCCGACGAGTTGCATGCCCTCGGTCCAGCCGGGGATCACCTGGTTGAGCGGGAAGTCGATCGACTCGCCCCGCTGGTAAGAACTGTCGAAGACCTTCCCGTTGTCGAGCCAGCCGTGGTAGTGAACCTCGACCTTGTTGGTGGCCTTCGGGTTGGCGCCGGTGCCCTTGCGGAGGATCCGGTATTGCAGACCGGAGGCCGTGGTCTCAAACGCCTTCGGGGCGTCGGCATCGAGTTTGCCGGCGCCGGCGGGCAGGGTGGGGTGGGGAACTTCCTGGGCCACGATGGTCTCCGTTGTGAAAAGGGCGAGGGACACGAGGGACATGAGGAGGATGCCGGATGCAATGCGCACGCCACTGACTCCTGGGTGAAAAAAATGCCGACGCATCATACCCGGCCGCCCGCCGCGGCGTGGCCCGCCATGATCCGCTCGATCTCGTCGGGTTCGATCGCGACGTGGCCGCAGAGATCGACCGGGCCGTTTTCGGTGACGAGGATGTCGTTTTCCAGCCGCACGGCGAGCCCCTCCTCCGGGATGTAGATGCCCGGCTCCACCGTCATCACCCAGCCTGCCGCGAGCGGGCCATCGACCGGAGCCATGTCGTGCACCCCCAGGCCGAGCGAGTGCCCCAGGCCGTGCATGAAATACTTCTTGCACGCCGGCTCGTCGGCGGAGTCTCGGGCCGCCTGCTCCGGCGTGAGGAGCCCCAGAGCGACCAGTTCGCCGGCCATCTCCACCTGGGCCGCCCGCTTCCAGTCGGAAAGCCGCGTGCCGATGGTGGTGCGGGCGATCGACGACCTCAGCACGCGGAGCACCGCCTCGTAGACCGCCCGCTGCCGGGGCGTGAACCGGCCGTTCACCGGATAGGTGCGTGTCAGGTCGGAGGCGTAGTTGGCGTAGGACGCCCCGACGTCGATCAGCACCAGTTCGCCGTCACGGCAGGGCTGGTCGTTGTCGACATAGTGGAGCACGCAGGCATTCTTGCCAGACCCGATGATCGGCTCGTAGGCCATCCGGCCGCGGCGGCGGATGAACTCCGCCGCCAGCTCCGACTCGAGTTCGAACTCCATCACCCCCGGCCGCAGGCCGGCGAGCATCCGCCGCAGGCCGGCATCGGTGATGTCGGCGGCCTTGCGGATCAGGGCCACCTCGGCGGGAGTCTTCACCGCACGGACCTTCCGCAGGAGCGGGGCGAGCCGCTCGAAGCGGTGCAGGGGATACCGGTGGATCAACTGCCGTGCCATTCGCACGTCACGGCTTTCGACCTCGGTGGTCGTCCGCTCGTGCTCGTTGGCGTTGAGATAGACCGCGTCGCTCTCGCACAATAACGCGTGGAGCACCCCGGGGAGTTCCCCCAGCCAGCGGATCTTCGTGATTCCGGAGATCCGCCGCGCCTGTTCCGCGGTGAGTTTCGCACCTTCCCACATGGCCAGATGGTCGTTCGGTTGCCGGAGAAAGAGCATCTCTCGGTGTGCCGGGTCGGTGGCCGAGGGGGCCAGGACGAGCACGCTCTCTTCCTGTTCGATGCCGCTGGCCCAGAAGAGATCGCTCGCCGGATGGATGCGGAGCGTGCCGTCACCCGTCGTGGGGAGGACGTCGGCCGCGTGGAGCACGGCGACGCAACCCGGCGGCAGAAGCTGCACCAGCCGGTGGCGGTTGGCAGTGAACAGTGCGGGGTCGATCGGGGCGTGACGCATGGGACGTTCCTGGGGATGACAGGTCATTGTCGTGCTTTCAAACGTCGTCGCAAGGCTCGCGAGCCACTACACTTGCCCGCGATCCCCGCGGCTCCGTGGAGACCGACCGCTTGCCCGTCACCGAACCGATTCTTCTCGCCGGCACATGGCTCGGCGCGGACGCGAGCCGCACCTATCGGGCGATCGATCCGGCGACCGGAAGCCCCCGTGATTCCCTCTGGCCGGTGAGCCGGTGGAGCGACGTGGATGCGGCCCTCGCGGCGGCGACGGCTGCGGCGGCGGAGCTGGCCCGCATGCCCCCGGCGGCGATCGCCCACTTTCTCGACCGCTATGCCGACCGGCTCGAGACCCGGGCGGCCGAGCTCGTGGCGGTGGCGCACGCCGAGACGGGGCTGGCCGTGCGCCCACGGCTCGCGGATGTCGAGGTGCCCCGCATGCTCGATCAGCTGCGTCAGGCCGCCGCCGCGGCGCGGGAGGGCACCTGGCGGATGGCGATGATCGACACCGTGCAGAACATCCGGGCGGTGGCCTGCGGGCTGGGGCCCGTCGTGGTGTTTCCGCCGGGCAACTTCCCCTTCGCGTACGGCGCCGTCACCGGCGGGGATTTCGCGGCGGCGATCGCGGCCGGCAATCCCGTGATCGCCAAGGCCCACGAAGGGCATCCCTCCGTCTCGCGGCTCGCGGCCGAAGAGGCCGCCGCGGCCCTCCGCGAGACCGGCCTGCCGGAGGCCACCGTGCAGCTGCTCCACGGCCTCGAGCCTGCCGATGGCGAGCGGCTGGTCGCCGATCCGCGGGTCGGGGCGACCGGCTTCACCGGCAGTCAGGCGGCCGGAGAGAAACTCTTCCGCGCGGCGAGCGCCGCCGGCCGCGTGATCTGGGTGGAGATGGGGAGCGTCAATCCGGTCGTGCTCCTGCCCGGTGCGGTCGCGGATCGCGCCGCTGTGATCGCCGACGAGCTCACGGCGAGCGTCACCGGTTCGGCCGGACAGTTCTGCACGAAGCCCGGCGTCGTGTTCTTCGTGGACGGCGCGGCGGGACGGAGGTTCGTCGAGGCGGTCGCCGGCCGATTTGCCGCGATCGGGCCGCAGGTTTTGCTGGGGCCGGTGGGCTGCGAACGGCTCGTGGCCGCGATCGGGAGGCTCGAGACGGCCGGCGCGCGACGACTCGCGGGCGTGGCGGCGGCGGCGGGCCCGGCCCGGCACGCACCGGTGCTGCTCGAGGTGACGGGCGCGGAGCTGCTTTCCCGCCCCGAGGCGTTCCTCGTCGAGGCGTTTGGCAACGCCACGGTGCTCGTCCCCTGCGGTTCACTCGACGAACTCATCCGCGCCGTGGGCTGCGTGCATGGTTCGCTGGGGGCGAGCCTCTACGTGGCGGAAGACGGCCGTGACGACGCGGTGGTCGAACTCATCGCGGGGCTGCTCATCGCCCGTGCTGGCCGGGTCGTCGAAAATCGGATGCCGACGGGCCTGGGCGTGGTGCCGTCGATGCAGCACGGCGGCCCGTGGCCGTCGGCGGGGCCTCCCTTCTTTTCGGCGGTCGGATTCCCGTGGACGCTCCTGCGGTTCGCCCGGCGGGTCTGTTTCGACGGCTGGTCGGAGCGCCGCCTGCCGGAGATCGTCCGCGATGCGGCTCCGCCGGGCCGCCCGTGGCGCTACATCGACCGCGGCTGGGTCCGGGACTGATCCCTGCCCTCGGCTTCTGGAGCATGCGGGCACCCCACCCGTGACCCGAGTCGGCAGGCGGGCGCGCAAACGCCTCGCTGGCCACGATCATCCGCGGGACGATCCCCCGGCGAAGGCCGTGCGAAGACGGCGGAGCGCCTCGGCAAGCCGGTCGGTGGGGCAGGCGGTGTTGATGCGAATGAAGCCCGGCGCCCCAAACTCGCGGCCGTCCGTCGGCCCGAGGCCCGCCGCTTCGCACGCGGCCTGCGGATCGCCGGCTCCCGTGCCCCGGCAGTCGATCCATGCCAGATAGGTCGCCGCGGCGGGCACGCACGACAGCCCCGGAATGGTCGCGACCGCCTCCTGCACGAGTCCGCGGTGCTGGCGGAGAACGGTGATCAGCCGGGTCCGCCAGGAATCGCCATGGTTCCAGGCCGCCTCGGCCGCCGCGTAACCGAGCGGATTGACCATCGGCACGAGGCCGCCGCCGGCGCGCCGCCAGTTGCGGCGGATCTCCGGCTCGGGCACGATCGCCGCGGCACAGCCGAGGCCGGCAAGATTCCAGGTCTTCGACGGCGCCACGAGCGTGACCGCCGTCGCTGCCGCGGGATGGTCGAGGGTTGCGAAGGGGATGTGCCGCCCGCCCCCGTGTTCCTCGTCGAGCAGGAGATCCGACCAGATCTCGTCGCTGACCACGGTGAGTCCGCGGCGGAAGGCGAAGTCGGCCAGCCGCAGCAGGTCCGCCCGCTCGAACACGGTGCCGGTCGGATTGTGCGGATGGCAGAGCCAGAAGATTTTGGAGCGGGGCGTCGCGGCCGCCTCGACGGCGTCCCAGTCGATCCGCCAGGCCTCGGGAGACTCCGCCAGCGGCACGCGGACGCATCTTCTGCCGGCCAGCCCGGGGAGCGTGAGAAACGGCGGATAGACCGGCGTGAACGTGAGGATCTCGTCGTCCGCCGCGGCGCACAACCGTGCCGTGAGCGCCAGTCCCGTGACGACGCCGGGCACGCCGATGATCCGAGCCGGATCGACTCCCCAGCCATGGCGGCGTTCGAGGTGCGCGGCGAGGGCCGGGGCAAATCCCGGGGGCTCGTGCGTGTAGCCGAAGACACCGTGTTCGACCCGCTGTCGCAAGGCCTCGAGCACTTCGACCGGCGCCCGGAAATCCATGTCGGCGACCCATACCGGCAGCACGTCGCGGCCGGCGTAGCGGTCCCATTTCTCCGCGCCCGTGCCGTGCCGGTCGGGGCAGGATGAGAATAGCGGGTCGGGAAACAGCGAATCGGGCTCGGTCGGCATGCCGGGAGTGTAGACCGCATTCGCTCGACGTGGTGCCCGGTTTTTGCAGGCCACGACGGGGAGCCGAAGGGGGCGGGCCGCCCCACCCCTTCAATACCTGTAGATCGCCGCCACGCCGCTTTCGGCGGGCATGGCCAAGCGCGGCAGCGGCATGACGGCGCCGCCGTGGAGGAGCACCGTCTCGGCCACCGCGGCATACACGTCTTCGGATTCCAGCGGCCGACTTCGCGAGGGGGGGCGATCGACTTCCGCGGCGCCGTTGAACACGACCGCGCCGGTGGTGCGGTCGAAGTGGCCTGCTTCAAGCCGGTCGGCTTCGAACAGGAGGGTGGCCACGCGACCCGCGACGGCGGCGCGACCGACCTCGGCGAGATCGGTGGCGGCGAGTTCACGGTCGCGGGCGCGGGCGAAGTCGGCAACGGCACGGGCGATCCGGGCCTGCGCCGCGGCCAGAAACACGGGCGTGACGGCGGCCGCGAGATCGGCGGCGGTCATCAGGTGGGGGTCCTTGGCGACATGGTCCTCGAGCAAGAGGTCATTCTTCGAAAGACCGCGGAACGTCGCGGAGACCCGCGGTCCGGCCACGAGCACGAGTGGCAGGCCCGTCGGCTGCGAGACCTGCTCGCGGACCGCCCGATCGACGTGCCGCAGGAAGATCTCCGTGTCGGCGTCGATGTCGTCGTGCTTGGATCCGGCGCCACCGTGCACCGCGGTGGTGCCGGCCATGCCCTTCGGGCCGAGGCCCCGCTCGACGCGGTGCGGCTGGAAGGTCTCCTCGTCGATCACGTCGCCGCGCACGAGCACATCGGTCGGCTCGCGGCCGCTCAGCGAGAGCATCTGCACGGGGTCGAGGCGATCCATCGTGCCCCCCGTCGTGTCGTGCCAGACGGTGCCCTCGTAGACGCGGGCCTCGCGGCTGGTGACCGCGAGCACGTGGCAGCGCTCGAGGCTCGACGCGATCCGCACCAGCGGCATCAGGTGAAATCGGCCCGTCACCACCGCCAGAGGCCTCACGCTCCGCTGCAGGAGAAACACCTGCGCCCTGCCGTCGCTGGCGAGCACGGCGAGTCCGTCACGGGTGTGCTGCCAGAAACGGGCGTCGCTGGCGAGCAGGTGGAAGGGGCGGACGAGCCTCTCGATCTCGTCCCGCGGATGCGCGGCCGAAAGGGCCATCTCAAACCCGCCGACCAGATGCCGGAAGGACGGCAGGTCGACCGTGTTGTCGGGCACGTTGCGGTGGGTGGGCAGGTAGAGCGACAGGCAGGGGGCGGGATGCGGCGCGAGCAACCGCCGCACGGCCTCGAGCGAGAGCGTGTGCAGCGCTGCGATCACCGGCTCGGCAACGGACACCATCCGAATCCTCCCGGGCCCGACGTGCGTCGGGCCTGCGTGGGCCCTGGCGTCCAACGTGCCGTGGATCATGACCGCCGTCGCGGTCTCGCTCCTGCGACGATGGTTCGCCGCCGGTGCTCGGCGGGCAAGAAGCCCTCCGTGGCCCGCCTGCCGGGCGATCGGACACCCCTCGGGGGTCGGCGGACAGCCTTCGGCAGTGCGGTCAGCCCGCGATACGATGGCCGTGCGGCCGCATCGGGCGGCGGCATCGCGTGCGGAGCAAGAGCCATGCAGGAAGACGCCGTCGGCATCGTGCTCGCGGGGGGGCGCTCGGAGCGGCTTAGGGCGCTCGGGCTCGGTCCCGCCGGCAAGGCGGCCCTCCGGGTCGGCGGTCGGACATGCCTCGAGCGGGTCTGCGCTGAGGTTGGCTCGGTCACGCCGCGGGTGATCGTGGTGGCGGCCGTGGGGCAGCCGCTGCCCGAGCTGCCGGCCGGGGTCGAGGTGGTGCGGGATGCGCGGCCCGCCGGTGGACCGCTCGCCGCGGTGCTCGAGGGCCTGCGGTGGGCCGCAGGCCATGAGCCTCCGCCCCGCCTGGCGTTCGTCACCTCCTGCGACGCCCCGCTCCTCTCGGCCGGGGTCGTGAGGCTGCTGCTGGAACAAGCCCGCTCGGCGGCCGCCCGCTGTGTCGTGCCGGTGATCGACGGGCATCCTCAGGTGCTCGTGTCGGTGCTGGCGTGCGACCTGCTTGCATGGATCGAGGGCACGGTCGAAACGGGGGGCGGCTTGCGGGCCCTGATCGAACGCCTGACGGCCGCGGAGCCGGCGGCGGTGCGGCTCGTCGCCGCGGAGGAGATCGCGGCGGTCGATCCGGGGCTTGGTTCATTTCTCGACATCGACACGCCGGAGGACCTCGCGCGGATCGAAGCCCGTGGATTCCCGCCTTCGCGGCGTTGAGCCCCACTTCTATACTTCGCCCATGGCGAGGCGACACATCCGTCACGACAGGGACCCGCGGCCTCGGCGGCGCTGGGTCGGCGTTGCGCTCGTGATGCTCCTCGGCGCGGCCGCCTGGTTCGCCCCGGCCGTGCTCGTGCACACCCCCCTGCGCGACCGTCCGCTGGCTATGGCGTTTGCCGGCATCGACGGCAGCATCGCGAGCGCCGGGGCGACATGGGGCTGGCTCGACGGCGTCGAGTATCGCGACGTCGTGCTCCGTGACCGTTCCGGCCGCGCGGCGGTGATCGTGCCGCGGGTCGTGATCGACCGCGGGATCCTGCGGCTGGCGATCGACCGATCGAATCTCGGCACGGTGCGGCTGATCGAGCCGGAGGCGCTCGTCGAGGTGCGGGGGGACGGCAGCTCCCTCGA
The DNA here is from genome assembly GCA_005773625.1 of Planctomycetaceae bacterium. Lineage (GTDB taxonomy): Bacteria > Planctomycetota > Planctomycetia > Pirellulales > UBA1268 > QWPN01. The sequence goes on along the minus strand of SXHR01000119.1, from coordinate 14,314 downwards.
AGACATCCTCGCCCCGTGGCTGGCGTCGGCCGGCCATGCGCCGGCCCTCGAGCTCGAGGTCTTGGGGGCGACGGTGGAGTGTGTCGACACCGTCCGCAGCGACGCCTGGCGGCTCACCGAGGTGATCGCCGCAGACACGCTCGAGCCCGACGGCGTGCTCTCGGGCTGGACGGCCGCGGGCAGACTGCGGCATTCCGAGGGCCAGCGCACGGCTCCCGCCGTGGCCGTCGCGTCGGCCCCGGCCGCGGAGCCCGGGCGGCTCGACCGCTCGACGATCCCCACGGCGGCGGCGGCCGTGCTCGTGCGGGACGGCGGCTGGTCGCTCTCGTCTCCAGCCATCGCCCCCGACGGTTCACGGAAGATGACGGTGGCGGCGCACAGGCTGCCGCTGGGCGCGTCGAGCGTCGTCGCCACGAGGTTTGGACTGTCGCACCTTCTCGACGGCATCGCCGACCTGCGGCTCGACATCACCGAAGACGCATCCGGACGGCATGTCCAAGGAGACACGACGATCGAACAGTTGGCCGTGTGTGACTCCGTCGCCCTCGGCGAGCGGTTCGCGATTGATCGCTGCACGATTCCGTTCGAGTTTTCACTCGAACCGGGGCGGGTCGTGGTGCGGCGGTTCACCGCCACGGCGCCGATGTTTCATGCGGAAGCCTCGGGCGGCCTGCGGCTCCCGCGGGATGACGTCCGCCGCTGGGCCGAGGACCTCGTCGGCGAGGATTTCACGGTGGCGTGTGACGTCGATCTGGCGGCGGCGTCGCGCAGCCTGCCGGGCGGCATCGCGGTGCGGCCCGATGTGCGGGTGTCGGGAGGCAGCCTGCGGTTTGCGGCCACGGCCCGGGCGGACGGCGACGATCGGCTGCTCGAAGTTCGGGCCACCGCCCGTGACCTCGTGGCCATCCGGGGAATCCCGCAGGCTCCGCACGATGCGAGTGACCGGAAAGCCGACGAGTCCCTGGAGGCGGCCGCGGGCGAGCCTGCGCCCGCCCGCGAACGGCGACTCTCCTGGCCCGAGCCCTTCAGCGCGTGGCTCAAGGGCCGCCGGGGTCCTGGCCGGGACGAGCGGCTGCGGGTCGAGGAGGCACGGCTCGTCTCGCAGGCCCTGGAACTCTCGGCCACCGGCACGCCCGCGGAGCTCACCGTGCAATGGACGGCTGATCTGGGCGGGCTTGTCGGCGAACTGACGGAGCTGCTCGATCTGGGCACCGCGACCGCGAAGGGCCGCTCCCGCGGGCGGATCGACGTCGGCGGCGATCCCGGCACCACCCGCCGGTCGCTCAAGGTCTCGGCGAGCGTCTCGGAGCTCGAGCTCGCCTTGCCGGGAAGTCCTGTGTGGCGCGACGCCGACATCACGCTGGAGGCGGACGGCACCGGCAGCATGACGTCGGCGGTGGCCGCGGTTGAGCAGGCCCGGGGCGTGCTCGCGTGCGGTGACGACCGACTCGAGGCGGCGGTGTCGGGCGGGGTGCTCGTCGATCTCTGGTCACTGCTCGGTTTTGCCGCGGCGGCGAACGTGCCGAGCGTCCGCCCGGCGGCGAACGCCGAGAATGTCTCGGCCGAGTGCTCGCTCGCGGGGGAGCTGGCCACGTGGCATCCGCGGCTGGCGGTGGTCGTGCCATCCCTGGCCGACGCGGGGCTCGAGCTCTCGGGCAAGTTCGCGGTCGCCGCCGCGGTGACGCCCCTGGCCGACGCGTGGCAGTGGCAACGGGCCGGCGGCGAGATCGAGAAGTTCACCGCCCGCTGGCGGGGCCGCGAGGTCAGCGAGCCGCGCGTGGTGGTCACGGCGGCCGGCCGCGTGCAGGCGCGGACCGGGCAGATCGACATCGCGTCGGGCGAGATCCTGACCGCGACGCTTTCGCTGCGGACCGGGGGGCTCTCCTGGCTGCCGGCGACGGCCGGCGGATTCTTCGATCGCGCGAGGGGCCGACTCCAGTGGCAGGCCGACGCGGGTCGCATCGAGCCCTGGTTCGTGCCGGCGGCCGTGGCGGCCAGCCTGCCGGCCGCGGGCCGCGCGTGGGGCACGCTCGAGATCGTCGATACGAACGTCGGCACGAACATCCTCTTCGAGTCCACGGGAAGCCAGTTGTCGCTCTCGTCGGCCGGCGGCGGAGTCGTGCGGCCGATGTGGAGCGAACCTCGGCTCGCGCTGGCTGTGGAAGTGACGCGGCCCCTCGGTGGTCGCGGAACCGCATCCGACGAGGTGCGGATCGATCGCATGAACCTCGAGTCGTCCACGCTCGCCGTGGCGGCGAAGGGTCGCGTCGCCGAGTGGTCCACGCGGCGCGTGGTCGAACTCGACGGCACCGCGGCCTACGACTGGACGCAGATTTCACGGTTGCTCGCGCCGCTGACCGGCGGCCGTGTGCGGCTGGCCGGCACGGGTGGGCGGCCCTTCTCGTTGCGGGGGCCGCTCGGTGTGGAACCACCGCCGGCGGGGTCACCCGTCGCGGCCCCGGCCGAGACCACGTCGCTGCCCCTGCCCGACAACTGGCTGGCGGCGACCCGCGGCGGCGAGCAGGAACGACTCGTGACGGCGCGGATGGGAAGATCTCCCGCGGTGTCGGCCCCCGACGAGCGGCTGCTGGGGCTGGCCGTCGACACGTCGGCGGCCTGGACCGCCGGCGATCTCGACGGTTTTCCGCTCTCGTCGGGCGAGGTGGCGATCCGGCTCCTGGAGGGGCAACTCGCCTTCGGCCCGTTCGATCTCCCGGCAGCCGGCGGCCGGCTGCGCGGCGCGCCCTGGATCCGGCTGATGCCCGGGCCCGGCGAACTGATCGTGCCGCCGGGCCGCGTCGCCGAGAGCATCCAGCTCTCCGGGCCGCTGGGCGAGCGCTGGGTCAAGTGGCTCTCTCCCGTGCTCGGCCATTCGACCCGCACCTCGGGGGCCGCGACCATCGATCTGGCCGGGGCGCGGCTGCCGCTGGGTGACGCCTTCGGTGGCGAGCTCGCCGGGCAGGTGGTGTTCGAGAATCTCGAGGTCACCTCCTCCCCGACCATGCAGCCGCTGGTGAACCTGATCGTGAAGTTGCAAAGCGTCATCGATCCACGGTTTGCGTTCGGTGACAAGGCGGTGCTGATGCGGGTGCGGCCCGATCCGATTCGCGTGCGGCTGGCGGGCCGGCGGCTCTCGCACGAGGGGCTCGTGATGGACGCAGGTCAGCTCGTGGTGCGGTCGCAGGGGAGCGTGGGCGAGGACGGCCGGCTCGACATGCAGGTGGAGGTGGCGTTTCGCGGCGACCTCGTCGGCCAGACTCCGGTGATCGGGCAGCTGTTTCGCACACCGCTCCTGATTCCGCTCAAGGGCACCGTGCAGAAGCCGCAGTTCGACGCCCGATCGATCGACCTGATCCTGGGTCGTATCATGGAGAACACGGCCCAGGCCGTGCTCGGCGACGGCATCGGTCGCGGGCTCGGGGCAATTTTTGGCCAGCCGGATTCGCCGGCCCCGCCACCGGCCGCGGAGCAGCCGCCACTCACGCTTCCGGGGGCGTTGCCACCGCGGTGAGCCGCCGCGGGGCACCGGCGCGTGTCGCCGAATCGCGGCGGAGCCGCCGATCGACCGCGGCGATCAGCCGTTCGAGCCGGCGACGATAGGAGAAGTGCTCCACCTCGAGCGTGTGCCGCGGGGAGTCGACGTAGCGGATCGGGGACGCGGGAGCCGGCCGTCGCCTCGCCGCATAGAGCCAGGCGGCCGCCCGCGGACTGACCCGTGCCGCCGTCGCCATCCGGGCGACCAGTTTCGCCTGCAGGTCGGTGAGACCCCACTGGCCGCTGTCGGGCTGGATGAGACCGACCACCGCGATGTCGTCGCGGTCGAGGGGCAGGAGATTCATGAACAGCCGGGGCGTCGCGGTGGCCGTGGCGGCGCCCAGGAGTGTGGCATCGATGAACGGCAGCGTGCTTTCATAGCCCGTGGCACAGATGACGACGTCGAACGGCTCCCGCGCGCCGTCCCGGAACACCACGGTCTCCCCGTCGAAGGCCGCCACGTCTCCCGCGGGCCGGATCGCTCCGGCGGCGACGAGTGGCAAAAGGTCGGCGTTGATCACCGGGTGGGTCTCGTAGAGACGGTGGTCGGGGCGGGGGAGGCCGTGCCGCCAGGGCAACCCCACGGTGCGGTCGATCATCCGCAGGCTCACGAGCCGCCGCAGCCAGAGCGGCGCGCCGAGGGCGAGCAACCGCTCGCCCCGGAGATCGGCCGCGCGGCCGTAGATCTCCCGCGGCACGACAAAATAGCCGCGGCGGGTCGAGTGCACCGTCAGCGCGGCATGCCGCGCGGCCTCGACCGCGATGTCGGAGCCCGAGTTGCCCCCGCCGATCACGAGCACCCGTCGGCCGGCGAGCGGCACCGGCAGCGTGGGCGACTTGTAGTCGGCCGCGTGGAGGAAGTCGCCCGTGAACCGTCCGGGGATCGTGGGGTATCGGGGCACGTGGTTGTGGCCGCTGGCGATCACGACCCCCGCATAGCGGCGAACCTGTCCCCCGCCGAGATGCACGTCCCACCCCTCCCCCGGGCCGCCCGCCGGCGCGATCCGCTCGACCGCGGTGCGGAGGCGGATGTGGCGGTCGAGATCGAACGAGCGGGCATAACTCCGCAGATAGTCGAGGCACTGCCGGTGGTCGGGGTAGGGGGGATAGTGTCGCGGCATCGGGAACTCGGTAAACGCGGTGAGCGTCTTCGAGCTGATCAGCCGCGTCGACTCAAACACCCGGGAGGTCGCCGCACCGAAATACCAGTTGCCGCCGGTGCCATCCTCCCGCTCGAGGCACTCGGCATCGAGCCCCGCCGCGCGGAGCTGCCTGAGGGCGGCGAGCCCGGAGGGGCCCGCGCCGATCACGCACCAGCGCGGCGGGTCAGCGGTGTGCGGCGACGAGGGCATCGGCGAGGGTTTCCAGGTTGGTTTCCGTGTGCAGCCAGGAGATGCTCACGCGGACCAGGCTTTTGCCGGGCGGCACGCTCGGAGGACGGATTGCCGGCACGAAGTGTCCGAGGTCCGCCAGCCGCGCCGCCAGGGCCACCGCGGCGTCGGCCGCCCCGGCGACAATCGGCACGATCTGGGCCTCCGCCGCGGCGATCTCGAGGCCGCCGGCGGCGAGCCGGTCGCGGAACGCGGCCGCCCGCTCGAGCAGTTCCCGCCGCCGGTTCGGCTCCGTGGCGAAGAGATCGATCGCCTGCGTGGCCGCGGCGGCGACGGCCGGCGGGTGCGCGGTCGAGAAGATCCAGCCCCGCGCCGTGTGTCGCAGCCAGCGGAGGAGATCGGCGTGGCCAGCGACGAAGCCGCCCGCCGCGCCCACGGCCTTCGAAAGGGTCCCGGTGCGGATGGCGACACCGTCGCCGCAGCCCGCCGCCTCGACCAGGCCGCTGCCCCGCCGCCCAAAGACGCCGGTGGCATGCGCCTCGTCGATCAGCAGCATCGCGGCGTGCCGCCGGGCGAGCCCGGCGAGATCGGCCAGAGGCGCGATCGTGCCATCCATCGAGAACAGCGAATCGCTGACGATCAGCCGTCGCCGGCCCGTCGCCCCGGCAAGCAGCCTGTCGAGCGCCGCCATGTCGCGATGCGGATAGACCGACACCTCCGCCCGCGAGAGCCGGCAGCCGTCGATGATGCTCGCATGGTTGCGTTCATCGCTGGCGATCACGTCGCCGGGGCCGACCAGGGCCGCGATTGTGGCGGAGTTGGCGGCGAAGCCGCTGGGAAACGTGAGGGCCGCCGGCACGTCGAGCAGCCCGGCAATCGCCCTCTCGAGCCGCTCGTGGGCCCGGGAGTGGCCGCTCACCAGCGGGCTCGCCCCCGCGCCGAAACCCTCGGCGCACGCGGCCTTCGCCGCGGCCTTCGTCAGGCGGACATCGCCGGCATAGCCGAGGTAGTCGTTCGAACCGAAGTTGAGCAGCGATCGCCCGTCGAGGGTCACCGCGCCTCCCTGCCGTCCATCACGCACGCGGTGGGGCCGTTCGAGCCCCTCGGCGGCGAGCCGCTCGAGATCGGCGGCGAGCCACTCGAGCGTCTCCGGAAGCGGTCCGGCGGTCACGGGGGTGTCGCGCGGGAAAGTCTCGATGCGGCAGGGCATCCGGTCATTATGCCTCGTCGCCCGGCGGTCGTTCGGCGCGGGCCCGAACCGTGCGGAACTGGGCCGCCGTGACCGGATGCACCGAGAGCCGGCTGCCGCGCCGCAACAGCTCCATGCCGGCCAAGGACTTGACTCCGCGGAGCTCCTCGAGCGGGATTTCCCGTGGAAAGATCTCCACGAGCCGCACGTCGACCATCGACCAGACGGGATTCTCGGGCGATGCCCGGGGGTCGTGGTAGTCGCTCCGCGGGTTCCAGGCCTCGGGATCTGGATAGGACTCGCGGACGATCTCGACGACGCCGGCGACGGCGGACGGATCGGCGTTGGAGTGATAGTAGAGCGCGAGATCGCCCCGCTTCATCGCCCGGAGGAAGTTTCGCGCCTGGTAGTTGCGGACGCCTTCCCAGTGGGTCGTCTTCCGCTTCGCCCGGGCGAGGTCGTGGATCGAAAAGACGTCGGGCTCGCTCTTGATCAGCCAGTATTGCATCGATGGTGCTCGCGGGACGACTCGCCTGGAGACAGTCTAGGCCGCCACCACCCGTCAGCAATATTCCCCTCGGCCCTTCGGGAACCGGAAAGCACGTGCGGCGGGCCGGGCGACCCTGAGCGCCCGACCCGCCGCGTTGTGCTCGCGTCATGCCCACCGGCCGTGGCCGGCGGGGCGATGGCTAGCAGCCCTTCTTGCAGCCGAGGAGGCCGGACTTGCGGGCGTTGCCGCTGCCGCTGCCGTTCGAGCAGCCGCAGGCGTCGTCGGCCGAAACCTCTTCCTCGATGCACTTCTTGACCTGCACGCACACCTGCTTCGTGACCTTCTTCGGCACGCGGACGACGTACGACTCGGTCTTCGTCTCCGAGACAGTGTCGCTGGCGCACACGCTGTAGGTCTTGGTCTTCTGCACGGGCACCATGACCGTGTAGTTGACCTCACGGGTCCGCGTCTCGGGCACGCACTTGTTCACCGTGATCTCGCGGCTGCGAGTCTCGGTGCGGCTCTTGTTGACGCACACCGTCTTGGTCCGGCTCTCCGGAACCATCTTGGTGACGCAATAGGTGCCCGAACGCTCCTCGCAACGCGACTTCGTCACGCACACGGTCCGGGTCCTGGTCTCCGGCACCATCTTGGTGACGCAGTAGTTCCGCGTCCGCTCCTCGCAACGGGAGAGCTTCACGCAGTAGTTCCGCGTCCGCTCCTCGCAACGCGACTTGTGAACGCACACCGTCCGCGTCCGCTCCTCGCAGCGGAACTTCTTCACGCAGTAGGTGAAGGGAACCTGCTCGCACTCGGTCTTCCACGTCGTGACGTCGATCTCCTTCGTCTCGCAGGTGGGGACCCACTTGCGGCAGCAGACGACCTTGGGGCAGCAGGGATTGCCGGCGGCGTCATACTTGCCGTTCGCCGAAATCTCCTTCGCCTCGGTCACCCAGCTCCCGCCGCGGCAGGTCACCGACTTCGTCCCCTTCACCGCCACGCGACGCGACACCGTGCGGTGGCCCGTCATCTCCTCGGTGTAGGGAACCCGCACCGTGTAGGTCTGCTGGACCTCTTCGGTGTAGGGCACGTTCACCTTGTAGGTGGCGGTCCGCTCCTCGGTGTAGGGCACGTTCACCTTGTAGGTCGCGGTCTTCTGCTCCTTGACCGGCACCATCACGGTGTAGGACTGCTCGACCTGCTCGGTGAAGGGCACGTTGACCTTCCACGTCCGGGTCTTCTCCTCCTTGACGGGCACCATCACCGTGTAGCTCTTCTCGAGCTGCTCGGTGTAGGGCACGTTGACCTTGTACTCGACCGTCCTGGTCTCCGGCACGTTGACGTTGACGGTGTAGTTCACCGACTTCGTCCGCTGCTCCGGCACCATCACCGTGTAGCTCCGCGTCTTCTCCTCGATCCGCGGAACCTTCTTCGACACCTGGATCGACCGCTCGCGGACCTCGGTGGCCCACTCCGTCGTCTCCACGTCACGGATTTCCGGGACCATCACCCAACGCTTCACCGTCTTGGTGCACGCAGCACCGTCGGCGATGGCGGCACCGTCAGCCGCGGCGTGAACATCGGCACTCGGCGTCGCTGCATCGGCGGCACCAACCAGCACGGAACCATCGGCCGGGGTCGGAGCAGCCGGAACCTGATCGGCGCCGCGGGCGAAACCGCCCACGCACACACCGGCGGCAGCCGCCCATGGCAGAAAACTGAATGTCAGACGCTTCTTCACGGAAACCTCCAGAGGGAAATGAAAAAACCCGTCGTTTCGCGAAACACACTTCCCGGTGACACGCGAAGAGACCCCACCCCCAGTGGTGGCGCTCCTGCACGGGAAACCCGGAAGGGATCGCCGGCATTCCCTTCCGTCACCGTCGCCCAATACGCAGGGACGACGGGATCGGGCGGGCTTGCGCTGCCGGCAAACTTCCCTCAGAAGATCGATCTTCGCCGACCCAAAAACTCACTCGTCGTGAAGTTCGTCGGATTGTTCCGATCCTGACGATGGGATGGCCGCGTCGTCGGCGGTCCGGGCCATCGGGCCACCCTCGCAGCAGGTTTCGAGGATCGCCCCGCACTGCCGGCAGATGAGCTTCGCCCTGATCTCGTGGGTGTCACCGGCGCAGATCGGGCAGCGGCAGGAGTTCACGCCCGCGATCATAGTCGGAGCGGTGGGAGGCGGAACAGCCCGACCGGAGGCGCGGGGCCCCCGATCGGGCCGTTCACGACTCGTTGTATGGAACGCCGTCGCCGGCATCGGCCACGCTGCTTGTCGGCATGCGGTCGGCGGGCAGACCGCCCGTCGGCATGCATGGGAACGCACCGTGGTGCGAACCGCAGCGGTGGGTTGCGGCGACGGCGGCCGCGGCACCCGCCCTCCGGTGACCGCTGGCGGAGGCTTGATCGCCCCCGGAGCAGGCCGCTGGACCGCCCGGTGTCGGGCGGGGGCTGCGGGCGTCGCAGACGTCCGGCTCACGGTCGCGGTGGCGGGTGATGGGAGCGTGTGGGTCACGCGCAGACAACGTGGCTCGGACGTCTTCGGCGTCCAAAACCACCGCCTTGCGTGCCACAGTCGCGGACATACGGCCCTCACTCCCATCGACCGGGGCCGCCCGGGGGGGGCCGGGCCTCGGCGCGTCATCCACCCGGCCGTGCGGGCCGGGACGGCAACCTGCGGAACCGGTTGCCTCGTCCACCCGATCGTAGAAAGGCCGCAGGTTGCCCGGCACGCCCGCCGGCATTGCGCTGGAAAAGGGGGCCGTTCGGACGGCGGACACTCTGGTCGCGGCGGATCAGCCGACGAGGATCACGAAGAGTTCCTTCGGGCCATGGGCGCCCAGCACGAGAATCCGCTCGATGTCGCCGGTGCGGCTCGGGCCGGTGATGAACGAGAGCATGCTCGGCATCCGACCGGCGTGCCTCGTTCGAATCGCATCGAGGGCGTCGCCGAGCGTGCCCACGATCTGGTCGAGCATGACGATGACGATATGGACATGCGGCAGGATCGAGAGGGCCCGGCCGCCGCAGGTCGCGCTCGACACGAGGATCGAGCCCGTCTGGGCGATCGCCGCATCACATGCCGTGATCCCGGCGTCGCAGGCCTCGAGGGCGTTCTTGTCGAAGCTTTCGGCATCGACCCGGTAGCCATCGGGCCCGAGCCCGGCCGCCAGCGGCTCGACGGCCGGATGGGCGTGCCAGGCCACCCGCTTCCAGCCCCGCTCGCGGACGAGGGCCGCCACCTGCTCGGCGGCGGCGGGCAGATTGGTCGCCCGATGGACCACGGCCCGGAGTTTTCCGAGATTCTCGGTGAGGATCGCCAGCCGCTCGTCAGGGGTGTCGCCCCCGTCCGGGAGCCACGGCCGCGCGACTTCCACCGGCAGGATCGTGAGGCTGTCCGGGCCGGCGGGCGCGGCCGCCACGGTGGCCTGCGACTTCATGTGTGGCAAAGGCGCCGGCAGCCGGAGCGCCTCGCGAACCCGCGCCAGGATCGTGTCACGGGCGGTTTTCTCGCTCGCTGCCGTCACGATCGGGACCTCCACTGGCTGCGAAAACTCCTGGGCGGAGCCGCGGGCAGATCCCGTGTGGCGAGCCAGTCGCGGAGGAGCGGCGGACGGAGTTTCTTGAGGAGCCAGAGCATCTTGCGGAACACCGCTCCCCCCGCCGCGAAGAGCCATGGCCGGCTGGCAACCACCACGAAGAAGCGGTGGCCGAGACGCTCCAGCCGGCTCGGCGACGTGACCGCGGCATTGCGGCGGTTGTGCAGCAGATGGTGGTGAATGTCGATCCGCACCGGGCAGGCGTCGGTGCACGCGCCGCAGAGGGAACTCGCCCCCGAAAGGTGATTCCAGTCGGCCAGGCCCCGCAGGTGCGGCGTGATCACCGAGCCGATCGGTCCCTGATAGGTGGTGCCGTAGGTGAAGCCGCCGACGTTCTTGAAGATCGGGCAGACGTTGAGGCAGGCGCCGCAGCGGATGCAGTGGAGGCTGTCCCGCTGTTCGGGATCGGCGAGGATCGCCGTCCGCGCGTTGTCGAGCAGCACGAGGTGCATCTCCTCGGGCCCGTCGCACTCGCCCGGCCGCCGTGGGCCCGCGTAGAGCGTGTTGTAGCAGGTCATGGGCTGCCCGGCACCGGCGGTGGCGAGCATCGGCAGGAGCACGGCGAGGTCGTCGAGGTGCTCGACCACCTTTTCGATGCCCGAGATCGCGATATGCACCCGCGGCAGCGCCGCGGTCAGCCGGGCATTCCCCTCGTTCTCCGTGATCGAGATCTGGCCCGTCTCGGCAACGAGGAAGTTGGCCCCCGTGATCCCGACGTCGGAGTCGACGTAGAGCCGGCGCATGTGCCGCCGGGCGATCATCGTGAGTTCCTCCGGGCTGTCGGTCGGCGGCGTGCCGAGGTGTTTGCCGAAAAGGTCGCTGATCTCGTCGCGCCGGACGTGCATGCAGGGGAAGACGAAATGGTATGGCGGTTCGCCCCGCAGCTGCTGGATGAACTCGCCGAGGTCGCTCTCCACGACGCCGTAGCCGTCCTGTTCCATGGCGGCGTTGAGGTGAATCTCCTCGCTCGTCATGCATTTGCTCTTGATGACCGCCTTCGCCTTCGCGGCCCGCAACAGGGCCAGCACGATCGTCCGGGCCTCGTCGGCGGTGCGGGCCCAGTGGACCGTGCCGCCATTGGCCTCGAAGTTGGCCACGAACCGCGGGAGGAGTTCGTCGAGCCGGTTCACGGCCGACCACTTGGCGAGGCTGGCCGCGTCCCGGGCCTGTTCCCAGTCGCGGAACCGGGCCTTCTGCGTGTCGCGGCTCGCGTAGTAGCCGCCCAGGGCCTTGCGGACGAACGCCCTGTGGTCCGCGTCGCGGACATGCTCCGCGGCGTCGGTCAAAAACTTCTTCTTGGCAAGCTTGGGCGTCTCGGCCTCGAAGGCATGCGGTGTGACGCCGGCGGGAGTCATGGTTCGACTCCCGCGAGCACCTCGGCCAGATGGATCGTCCGCGGCTTCCTGCCGTTCCGCGACAGCCAGCCGTCGAGTTGGAGCTGGCACGATGGATCGCTCGAGACGATGTAGTCGCACTCGGTGCGGGCCAGCGAGCCCCCCTTCACCTCGGCCATGGCGGTCGAGATCATCGGGTATTTCACGCTGAAGAGCCCGCCGAATCCGCAGCAACTCTCCGGCTCGTCGCACTCGACGAGTTCGAGATCGCGGACGGCCCGCAGCAGTTCCCGGGGCGGGTTCTTGATGCGGAGTTCGCGGAGCCCGTGGCAGCCGTCGTGGTAGGTGACCTTGTGGGGGAATCGGGCGCCGACGTCGGTCACGCCGAGCCTCTCGACGAGGAACTCGCCGAACTCGAAGGTGCGGGACGCGAGATCGAGCGCGGCCGTCTCATGGGGTGTGCCATTGAGAAGCTGCGGATAGAAGACCCGCATCATCGCCACGCACGAGCCGCTGGGGCCCACCACCGCCTCGGCCCCGGCGAACACCTCGATCGCCCTGATCGCGACCGCCCGGGCCTCGTCCCAGTAGCCCGAGTTGAAGCTCGGCTGACCGCAGCAGGTCTGGGCCGGGCGAAACTCGCACGTGTGGCCGAGACGTTCGAGAACGCGGGCCACCGCGAGGCCGACCTGCGGGGCCATCTGATCGACGAAGCAGGGAATAAAAAGGCTGACATTCATGCCGTAGGACAGTGTAGCCTCGCGGCACATCCCGGCAGTGGGCAGATTCCGTCGCCCTGCCGCGCGATATCGGCCAGCGGCCCCCCGCCCCGGTCGCCCGATCAGCTCCGGACACCGACGGCCTGGGACCAGACGCGTGCGGTCGACCAGGTGCCGAACTGGGTGTTGGTGAAGGCCGATCCGGTGCTGCCGAGCACCCGCCAGATGCCGCTTTCGGCGTTGCGGACGGCGACATCGCTGCGGCCGTCGCCGTTGAAGTCGCCGACGGTGGCGAACTGCCAGGCGACGGTGGTCCGCAGGACGCCCCAGGCGGAGGTCGTGAAGGCCGTTCCCGTGCTCAGCGAGACCGACCAGACGCCGTCGCCGGCGCGTTGGCCGACGAGATCGGTCCTGCCGTCGCCATTGAAGTCGCCCGCGCGCACGTTCTGCCAGGCGATGTTCGACGGCCAGGTGCCGAACTGGGTGTTGGTGAAGGCCGATCCGGTGCTGCCGAGCACCCGCCAGATGCCGCTTTCGGCGTTGCGGACGGCGACGTCGCTGCGGCCGTCGCCGTTGAAGTCGCCGACGGTGGCGAACTGCCAGGTGACGGTGGTCCGCAGCGTCCCCCAGAGTGCGGGCGGCGCCGCGGCCCCGAATGCCGGCGTCAGCGTCACCCACCAGCCGCCATTGGCCGCCTGTGAGACGACGTCTGTTCGACCGTCGGCATTGAAGTCGCCGGCAAACGTCGCCAGCCAGGTGTTGCCCGCCGGAAGGGTTGCGAGGGGATCGTTCGTGAAGGAGTCGCCCATCGAGCGGCTGATCACCAGCGCGTTCTCGGTGAGGCCGACGATCGCGTTGGCTGCCACGGCGGGCGGGGCCACGGTCACCGTGAAGGCGTCCTCGACGAAGCGGGTGGCGTCGAAGACCGAGGTGGCCCGCACCGTGACCGAGCCCGAGCCCGTCGCGCCGGCCGCGTACACCAGTTTCAGATTGCCATCGGCTTCGATCGTGGGCGTGACGAGCGACGGTGACGATGTCGAGACCGTGTAGACGAGTTCGCCGACGCGGACGATGTTCGGGAAACTCACGAACTGCGAGGCCGTCAACGAGGAGGCGGCGGGGGGTGCGTTGACGAACGACGGATCCTGGCTCGGATTCGCCCCCGGCACGTCCCGCAGCGGCAGATTGTCGTAGGGCGTCGCGTAGCCAAACCGTGGCACGGCGGCGATGGCATCGACCGCGGTCATGCCGCCGCCGAGCACGCGGCCGAAGGCCGTGAAGCCGCCGTTCTGGGTGTCGAGCTGCGGTCCGGGATTCTGCGTCGCGTTGCTGTTGGAAAGGTTGAAGAACCACTGGTTCGTGGCGCTGTTGGGATCGCTTCCCAACTTCGCCATCGCGATCGTGCCGCGGACGTTGGTGTTGCCCGGCTCGTTGACCACCGTGGCGAACTGCGGGACGTTGTCGATCGCGACCGGGCTGCCGCTGACCTTGAAGCCGCCCCCCTGCACCACGAAGTTGGGGATCGATCGGTGGATGAACGTGTTCTGATAATGGCCACCGTCAACGTAGGAGAGAAAGTTGGCGGCCGTGGCGGGCGTCGTCCGAGTCCGGCCGGGGCCGGGGGCATCGAAGAGCTCCACGAAAACCCGGTCGAGGGGTGACGGCGAGTTGACGTCGAAGCGGACGACCGTGCCGGTGACGTCGGTGTCGTCGTAGCGGTTGAGCAGCGAGATGATCGCCGGGGTGGCGTTCGGCACGGCCCTGACGTCGGGCAGGGCGGCGACGACGTCCACGGCCAGGGCACGGCGGTTCTCGAGCCGCTCGATCCGCCCCAGGACTGCCTGCCGTGTCGGGAATGCCCGCTTTCGCTTCATGTCACACCGCGATGGAGAGCCCCGTCGGGAGTCGAACCCGTGGGGAATTATCGCACCTTCCCGGGCCGAAACATAGGTCATACGCACGCGGCCGCGGGCCGGTTCGCCGGACCGGTCAGGAGCGGCTTTTTTCCACGGCCCGGACGAGCGCCGCCCCCATGTCGGCGGGGCTCTCGGCAACCTCGATGCCGGCGTCGCGGAGGGCCGCGAGCTTGGCCTCGGCCGTCCCCTTGCCGCC
>SXHR01000010.1:0-15505 GCA_005773625.1 Planctomycetaceae bacterium | reverse complement strand
CCACGCCCGCAAGATGACGGCACGGCTGCTGGAGTTCGGGAAGCGGGTGCTCTACTACGAGAACATCGAAGGTGGCCACGGCGGCGCGGCCGACAACAAGCAGAAGGCGTTCATGGACGCCCTCGGCTGGACGTTCCTGGCCCGCGAACTCACCGAGTGACACCGCCGTTCTTCCAGGGATGCAGCCCGATGACGGCAACATCGAAGGTGGCGACCAGACCGGCGTCCGAGGCAGGCGAAGAGGCTTCGATTTCGGGCCCGCCCGGCGACGTCACGGCCCGGACCGGCCCCCTTTTCGCGGGATTTTTCGGGGCTTTTCGGCCATCCCCCCGGACCGCTTGCATACGGGCCGCCGGCGGGGCTACTCTTTTGGCCGCTGGGTGGTGAGGACTCCTAGAGCCTGCACGCGATCATGAGACACTTTTTTCTCGGACATCTCTGCCTCAGACATCTCTGTCTTGCCTCGCTGCTTGCGGTGGCCGCGGCGCCGAGCGCTCGCGCCGCGAGCATCCTCATCGATTTCGGCAACGCCTCCACGTTCCGCGGCGTGACGTCGCCCGGCAACTGGAATAGCGTCGCCTTCGGATATACCGCAAATCTCATCGATACCAGCGGCTCGGCCACGACGATCGACTGGGCTCCGGACGGCCTTGGTGACACCGACAGTTACAACAGCCTCATTGGCCCGACGACCAATCCTCCCACCTCCGGTGAGATCGCCCAGGCGCAGGCCAAGCTGAACGTGGGCACCCTCGGCAATCTGGCTCTGGGCGAGGCTGCGATCGACTTCTTCAAGTCGAACAACGGCACCACGAACGTCGGTCGCTTCCAGCTGCAACAGATGATCCCCGGCCAACTCTACAACCTGACCTTCTATGGTTCGAAACAGTACGTCGCAGCCGGGAATGAGCAGACTCGCTACAGCGTTTTCGACGATTCCGGCTACAGCAACCTGCTGGCCACCGGCACTCTCGTCGTCGGCACGACCAACGACACCGGCAACCCGGGAAGCACCGTGACGCTCTCGAATCTCGTCGGTCCCTCCAATGCCAACAACATCTTCTACGTTCAGTGGGAAGGCGTGAACAACACCGCGGAAGGCTTCATCAACTCCATGGAGATCCAGCCGGTTCCGGAGCCTTCGACCTCCGTCCTGCTCGGACTCGCCTGCGTGGCACTCGCCGGGCTGTCTCGCCGTCGATCGCCGAAATGAGCTGCGTCCCTGTGTGCCACAGGGACCCATTCCCGCTCGGGCGCCGGAAGACCGGATGCCCTCCCAAGGGGCGATCATGATGGCGGCTCGGGCAAAACTGCTTCATGGCCTGGCCGTCTCGGTGATCCTCGCCTGCGGATCGTGGGCCGTCGCCGCCGACACGATCGATCTCGAAAGCCTGCTGCGGGGCATGCTCGACCGGACCGCGATCGCGGAGTTTCCGCTGCCGGAGTTCACCTGCAAGCAGGCCAGCAGCTACAACCGGCGGGCGAAGATGCCCGGCCATCCCGACTGGTTCGCCGGCGGTGACTTCGACCAGTTCGAGGGGAGCGTCGAGGTCGGCGAACGCCGGGAATGGATCATGCTCGACGTGGACGGGCCGGGCGTCGTGACCCGCTGGTGGCTGACCCAGTTCCGGAATGCCGGAACGGTCCGAATCTACCTCGACGGGGCCACCGAACCGCTCGTCGCCGGACAGGGAACCGTCTTGGTCGGCGGCGCTGAGGGCGGCCTCCTTGCCGGTCCGCCGTTGGCGAAGATCCTCAGCGGCGGCCGCAATCTCTACCTGCCGATACCCTTCAGCAAGCATTGCCGGATCACCTTCGAGAGTGCGACACCCGGTGCGGATTTCACGAAGGCGGAGCCGACGTTTTCCAACGAGTCGCTCTTCTACAACATCAACTACCTTCAGTACCCCGCCGGGACCGCGGTGAAATCCCTGACGAGGGAGGACCTGGAGGCCAATCGCGGGCTGATCGACGAGGTCGGGCGGGAGCTTCTCCAGCCGGAAAACAACGTCCTCCCGATCCGACGCACGGTTGCGGGGGGCAAGGAGCGGCTCGCACCGGGCGCGGGCCTCGCCCGCGAAATCAGGGGGGGCGGCGCGATCGCCGTCCTGCGGATGAGGCTCGTCGCGACCGACCTCCCGCAGGCGATGCGCTCGACCGTGATCGAGGCCACCTTCGACGGGAAGCAGACCGTCAACGCGCCCGTCGGGGAGTTTTTTGGCGGCGGCCCCGGCCTCCATCCCTTCAAGGACTGGTGGCGGGCGGTGGACGAGGACGGCTGGCTGACCTGCTGGTGGCCCATGCCTTTCAGGGAATCGGCCGAAGTCCGCGTCGTCAACCGGGCAACCGAAGCATCCGTCGAGGTCAAGCTCGCCGACATCGGCATCGCCGACTGGCGCTGGACGGACCGGACGATGTTTTTCCACACCGCCTGGCGGGGTGACACCATGCTCCGCTTCGGCAGCAACACCGACCCGCAGCACATCAGCGACTGGAACTTCATCACCATCGCCGGAAAGGGCGTCTACGTCGGTGATTCGCTCTCTCTCTACAACCGGCCCGTGATGGGCGGCCCGCTCGGCCCGTGGTGGGGAGAGGGGGATGAAAAGATCTTCGTCGATGGGGAGGCCTTTCCCTCTCACTTCGGCACCGGCTCGGAGGACTACTACGGCTACGCCTTCAACGGTGGCTCTCCTTTCTCCACCCCCTTTCACTGCCAGCCCATGGCCCAGGGCAACTCGGGCGTCGGCCACACCACCAACGAGCGGGTGAGGATCCACGATCGGATTCCGTTCAAGACGGCTTTCGCGTTCGACATGGAGTTGTTTCACTGGCAACCGGACACCCGCAACGACTACGCCACCACGACGCACTGGTATGCCTTCCCCGGCGGCACGGACAATGGGCAAGCCGGCCCGGAGAAGCTCCGCGAGAGGGTCGGCCAGCCGGGACCCGGTCCCGACAAGGCGACATCGCCCTGATTCCTCCCGCTCCCCCGCGACGCCAGACGGAGGGAGCGCCGGCAAGAGGGGCAGGCTGGGGGGAGGGCCGGCCGCGGAGGCCCGGCGCCGCGGGTCATTGCCGCTGACGGGCTCACCCGACGGCTGTATACGTCCCGCAGACGATTCCTCCCGGTTCGGCCCATGAAACGCCGCTGTCTCATCTACGCGCATTGGGATGTGAATGGCATCGTCGATGCCCATGTCCTGCACGCGCTCGAGGTGTACCGCCGGGCCGTCGATCTGATCGTGTTCGTTTCCACCAACTATCAGGTGCCCTCGCCGGAGTTGGAGGCGGTCAGCGATCGGATCATCGTCCGCGACAACACCGGCTTCGACCTGGGGAGCTGGCAGGCCGCCCTGGCAACGATCGACGCGTCACGATTCGACGAGGTGCTCTTCGCGAACAGCAGCGCGTTCGGGCCGCTCTGGCCGATCGAACGCGTCTTCGAGTCGCCGGCCATCCAGGATGCCGACGTCTGGGGAATGACCATCTCCAAACAGCATGTCGCTCACCTGCAGTCGTATTTCATGGGGATGTCGAGGCAGACGATCGAGTCGCCCTTCGGCAGGCGGTTGTGGGGTGAGATCAGGCCGTTTCAGCGCAAGGTGGACGCGATCGAAGCCTACGAACTGCGTTGGCTGACGCGGTGCGAGGCCGCCGGATTGCGGGTCCGCGCGGTATATGACGCACGGCGGGAAACCGGCCGGATCGCGTTCGGGGAATGGTTGGCGAACGGCTGCCGCTTCGTGCGGCGGCAAGCGGAGGGGCGTCGGTATCGCCGCGAAGCGCGGCGACGACACCACAACCCGAACCACATGCATTGGAAGCGCGTGCTCGAGACGGGTGTGCCGCTCATCAAGGTCGATCTGTTCACCCGCAATCCGTGCGGCCTGCGACTGTCCCGCATCCGTCGCTGGATCGAACGGCACAC
Source organism: Planctomycetaceae bacterium (assembly GCA_005773625.1). GTDB lineage: Bacteria > Planctomycetota > Planctomycetia > Pirellulales > UBA1268 > QWPN01. The sequence goes on along the minus strand of SXHR01000010.1, from coordinate 11,571 downwards.
CGACTACCCGTACGACCTGATCCATGACCACGTCAGTCGTGTCGCGCGGAACCGCCTGGCCGCCTGAATCGCCCCCGCTGGAGCCTGCACCACCGTGAACGCGTCGCTGGCGGAGCATCCGATGCCTGCGGGTCCGGCCCGGCTCCCGGCAGCGGGCCGCCACGGCCCGCTGCGGATCGCCGTCTGCGAGGCCGGGCCGCTCACGCCCGATCGTGATGCCGGCTGCCGCGCCGTCGCCGATCTCATCTCGGCCGCTCGCGGACTGGGCTGCGACGTGCTCGTCGGCGACGAGTCGGCCGGAGCGCTGCCCGAGCGGGTGCGGAGTTTCTTCCCGGACATCGTGCTCCTGAGCCGCCCCGGGCTCTTCGCCCGCCTGCATGGCAGCCTGGCCGACGTGCCGGCGCCGAAGGTGTTCTTCGCCCACGACCTGCACCACGTGCGGCTCGGCCTGCAGCGGGCCTTCGATCCGACGCTCGATCCCCGCGCGGCCGACGTGATGCGGCTCGTGGAGGACTTTTGCTTCCGCACCGCCGATCTCGCGGTGGTGCCGACCTCCGCCGAGGCCCGGGCCGCGGTGACCGCGTTTCCCGGAGCGGCCGTGGTGGCCGTCCCCTACTTCGCCATGCCGACGGAGCCGCGCATGCCGCGGCCAACCGGACCGACTCGCCTCGTCTTCGTGGGCGGCGCGGCCCACGCCCCCAATCGTGACGGCATCGCCTGGTTCATCCGTGAGATCTGGCCCGGTGTGCGGGCGCGCTATCCGCGTGCATCCCTGTCCGTGTGCGGCGCCTGGCCCCCCGGGCTGACCGCGGCGCTCCAGCATCCCGGCGTCGAGTTTCACGGGCCGCTTTCCGAGACGGATCTCGCCCTCGTCATGCGCCGCTCGATGGTCGGCATCGCACCGCTGCGATTCGGTGCGGGGCTCAAACGCAAGACCCTCGACTATCTCTCCCGCGGCCTGCCGGTGGTGGCCACCGAGTTTGGCGTCGAGGGGCTGCCGCAGGGTGTCCACGGCCGCGACGCGGCCGGTGTGCTCGTCCGCTCACATCCCGCGGAATGGATCGACGCGATCGATCGCCTGGTTGGCGACGCCGCGGCCTGGCACTGTCTGTCGCGGGAAGGGCATGCGTTCATCTCGGCGTCGTTTTCCCCCGCTCTCCATCGGGAGGGCATTCGCAGCATCCTCGTGTCACTGGGAGTGTGTCCATGAATTGCATCAATTCAGCGCAGCGTTACCGCATCAATGCACCCGCCGTCATCTATGACCGCGGCGCGGGGCAGACCGTCGTCATCAATCTGCTCACCGGGCATTACTTCCGCCTCGACGAGGCCTCGACCGCCCTCTGGGATCGGCTGGAGACGGCGCCGTCGCCGGCTGCCTTGATCGACTCGTGCAGCAACGCGGGCGATCTCGCGGCCCGTCTCCCCGCCATCGTGGACGAGCTTCACGGGCACGGGCTGATCACCGCCGTCGATGCCGACGGCCCTCAGCCGGAGCAGGCGACAGGACCGTGGACCTTCGGCGGCTTTGCACTCGAAAGCTTCACCGACCTGGAAGACATCCTCGGCCTCGACCCGATCCACGAGGCCGACCCCACGGCGGGCTGGCCGCAGGCCCGCGTTGCATGACGCTCCTCGGACGCCTGGCACAGTGGCTGACCAACCGCCTCGACGAGGCGGGACGGTCACCGCACGACCGGCCCCTCCGCTTCCACTTCGGGAGCCGTGATCTCGTCGTCGGCGGTGCGGCGGAGCAGATGCGCCGCGTCGAAACACGCGGGCTGTGGCCCGCGACCGGTCGGCGGCCCGAACTCGGGCTCACCATCCTGCCCGCCGAGGCGCTCTGCGAACTGCCCGACTGCAGCGGTCTCCGCCGGGGCTCCTACGGCTGCATCATCGATGCCGACACGGCACGCGGGGTGCGGCCCCCGCTGGAGTTGGCGCCGTGGCTGGTCTGCCTGGAGCCGGAGCGGGGATTTCTTCTGGCCTACGATCCCGACCGCAGGGCCGCACTGCTCGTGCCGGGTCGCGCGGTCGCCCCCCGCGAACACGCCGAGTTCTGCCGGCCGCTGCTCCACTGGGCGGCGATCGCGGATGGTCATGTGTTGCTCCACGCGGCCGCCGTCGTTCGCGGCGATCGTGGGCTGGTCGTCGCCGGCGCGGGCCGCGCGGGCAAGACCACGCTGGTTCGCGCCTGCCTCGCCGCCGGCTTCGAGTATCTCGGCGACAACGTGGTGGAACTGGATGCCGCCACCGCCGGCCGGGCGGTGTGGGGCGTCTACCCCACGCTCAAGGTGCGTCCGGGCGGACCGGAGTTTCCGCGCCGCGAGACCGCTGCGGTGGCCTGGGACGATCAGGCCCGCAAGGAAATCCACTTTCTCGGCGGCCCGCAGGGGGTGGGATTCCGTCCCCTGGTCGCCGACCACACGGCCACGCTCGTGCTGACGGAGAACGGCCCGGCAGAGCTCGCGCCCGTCGCCGCCGCGACGGCGTTCTTCGCCACCGCCCCGAACACGATCGCCCAGTTTCCGTTCTTCCAGGCCGCGGCCTTCAGCCGGCTGCGGCTGGTGAGCGAGCGGGCTGCGACCTACACCGCCGGACGGCTGCCGCTGGCCCGCATCGCCGAGCACGTGGAGCGGTTGGTCGCATGAGCGTCGCCATCGACATCGTGATCCCGGTCCACAACGGCGCGGCATTCGTCCGCCGCGCGGTGGAGAGCGTGTTGTCGCAGGAGGGCACGTGGGATCTGCGGGTGTTCGCCGTCGACGACGGCTCGACGGACGAATCGCCCCGGGTGCTCGCCCGGCTGGCCGAAGCGTGCCCGCGGCTCACGGTCCTGTCCCACGCCACGCCCCGCGGGGCGGCGGCGGCCCGAAATCGTGGCGTGGCCGCGGGCGGGGCCGATTTCGTCGCCTTCCTCGATCAGGACGACGAATGGGTGCCGGGGAAATTGCTGCTGCAGATCCCGCTGTTCGTCGCCGACGCGAGCCTGATGTATGCCGTGGGCCAACAGCGTTTCGTGCTCGCCGACGGCCTGGCCCGTCCGGCCTGGTGCCGGCCCGAGTGGCTGGCCGGCCCGCAGGCCGGCTTTCTGCCGAGTGCGCTGGTGGTCCGTCGGACGGCGTGGCGAATCGTCGGACCGCTCGACGAGGCGCTCTTGATCGGTGCGGACGACGTCGCATGGTTCGCCCGGGCCCGAGACCTCGGGCTGCCCCATGCGGTCGTGCCCGAGGTGGTGGTCCACCGCCACGTCCACGCCCGCAATGCCTCCGCCGACACGGGCGTGAGCAACCGGGCGGTGCTGGAAGTCGTCCGTCGCAAACTGCTCGCCGGGAGGCCTGCCCCGCATGCCGACGACCGTTGAGATCGTGATGCCGGTGCGCAACGTCACCGCCTACATGGAGGAGGCCATCGATTCGGTCTTCGACCAGATCGACGCCGCACCGCGGCTGATCGTCGTGGATGCCGGGAGCGACGTGCCGGTCGTCCTCCCGCCGCGGTATCGAAGCCATCCCCACGTGGCGCTCATCCGCAGCGAGACCGGTCTCAATGCCGGGGGGGCGCGAAACCTCGGCGTGCGATCGGGCGACGCCGGGTATCTGGCGTTTCTCGACGCCGACGACCGCTGGCCGGCGACCCGTACCCGCGACCTCGTGGCGGCGCTGCGCTCGAGCGGTGGCGATGCGGCGCTGGGGCAGGTCCGGCATTTCGCGGCCCCGGGACCGATGTCGCTGCACGTGCCCGCGGAACTGCGGCCCGCCTACGCCGCCGGCGGCCTGCTCCTGCCGTGGGCGACATGGCGGCGGGTCGGCCCGTTCGATGCGGAACTCCGCACCGGGGAGTTCATCGAGTGGTACACGCGGTTTCAGGGGCTGGGCCTGAAGGAGACGGTCATCGACACGGTGACGCTCGAACGGCGGGTGCATGCGGCGAGCACGACGGCGACGCAGCGCATCGACCGCAGCGAATACCTCAAGGTGGTGCGGGCATGGATGAATCGGAACGGCTGATCTGTCGGGCGGCGCTGGCCGGGCCCCGCGAGGCCCTGGACGCCTGGCGGGCGTGGCGGGCGGCGCACGATCCCGCCACGGCGTCGGACGTCCTCGCCTGGGCGGGTGGATACATCGCGCGGCATCTCCGCGGTCTTTCCGCCGGCGATCCCTATCTGGAAGGCATCTCCCGCCATCATTGGATGAGCAACAGCCGCAAGCTCGCCCGGGCGGCTCTGGTGCTTCGCCCGCTCGCCCGGCGGTTTCCGCTCCTCCTGCTCAAGAGCTTCGGCCTGGGGAGCGATGCCGATGCCTGGCGGGTGCGGCCGCTCGCCGACATCGACTTCTCCATCCCGCGCGGCAGGGCCGAAGGGCTCATGCACGAACTCCTGCAGCAGGGGTTTCGTCCGCGGCTGGATCCCGACTGGACGGAACTGACCGCCCGCATCATGAATCAACGCGGCAGCTGGAACGTGGTCCGCGACGACGTCGATCTCGACGTTCATTGGCGGGTGTTCGATCATCTCGACGATCGCACGAACGAGCGGCTCGTGCAGGCATGGAGCAGGCCGGAGAAGACGGCCTGCGGCATGGTGCACATCCTCCGCCCCGAGGCCACTCTCTGCCTCTTGGCCATCCACCACGCCCTCCAGCCCGGCCGCGGCGCCAGCGGCCTGTTCGACATCTTCGGGATGGTGGCCCACGTGGACGCCGCGGCAGCCGCCCGGCTGGCCGCTCAGACCGATGCGACCGACGCCCTCTGCGAGGCGCTTGAATCGATCCGGCAGCTCGGCGCCGAAGCCCATCCCGGTGTCGCGGGCGTCTTGTCGGCGCTGGAGGCCCGACGGGCTGTCGGTGGGGCGAGGAAGCCACGGCGGGCGGATCGGCTGGCCGGCGATATCGCGCGGGCCGCGCTGCCCTTCGCCCGCCGGCCCTTGATCCACGCCGTGTGCGCCGGCTTTCGCCACCGTCCGCGGGTGGAGCGGCTGGCCATCCGGCTGGGCGGGCCCTTGAGCCGCCACGCCATTCCGTGCGCTGGCACCGGTCGCCTCGAGATCGATCCCATGCGGGAACCCCTGCTTGGCCCCGGCTGGCACCATCTTTTCCCCCACGACAACTGTCGCTGGGCGGGGATGCCCGATGCGCGGCTGGCCATCCGGGCTCCGGCCGGATGCCGAGCGGCGATCACGGTGCGGCTCGTCGCCGATGCCTGGCGGAATCATGCGTTCGGCACGCTCGGACTGTTCGCCAACGGTCGCCTGATCGCGACCGCCGACCGCGAGGCGAGCGAACTGTCGGGGATCGCGACCGCGACGATGGCCCACGGCACGGTCGAACTGACCCTGCGGTGCGTCTCGCGGCGGGCCACGCCGCAGCGGGGCATCCTCGCGCTCCGTAATGCCCTGCTGGCCCCCGTCGAACGAATCGTGGTCGACGTGCTGCCGCCAGCCGCAGGCCGTCGGCCGGCGACCACGCCCGCGGGAATCCACGCGGCCTGATCATCGGTGGCGGGCAGCGCTTGCGTCAGAACGGCGCGGGCTCATCGACGTCGGCGATCGTCCACCAGCGATCGGCGGTCCCGTGCTCCTCGATCACGGTGGCCAACTCGTCGAGCAGCAGCACCAGCGCCGGCCGGTCGTCCGGGAGGGCGTAGAGGCGGCCGTAGGCGGTCGCCAGCCGCTCGATGAGCGGCCTCCGCCCGGACATCGGGCCGAGCAACCCCAGGAGCCGAATCACGCCCCGCAGCAGCCGCCTCACCTTGACGGGCGTGACGTCGGCGAGCCGACCGCTCCGTGGCTTCGCCCGCGCGACGAGGGCTTTCGCACGCTCGAAGACGACAGCCGACTTATCGGGGGCAGGCACACGGCCCGGCTCCGGCCCTTCGTCAGGGCAAAGAAAAGCTCGTTCGAAGAAATGCATCTCATACGCATCTTGCGACGGCATCTGATTGAACGTCATCGAGCGCATGTATCGGCAGACATCCACCGGCTGCATGATCCGCCGGGGCGGCCGATCGGGTCTCGAGCCGGGATCGCGGTCGTCGATCGCCACCAAGGCGGTGAATCGGCAGAGCACTCCGAACGAGGTGGAGAGGGCCACGAGACGCCGCTCCAGCTCTTCATGGCCTTCGTGAAGCATGGCATACCGGTCCTCGAGCTGCCGCAGCATCCCCTTGGCCCACATGCTGCCGAGCCCGCGCACGGTCCCTGGAGCACAGGCCGCGGACTCCTGCCAATCGCCTCCCGTGACATGTCGGCCATGCACGCGAATCCTCCCCGCCGACGTGGCATTCCGGTACCGTCCCCGAAGCACGAGCGGCACGCCGGCCTGCAGGTCGGGAATCCGGCCGGGCACGACCGAGCCCTCGACCACGTCGATCCCATCCCCCTCGATGGTGATGCCGGTGACGAGCGGCGCGTGAAGTCGGGCGTGGATGCGGTCCATCACCTCGTCGAGCCGGTCCTCGCTCTCGACCAGTTCAACCTGCCCACCACTGGCGTCGGCCATGCGGCCGAGCAGCCCCTCGTTCACGGCGGTGTCGATCCCCACGACAAACAGGCGGATGTCGCCGATCTTCGCCTGGAGCCTGGAAAGCACCCGATCCTCGTCTCCCACCTGGCCGTCGGTCACGAGCACGACGAATCGCTCCCTGGGGCTCTCGTCCGCAACCGCCGGCCCGCCTGCGGCGGTCGCCTGGAGATCGAAGCCTGCGGTGAGGGCGGCGGCGATTTGCGTGCCTCCACGGGCTTCCACCGTCGCGACCGACTCGAGCAGCCGCCAGCGATTGCTGTCGGTGGCGGCGACCAGGCCGGCCTCGACGCCGAGAGGTGTGACCACGTTGTCGAAGGCGATCGCTGCCACCCGGTCGTCGCCGCAGAGCGAGTCGATCATCCGGGCCACGGCCCGCCGCGCAGCCGTCATCTTCCAGCCCTCCATGCTGTCCGAGCGATCGAGCACAAACACCACGTCGCGTGGGCGTTCGACCACCCGTGCCTGCGCCGGCGGCACGATCGTGATCGCGAACGTGCCGTCGCCGGCTGCGTCGTCCGCGGCGTGCCCCGTTCCCAGCCCCGCCTGCCGGACAGCGGCGGGCTCCAGGAGCACTCCCGGCACCACGACCGTATCGGCGGCGATGGTCCAACGCAGAATGAAATCACGATCGAGCCGCTGTTCCGGAACCACCGTGACCACCCGCGCACCGAGTTCGTCGACCTCCTCCTCGGCCGGCAGCGAGCAGGCGATGGGATCGGCCGTCGCCGTGCCGCCGGCCATCGCGGAGGGGGCGATGTGGGCGGTGATCCCCAGACGCACCGGGCTCTTGAGCCTTGGCAGCATCACGGGGGGCGAGATCCGTGAGGCATCGGGCACGAGATCGGTGTCGGAAGCGTTGCCGTCGCCCACCGGCTCACCGTCGAGGGCCACGCCGGGGCAGTACCGTGGAGCCACCACGAGCGGAAAGCGATAGGTGGCCTCGAGCGAGTCGATCGCCAGCGGCGCCACGAGTGCGAACTCCACGCGGGCGGCAGATCGAGCCGGGATGTTGCCCACCCGGAGCGTGAAGACGTCGGGCCGCTCCTGCTCGGCGATCGCCGCTCGCCGGCCATTCGCAAGGGCCTCGTCGTAGTCCTGCCGTGCCTTCTGCCGTTCGTCGATCCTGCCGAAGATCGTGACGCCGGCCACCACCATCCGAAACCCGGTGACGGCCGCCCGCGGTGGCAGCGGAAACACGTAGGTCGCCTCGAGCGTCTCGTCGAACACGTTCACGAACTGCTGCTTCACGGTGGTGTGGGCCGTGAGGCCGTCGATCCACACGTCCACGTCGAGCGACCGCAGCGGCAGACTGCCGCGGCTGGTGTCGATCGTGCCGAATCCGGTCTCGGCGGCAACGCCCATGAGATCGGTCATTTCGTCGGGCGTGAGCGAGCGGATCATGAGCGAGCCTCAGTGCGTGGCCGAGTGGCTGAAGGGGCTTGAACCGGGGCAGGCTCGGCCGCACTGCCGGCAGCACACGACGACAGGAGTTCGATCAAGGGCCGGGCCAGCTTCCCCACGGCCACGGCTTCGGCGGCGGTGAGCGGGCGGCCGTTCCAGAGAAGGGCCACGCTGCCGGCAAGCGTGAGCGTCTGCAGACCGCCGTTCGCCAGTGGGGCCGGCACAGCGGCGGACACATCCGCCGGTCGGTGTTTCCAGAAGGCCGTGGCGGGCCTGGGTGCGGCGTCGAGGGTCGGCGAGAGGGCCGCGGTCAGCCGGGCGGCGTTCGCTTTGGAGCGGGCGGCCGTGGCGGCGGCGATCAGGCTGTCGAGGTTCTTGAGCGAGATGCCGGCGGCCCGTGCCAGTTCGGCATCGGTCCTGCCGGCCAGGGCCTGCTGGATGTCGGTGAGCGGGAGGGCCGCGGCCTGCAGCTTCTTGATGGCCGCCAACTGGGCCACGTGCCGCCTCGTGAAGAGTGCGGTACGGCCGCGAAAGGCGGCGGGCCGCTCGACCATGCCGAGGGTCTGGTACCAGCGAATGGTGCGGGCGTCTGGCACCTGCCGCACCCGGCCGCTCCGGACCCCTTCGTACCCGCTGCCGAGGGCCTCGGCGACGAGCGTGGCGAGTTCCGTGATCGTGATTTCAGCCGGCTGATTCGTGGGTGCCATGCGATTATCATACAGTGTTATCCTACAGTGTCAATCCATTGATGGGGCAGGGCAACATCCCCGGGAGAAAGCGGGGCCATCCGTGGGGCGGGTCGAGCATCGGCGCCGCCTGCCGCCTGCTGCCTTGAAACAACCGCGGGGTGTTTGCCCCGAATCGCAGGCTCAGGGGGCAACGAACCGGAACAGGCGCTGCTCGCCGCGGACGAAGAGCGAATCACCCGCTGGGGACGGCGTGGCATCGACGCCCTCGCCGACGTCGTTTTCGGCGACCACGTTCAGCCGGGGGCCGTCGTCGATCACGGTAATCCGGCCGCTGCGGTCGGTGAGGTAGACGTGCCCCCCGGCGGCCACGGGCGAGGCGTAGGTGCGGGCCACACCCGGCACCCGCGTGGTCTCGTAGTGCGGGTCGCCCGTGTTCGCGTCGATGCAGGTCAGGAGTCCACTCTTCTCCTTGTAGTAGAAAAGGCGGCCGTGCGAGAGCAGGGGGGAGGCGACGTCCGGCGTTCCTGCCTGCCTCGTCCAGAGCACGTGCGGGGTTCCCTTCAGGTCGCCGCGGCCGGCGAGATCGAAGCCGCCCAAAAAGGCCCCGCGGAACCCGCTGCCGATGAACGCCTTTCCATCGGCAGACACCGCCGAGGCGCAGGGCCGCTGCGTCTGGCCGCCGCACCGCCAGAGTTCGCGGCCCGTGGCGAGATCGTAGCCGCGGGCGGCATTCTCACCGTTCATCACCACCTGCTTGGTGCCACCCGCGTCGGCCACGACGAGCGGCGTGGCCCAGCAGGTGGGCTCGTCGCGGGGCGTCTCCCAGATGGTCTTCCCCGTTCGCTTGTCGACCGCGATGAGCATCGAAGGGCCTTCGTGATCCCAGGGCACGACGATCATCTCGCCGGCCAATGTCGGCGAAGATCCCTCGCCGAAGCCATGGCGAACCGTCATGTCGCCGAAATCGCGGCTCCAGAGGGGCGCGCCGGCCACGGTGAAGCAGTGCAGGCCGCGGGATCCGAAGTGGGCGTAAACCCGCTCGCCGTCGGTGCAGGGCGAGGCCGAGGCAAACCCGTTGGTCTCGTGGGTGCCCTCGTGCGGCACGGCCTTCACGCACGACCGCGACCAGACCTCGCGGCCGGTCTCGCGGTCGATGCAGAGGAGCCGAAAGTCGAGCATGCCCGCCTCGCCCTCCACGGGCACGGCCGTGGTCACGAACACGAGGTCGCCCATGATCACCGGCGACGACGAACCGCGGCCGGGAATCTCGACCTTCCAGCGCAGGTTGCGATCGGCACCGAACTCGACCGGTGGCTTCGCGGTGAGCGACACCCCGTTGCCGTCATCGCCCCGCCAGTGCGGCCAGTCGGCCAGCGCCAGGTGCGACACGGCAGTGAATGCGAGCACCGCCAGCAATGAATCACGGCGAACGAATCGCATGTTTTGGCTCCCATGTGGCGGCGGTGAATCGCCCACCACCTCCGACTCAGCCTACCCCATCCCCCCGTGATGCTCGAAAACCGTCGAGCGGGATGTCAGACGCTCCACGGCACAAAGCCGCACACTGGCTCGTCCCGGGCCGCACGCGAGAGTCCACGCACCGAATCACCGGCTGCGGAAAGCCGTGACGGCACTCGGCCAAAGGGAACGTCGGCACGCGGGGCGATGCCGCGAGGGGCGAGCATGAGAGCGACGGGCAGGGTGCTGGCGATCGACCGGCAGACGACGGTGGCCACCGAACTGCCCCTCCAGATCGCCTGCGACCGCGACATCTTTCCAAAGTGGCCCGACGGGCTGCCCGCGATCGACGTGCCTCTCTTGCGGCGGCCAAAGGTTCGAGGAACAATAATCACAGAAACTCCGAACATACGGGTGTGCGGTCCCTTGCTCACAGGAGATTCTCCGTGCGTACCCACCTGCTCGCGATCCTGCTGCTCTCCGGCTCGCCCATGGTTGCCTTCGGCCAGGCGCCGTCGCTCGACGACGCCGCGGTGCGTGCCGCGGATGCCCTGAAAGCGTCACGGGCCATCGGGGCCGCCGGCACGGCCCAGGCTGCCGATCGCCCAACCGTGAAGAAACTGCTCGCGGCAGGCGGCACCGGTCGCGTGACCGACGCCCAGGCCGACGTGGTCGTCAAGCGGCTGGCCAAGATCCGCGACGACGCGGCCGGCCAACGCGGTGGCGAGATCAAAGATCTGCTCGCCGAATGTGATGCCGACGGCGACGGCAGGGTGTCACTCCTGGAGGCCCGCCGCGCCGTCGCCGAGGCTCGGCCGGTCGTCGACCCCCGCGCCTCCGTCGCAGACCGGCTGATCACCGCGGTCGACAAGGACGGCGACGGACAGGCGAACAAGACGGAACTCGTCGGCTACCTGCAGTCGCTCGGGGGCGTGCGGGTCGCGGTCGAACCGCTCGCCGCCCGACTGTGGAACGCCGCTGACACGAGCCGTGACGAAAGCGTCGATGTGATGGAGGCTCGCTTGTTGGCCGACCAGTTCGGAAGGCTCCAGCTATACAGCGGCGACAGCGGTGAGCTGATCGTGGATCCGACAGCCTGGATTCAGGTGGTCCGCGTCATCGAGAGGGTCGATGCCGACGGGTCCCACGGGATCTCGGAGCCGGAGGTGGCCGCCACGACGGTCTTCAAGACGCAGTTTGCCGCCCTCGATCGGGATCACAGCGGCGAGGTCACCGCCAGAGAGTTCTACGCCATGGCCTCGGACCTATCCCAGACCGCCCAGCGCGAGACGTGTGCAACCTGCCCGCGAGTGAAGCAAGCCGGGGCGGACAAGCTCAACGTCCTGCAGAGCCTGCTGACGCTCCGCTGAAGGAAAAAGGATAGCCCGGTCAATGGCACCTCCGCACCGGTCTTCGGGCTGATGAGCGACTCGTGAGCCTCGGGAGGAGCGGCCCGGGCGTCCGGAGCGGGTTTCTCGAAACGCCCCGCACCCGCTTCGGTG
>SXHR01000118.1:0-18126 GCA_005773625.1 Planctomycetaceae bacterium | reverse complement strand
CCGGGCGTGTCGCCGCCGCGATCGCCGGGCTGGTCGTCGCCTGGGCGACGGGGGCCGCGCCGGCGGGCGAAGTCGTGGACGCATTCGAGGGGCGGGCGACGACCTGGGCGGTGTCGCCACGCTCGGGCCGAGTGACGACGCACGAACGGTCTCACGAGTCGCCGCACCGCGGCAGCGGCTCCGAGCGAATCGTGGTCGAGTCGCAGGGTGCCGCCCCAATCCGCCTCGAGACGCCCCTCGGCCCCGCTGCGGTGATCGACGAGCTCCGGGCCACGCTCTGGGTTCGGGCGAGCAGCCCCGACGTCAGGCTCGCCGTGCGGGTGAGGTTTGGCGACTGGATCTCCAAGAAGACCGGCCAGCCCGTCGAGGTGCTCGTGCCGGGAACCGTGTCGCACGACATCGACCGCTGGGAGATGCTCGAAGTGGCGGCCATCCCGCATGGCATCGCCCGGCAACTTCCCGCGCTGCGGCTGGAACACGGCACCGGCTCGACCGCCGGCGCCACGGCGACGCAGCTCGTGGTCGAAGGGCCTCCGACCGCCGGACGACTCGCGATCGCCCTCGATGATCTGCATGTGACCGGTCTGCTCCCGGCGACCGAACGCGCCCTCGCGACACCGGGGGTGATTCACGATCCGGCGGTGCGCGCGGCGGCCGCCGAGGCCGCCACCGATCCGCCGGCCGGACTGGCCCGCGGCGTGATCGAGATCGACGGGTTGCCATTCTTTCCGCGGTCGATCGACTGGAGCGGCGAGCCGCTCACGGCCCTCGCCGCGCTGGGCTTCAACTGCGTCCGCTTTCTGGAGCCTGCCACCGGCGAACAACTGGCCGACGCACGGCGGGCGGGACTGTGGGTGATCTGCCCGCCGCCACCGATTCCCGATGTGGATCTTCGCGAGCCCGAGTCGCTGCCGGCCCTCCGCAACTGGGACCGCGTGCTGATGTGGGACCTCGGCAGCGGGCTGGCCGACACCGACGTCGAGGAACTCGCCGAAAGGGCCCGCCGCGTGCGGGCCTGCGACCTCCGCGCCGGCCGGCCGCTGATCGCCTCGGCCGACTCCGGGCTACGGAGCATCTCCCGGCACGTCGATCTGCTCGTGGCCCGCAAGACGGTGCTCGGCACGAGCCTGGAACTCATCGACTACCTCACATGGCTGCGGGAGCGGCCACGGCTCGCGCGGCCCGGCACCCCGATCCTGGCCACCATCGCCACGGAGATCGATCCCCGCGCGGCCCGGCAGGCGGCGGCCCTCGCCGGTGTCGGCGGCCGCGGGCTGGCCGTGGACGGCGAGAGCCTCGCGCTCGCCGCGTTTTCCGCGGTGGCGGCCGGCACCCGTGGCATCCTCTTCACGTCAACCCGGCGGCTCGACGGCGACGACCGGGAGGCGCGGGCCCGCGCGACGGCGGCGCGGGAAATGAACCTGCGGCTGCAGGTGCTCGAGCCATGGGGGGCCGCGGGCCGATTCGCCGCCCAGGCGCAGACCAGCAGCGGTGAGGTGCAGGCCTTCGTGATGGAGGCGGCACGGGCGCGGATGGTGGTGGCCTGGCGATGCGTCCAGGGCTCGCAGATCGTGGCCCGCCGCTACGCCGGCAGCGACATCCCGCCGAATGAATCGCCGCTCACGATCCTGGTGCCGGGCGTGCCTGAGGCGCATCAGGCCTGGGAAGTGTCGCCGGGCGGCCTCAAGCCCGTGCGGCAGCAGCGGGTGACCGGCGGCGTGTCGGTGACGCTCGACGACTTCATGACGCACGCGATCATCCTCTTCAGCGGTGAACCGGCCATCACGGGCCATGTCCAGGATCGCGTGCGGAGCATGGCGGCCGGCGAACTCTCGTCCGCCCGCGCGGTCGCCTCCACGGCGCTGGCGGGCGCCGGCGACCTGCTCGGCCGGCTGCCGCCGCAGGCGCTCAGCGGACCGCCACCGGTCAGCGCCGTGCCGATGCTCTCGGAGGCGGGCCGGCTCGCGGCCGAGGCCGAGGCGATCGCCGCCTCCGACCCGAGCACCGCCGTGGAATATCTCCGCCGGGCCGCGGCCATCGCCGGTCAGTTCGAGAGACGCGTCTGGGAGAATGGCGTGAAGGCGGAGGGATCGATGGTTGCCAGCCCGCTCACCGCGTCGGATACGGCGCTCGGCGAGGAGTGGCAGTTCGTGGCGGCCCGCGGGGCGACCGTGGCGGGGCCCGAACTGCTCAACGGCGGCGGGATGGAGCGGATCGAGGACCTTGCCGGCGGCGGCTGGCGGCACTTCGCCAAGACGCAGCCCGACATCCGCACGGGTGTTGAGATGTCGCAGACGAGGCCTGCTTCCGGCAGGGCATGCCTGCGGCTGATCGCACGGCCGATGAGCCGCGAGGAGACGCCCGTCGTCGTCGAGACGCCGCCGCTCTGGATCACCACGCCGCCGATCGTGGCGGCACCCGGAAAGCTCCTCGAGATCACGGCACAGGTTCGCGTGCCCGAGCCGCTGACCGGCAGCGTCGACGGCCTGTTCGTCTTCGACTCGCTGGGCGGGCCGGCGCTCGGCGAGCGAGTCGGGGTCGGCAAGGCGTGGCGGCGGCTCGTGCTGCATCGGATCGTGCCGCCGGAGTCGGTGGGCGAACCGATCGTCGTCACCTTCGCACTCACGGGCATGGGCGAGGCATGGATCGACGACGTCTCGATCCGCACGCTCGAACGCGCCGACCAGGCGGGCATGGCGGCGACGCTCGTCTCCACGCCCACGGCCCCCGGCGATCGCCGCGACTTCCCGAGCCCGAACGACCTGCTCACGGCACCGCCCGCGGGCCCACCCCAGCAGGCGCCGCCGCCGGCGGCGGCGCCGGCCGCGCCCGCATGGCCGGGCATGAATCTCGAGTGGCCCAAGCTGATGCCCTTCGGCCAGTCGCCCGACGCCCCGCCTCCGGGACCGGGCGGCGGCACGATCGATCCCTTCAAAAGGGCGCGGACGACTCCGCAGACGCCGTAGGGGTTCGGGGGGCGGCCCGCGGGCTCACCCCGGCATCACCTCGATGCCGTCGGTCGTTCCCGCGGTTGCGGTCGGGGCAGCGCCGCGGAGCATTGCCGGGTGGCCCGGGCCCGCGCGTCGAGATCGCGGATGCGCTGCGTGCAGACGTCGAAGATCTGCCGCTCGTCCATCGCGGCCACCTCCTCGGCGGTGAGGATCTCGCCGAACTCGACCCGAATCCGTCCGGTCCGGGGAAAGAGCCGCGTCCGCGGCCAGCATTCGTAGGCCCCCACGATCGCCACCGGAACCACGGGCACCCCGGCGCGCTTGGCCATCAGGCTGAAACCGCTCTTGAACTCCCCCAGCTGCCCGTCGAAGGTCCGCGCGCCCTCGGGAAAAATGATCACCGCCGCGCCCCCCCTGAGCCGCTCGATCACGACCTTCATCGCGGCGATCACCGAAGCGTTGCGGTCGATCGGCACGGCATCGAGCGCCGTGATCACCGCGCCGAACGGCTTGAAGGCATAGAGCGAACTCCGTGCCAGGCTCGAGAGGCGGCGGTCGGTCGCGAGGCCGAGCAGCAGTGGGTCGAGATGGCTCTGGTGGCTGGAGAGCACGACCAGGCCGCCCCGCGCGGGCAGCGGCTCGGCGAACCGCGAACGAAATCCCAGCAACGACACCCCGAACGTGCGACAGAGCACCCAGAGAACGGCGTAGAGGCACTTGCCGAAGCGGCTGTGCCCGCCTCCCGCCGGCACCGCGTTGGGGGGCGCGGGCTTCATGTCGCCCGCGGCGGCCGCCGCTCCTCGACGAGCCGCACGAGCCTCTCCACCACCTCGTCGGGCGCGAGCCCGTCGGTCTCGACGAGGACCGCGTCGTCGGCCGCGTGCATCGCGCCCACCGGTCGCACCCGGTCTCCCTCGTCGCGCCGGTTCTGTGCGGCGAGCACCGCGTCGAGCGACGTCGCCTCACCCCGCGAGGCCTCCTCGCGATGCCGACGGCGGGCCCGCTCCTCGGGCGTCGCGGTGAGAAACACCTTGAGCTCGGCCTGGGGAAACACGATCGATCCCTGGTCGCGGCCCTCGGTGACCACGTCGATGCCCGCGGCGAGCCGCCGTTGCAGCTGCTTCATGACGTCGCGCACCGGCGGGGCATCGGCCACCGGCCGCGTCGCGGTGGTCACCCGTTCGGTGCGGATCTCGGCGGAGACGTCACGGTCGCCCACGAAGACGTGTCCGTCACGAAACGAGATCACGAGCGACTCGGCGAGCCGGGCGAGCCGGACGGCATCGTCGAGCGGCACTCCCTGCTCCAGCGCGACGAGGGCCACCGCGCGATACATCGCGCCGGTGTCCATGTACCACCAGCCGAGGCGGGCGGCGAGCGCGCGGGCCGCGGAACTCTTGCCGGCGCCCGCCGGACCGTCGAGCGTGATGATCATCCCGCGAATTCCAGGTCGAGGTGCAGCCACTGATACCGGTCCAGAAAACCTACGGTGCAGGTGCCCTCGATCGCAATGCTGACGTCGCGTTTGGGCGCGCCGTCGAAGTCAACGGCCACGGCGGCGGCGACCTCCCGGCCCCAGTCAACCCGCGCCTCGCCCTTCCGCCCCGCCGATTCGAGCAGGCCCACGCGGGCCCGGACGGGCCGGCCGGCGGCGAAGCGGATGTCGTGGACCGTGACCCGGACGTTGGCGGAGCCGGTCGCCGGGCAGGCCGCCACCGGCGCGTCGGCGAGCAATGCGAGGGCCGCATCCCACGGCCGTTCGATGCCGATGCCCACGGCGAAGCGCCGGGCGAAGACGGCGGCAGCCCCGCCCGCCAGGATCGTGTCGAGGACGTGCGGGATCGAAAGCAGGTGCCAAGGCGCTCCGCCGGTGAGGACCGTCACGGCGTCGCTGCCGGCGTCGAGCCTGGAGTGGCCCGGCACGACCTCGACGAAGTGCGGCGCGGTGAATCGCACCCGCTTCGTGGCGATCGACTGCGTGTGGAGGCTGCGGCGGATCTCGACGTCTTCGTTCTCGTGCCAGGCGAAGCGTGAAGCGACGTGATTTTCCAGCAGCGGGCCGACGAGGGATCGTTCGAGCCGGATCTCGACGTCAATGACCGCCAGGGGCAGCGTGTCGTCAAGGACGAGCCGCTGGGTGAACCGGGCCGCCGTGCCGCCGTCGGCATCGACCAGCCGACCCCGGCTCACGACCGCGTCACGGCCGCCCGCAGCCGGCTCGCGGGCCACCGCTTCGGCCACCATCCGCGTGAACATGCCGCGGTCGTCGGGATGCAGCCATGCGGCCCCCGCTTCCGCCGCCGCACGCGTGGTGCGGACCGCGAGCTGTTGCGAGATGCGGTTGCCGCGGTCGGAGGGACGCCGCAGCGAGAGCAGCCCGCCGGTGACGGGATGCGCCTCGGCCCGGACGGCGCCGTTGTCGAGCACGAGTCGGTCGGCCGCGGCGCGGCCGGATCCGAAGAGCCCCCGGGGCAGCCACGACCGCGGCCGTGGGACCGCTGCGGCGGGACGCGGCGCGGGTGCGGCCGCCGCGGGTGACAGCGGAGCGGCGGCCGCCAGGATCCGTCGCGCCTCGGCGCGGGCGGCGGCGATCGCCAGATCCACCGGGTCGCCTTCCGTATCCGGATTGCCCGCTGGCGAAGCCGCGTCGCGGGGCAACGTGGGAGGAAATGCATCGGGCCCGGGCGACACCGTGGTGCCGGCGCCGGTGGCGGTCGCGACGAGTCGATCGGGCGTGACGAACGTGCCGAGCAGATTGGTCCAGCCGCCGATCCGGCGGAGCAACGTGTGCCAGCGGCCCGGCGGCCCGGCGTACTGTGCGAAGACGAGCATCGCGACATGCTCGTGGTCGAGTGCGTCGCCGAGCGTTTCGTGGAGGGCGAGCAGCGTGCGGGCGGAGCGGGCGTCGAGCGGCTGGGCCGCCACCATCTCCACGCTCCCGCCGCCGGCCTCCCAGCGGACGAGCCCCCGTCCCACGTCGGGAAGAGGGGAGCCGTCAAACAGGCTCCAGACGCCGGCCTTGCAGCCGATTCCGGCGAGCAACTGCGGCAACAGATCGGTCGCGCCTCCCGTCGCGCGGGCAAACGCGGCGGGCACGGCCCCGACATGCTCCTGCCAGAGAGCCCGCCCGCGTTGGAACGATTGCAGCGCCTCCTCCGGCGTGCAGGCGTCGAGCGGCCGGTCGAGGTCGCGGCCGCCACACAGGCCGACGCCGCTGGTCGCTGCGGCATCGCGGAGGCGGGCGACCGCGTCGGGAGCGGCCGCGGCGATCGATGCGATGCAAGCGCCGGTCGCGATCACCGCAACCGGCACGGCCGCGTCGATCGCGGCGGCGAGAGCGGCGCCACTGGTCGATTCCGAGAGGAGCACGAGGTCGAGCAGCCAGGTATCGACGGGGTAGTAGCGGCTGCGGGTGGCGGCGAGCGAATCGAAGCACTCCCGCAGCCCGGCGGCCGCCTCGGCATCGCGACCCTCAACCGCAGCGCGGGCGGCCGCAACGACGGCGGCCGGAAATCCCGACGATTCGAGATCGGTGCTCGACCGCATCCGACGGGCCAGAAGCTCGGCGAGCAACGCCGCGAGCCCGAGAGCCTGGAAATCGTGGCGGTGGCCGTCGCCGGGCAGGGGCCCCTCGGGAAGTTCGGAGGACGCCAGCGCCCTGGCCGCGGCCCGCACGATCGCCTCGTCCCCCGTGGTCCGCCGCACGAACCGCGACCCGGAGGCCGTCACGGCGTCGAACTGCGCGGCGAAGCGGTCGTCCCAGGTCGCCGGGACGATGCCCAGCTGAGGCCCGCCGGAGACGGGCAGGTCGATGCTCGCCCAATGGGGCGGCCCGCCGGTGGCCGCGATCAGCGAGGGATGCCACGCTGCCGTCCATGCCGTCAGCAGGTCGTCAGCTTCCGACTCCTCCAGCCACGTCGGAAAATCGTCGAGCGTGTGGCAGGGCAGAAAAACCGTCGTGCGTTCGGGGGGCATGGAGTGGAGTGTAGTCCACGGCGTTGCGTCTGGTCGGGGTGGCACGCACGCCGTTTGACACGCTCCTCGGAGCGTTCGTAAATTGAGGATTCGACAGGATTTACCCCGAGACAACCTCCTTTTTCCCGGCTCTCCCCCCGCCTTTGATCCGGGAACAGGCTTTCTTATGGCCCGCAGTCAGCACGCATGGGGAATCGACATCGGCAGGTGCGGCCTCAAGGCCCTGCGCTGCAAGATGTCGTCTTCGGATCCCCGCAAGCTCGTCGCCGATGCGTTCGAGTACATCGAATACCCGATGATGCTCACGCAGACGGAGGCCGACCCCGTCGAGCTGGTGCACAACGCCCTCGAGGAGCTCAAGTCGCGGCACTCCTTCGAAGGTGCCCGCGTGGCCATCGCCGCGCCCGGGCAGGCGGGCCTGTCGAAGTTCATCAAGCTTCCGCCGATCGAAGCGAAGAAGATCGCGGCCATCGTCAAGTATGAGGCCAACCAGCAGATTCCGTTTCCGCTCGATCAGGTGATCTGGGACTGGCAGCGGCTGGCGACGGGAATCGAAGAGGGTGGCTTCGTGATGGACGCCGAGGTGGCGTTGTTCGCGATGAAGCGGGAGCAGGTCGCCAAGGCGATGCTGCCCCTCAAGGCCGCGGGCATCGCCGTGGACGTGCTCCAACTGCAGCCCGTCGCCCTGGCCAACATGGTGATGTTCGACCAGCTGCCCCCGCCCTCGGCGATCGATCCCGACAGCCCTCCCGCCTCGATCGTGCTGGTGTCGATCGGGGTCGATTCGACCGACATCGTCGTGACCAACGGCCTGCGGGTCTGGCAGCGGAGCATGTCTGTCGGCGGCAGCAGCTTCACGCGGGCGATCGTGAAGGAGATGAAGCAGACCTTCGCGAAGGCGGAGCAGGAAAAGCGGAATGCCGTTCGTGCCAGCGATCCACGGGCCGTCTTCAAGGCGATGCGGCCGGTGTTCACGGAGTTTTCCGCGGAGCTGCAGCGGTCGCTCAACTACTTCACCGGCACCGACAAAACCGCCACCATCGGCCGGGTGTTGCTGCTCGGCAACGCGGCGAAACTCCGCGGCCTGTCCGACTACATCGGCAAGCAACTGCAGGTGGACGTGCAGCGGCTCGACAAGTTCGAGAACCTGGAGGGGGCGGCCGTGCTCTCCGCCAACGCGTTCCGCGAAAACCGGCTGGCATTCGGCACGGCCTACGGCCTCGCCCTGCAGGCCGCGGGCGGTTCTGACCTGCGGACCAACCTCATTCCCCAGGAAGTCGTCCGCGACCGGCTGATCGCCGCGAAGCGGCCCTGGGCGGTGGCCGCGATGCTCGGCCTGCTGTCCGCGGCGGTCATCAACTTCGCGGGCATGTTCCTCGCCTGGCAGACCTTCACCCCCTCCACCTACACGCAGGTTTTCGCGGCAGCCGACCAGACGAAGACCCGCTCCGCCAACGCGGTCGCCGCCATCGAGGCCGTGCGGCAGAAGCAGGCGGAGTCGGCCTCGTGGCAGCAATACCTCGTCAAGGTTCAGGAGCGGCGGTTCCAGTCGCTCGATCTGATGCGGGCGGTGGCCTCGCTGCTGCCGCGGGATCCCGACGGCAAGGTTCCCAACGATCCGAGCGACCGCCACGAGATCCACGTCGACAGTTTCGACATGCAGTATTTCCCAGATCTCGCCACCTGGTTTTCCCGCGTGCAGGGCAATTGGGCCGAGACCAAGGCCGAGGCCGCTGCGTCGGCCGGCGGCGCGCCGGCTCCGGAAGCGGCCGGCGAAGCCGCTCCCGAAATCGCAGCCGATGGAGAGCCCGCCCCCGCAGCCGCAGCCGAAGGGGCGGCAGCATCGACGGCCGCGGCGGAGCCCACCCCCACGGGCCCGGGCTGGGTCGTGCAGATCGTCGGCCATCACTTCCATAATCAGGAGCAGGGCAACGAGGGTGAGCCGTTCGTGCGGTCGAGCGTCGTCCACAATCTGCTCGGCAAGGGTGACGGGGTGCTCGTCAGCGCCGGGGAGAAGTCGGGCGAACGGGTGCCGGTGGCCGATCTCGGAATCGGCTACCCCGTGATCGTGATGTCGTCGCCGATCCGCAAGGTGAAGTTGAAGACCGTTCAAGCGCCCCAGGGTGCCGCGGACGGGTTCGGCGGGGCTTCCACCGAAGAGCAGCCGGGCAGCACGATCGAACTCAAGCGGTACGACTTCATCCTGCAGTTTGTCTGGCAGCCCACCGTCCCGGGCTCGAAAATGCCTCCGCCGGCGCCGGCCGAGCCCGCAGCACCCTGAGCCGTCCGGGCGACCATCCCATGCCACAACTTCCCGAAAATATCCGGCCCTACGTCGCCGCCGTGGTGAAGCATCACTTCTGGATCCTGACGGTGTTGGTGCCGCTGATCCTGCTGCCCCTGCTCTTCATGGGCACGGGCCGGCTCGACTCCCTGATCTCGGCGCAGAAGTCGCAGATCGAGAGCCGTTTGTCGGCACTGCGGGGAGTGCAGGGCATCGCGGAGCATCCCAACGAGTCGTGGTCGAAGTCCGTCGAGCAACAGACGGCGAAGATCGAGGACGAGACATTTGCCGAGTGGAGCCGCTTCTGGGAAGAGCAGCAGTTTCTCCGGGTCTGGCCGGCGCGGCTCGGCGACGACTTCATCAGGGGAATCGACACCCTGAGGCCCGGGATGAGTCTCGAGCGACCGCTGCTCTTGCGGTACCAGAACACCGTGCCCGATCTCGTCCGGGATCTTCCCAGGCGAATGGGCGCTGATGACCTGATGGCCGACGCCGAGGCCAAGGCGGCCGCCGCCGAAGCCCCGTCGCGCGGGCGGCCGACGCGCCCTCCGGGCACGCCCGGCGGACCACGGCCCGGAGCCGCCCCGGCCCGGTCCTCCGCGCTCGTCGCCTGGCGCGGCGAAGACCAGGCACGGATTGCCGCATCGTTCAAGTGGAACAAGCCCCCTTCGACGGCACAGGTGCTCCTGGCACAGGAGGAGCTCTGGGTTTACGGACTGTTTTGCGATGCGGTCAAACGCGCCAATGCATCGGCTGCGGGTGCCTTCGACGCCCCGATCGTCGATGTCCTGCAACTCGCCGTCGGCTACTCGGCGGCGGAGGATCAGCCCGGCGGTCAGGGGGGCACCAGAATCTTCCTGCCCAGGGCGGCGGCGGGGGTGACGGCCGATGCCCCGGCGGAGGACGTGTCGGCATCTCCCGAGCCGCAGGCGGGGCGTTCGGCGGGAGGACGGCCCGCCCACCCGCGGTTCTCGGGTCTGGCCGCCGATGGCACGCAGCTGTCACGGCCGGACGGGCAGGGCGAAGCACCGCCGTCCGGCTCGCCCGACGACGCGCTGCGTGAGTGGATCTACGTCGACTTCACGGGGCGGCCCCTGACTGCGGCCGAACTCGCCACGCTTCCGGATGCGCGGCTGGTGCACCTCATGCCGTTCGCCCTGGAAATGATCATGGATCAGAGGCGACTCGACGCCTTTCTCGCCGACCTGGCAGCGGCGCCGATTCCGATCGACGTGCGGCAGGTGCGGATCAATCCCATGGCGCTGGGCGGACAAGCGGAGGGGTCGTCCCCAGGCGCCGGCACGCAGGCGAAGGCGGGGCGGCCGTTCGACGTGACCGTGCAACTGCGGGGCACCGTGGGCCTCGCGCCTCCCCCCGACCGGAAGGCGATCGGCGGCGGCGAGACTCCTCCCGGCAATGGGGGTGGCGAATGAAGCGTCCGAGCCTGAGCTTCGACAAAGAAACGGTCCTCGCGTTTCTGTTCAACCACTGCGAGAAGTTTGTGGCCGCCATCGTCGCGCTCGCGGCGGTCTGGCTGGCGCTCGGCGGGATCGGCTCGCTCCAGGGAAAATCGGTGAAGCCGGAGCAGACGCCGGCATCCCTGAGCACCCTCAACGCCGACGCCAACAGGCACATCGACGCGGTCAAGAAGCCGCCGGCCTCGGGCCGCAAGACGGGCGGGCTCGCTCCGGCGATCGATCCCTGGCGGCCGCAGCAGGTGAAAGTGGCCGCGGCGCCCGAGATGGCGCTGCTCGACCGGCCGCTCTTCCAGGAACTGGCCAAGAGGACGAAGCCCGACGTCTTTCCGATCGAGGATCTGCGGGCTGTCGCGGGCATCGCGGTGCTGCCGGCCGATGAGGCCGCAAATGCCACCGACATCCCAGCGCCGGGGGAGCAGACCCAGGTCCGGGGCCGGATCACGCCCTACGTGATCGTCACTGGTCTGTTGCCCACGGCCAAGCAGCAGGGGGAGTTCGAGCGGTGTTTCGCTGCGGCAAGCTTCCGTGATCGCGAACTCGATACACCGCGGTGGGGACTCTACCGGGTCGAACGGGCGGTGGTGGGCGCCAACGGCCCCGAGCGTTGGGACGGGCTCAAGGTGAAAAACGTCGAGACGTTCGAGAGGGGCGGCCTCCCTCAAAACCAGGCGCCGCAGGCCCAGCAGCAGGATCTCCTGCCGCGGACGTTCCTCGTGGGGGCGAACGAGGCGGAGATGGGCTATGCGGCCGGTGTGCCGCCACGAATCGACGACTCGTGGGGCTTCACCACGATCCATCCCTGGTTCGTTCCGCAACTCAAGCGAATCATCGAGCAGACCCGACCCGCGGAGGAGGCCGACAAAAACGCCAAGGGGGCCGCGGAAACCGTCGAGGCGAAACGGCTCGAGGAATCCCCCGACACGCTCTTGGACCAGGTCGTGACCCTCGAGGACATGGTCTTCGTCGGCGACCCCGACCCGCAGCCGCAGGCCGGGGTGGACGGGCATGCGGTGAAGTCGCCGGCCGGCGGCGTCTCGTTTGAAAGCGGTGAGGTCGGGGTCACCGACCGCACCGTGTTTGCCATCGCCACCCCTTGGGCGAAGACCCTCGCTCTCGAGGGCGGCGTGAGGTCCGATACCCCCTGCACCCTGCGGGTCCGCCTGGAGATGATCGGCCCGACGCCCGTGGCCAGGATCATCGGCATCCAATACGGCGGCGACACGGAGGAGATCCTCGATCCTCAGCCGATGCCACTCGCCGGCAAGGCTCCGGAGCAGGGAGTCGTCCCCCGCGGCCCGGCGACGGATGATGTGCCCGAAGGGGCGGAGTTCCGGCTGTTCCGCTTCGTCGATACCGACTTGAAGCCCGGGGTTCGATACAGCTACCGGGTCAAGTTCGCCCTGCGGAACCCGAACTTCGGCCTGGAACAGCAGCATCTGACCGATCCGGCCCTGGCCAAGGGGGAGTTTCTCCTGTCGAAGGAGAGCAACCAGTCGTCGCCGGTTCGCGTGCCTGAACCGACGTCGATGCTGGTCAAACCCCTGGCAAAGGACGAGATCAAGCGGATGAAGATGAAGCCGGGAGCGGTCGAGATTCTCGTGCTCGGAGAGAGCGCCGCCACCGGCAACTTCGCGATCCGCAGTCTGCTCACCGAGGTGGGCGGCTTGGCGAACGTCGATCCCTCGCTGAACAAACCGGGTGACCAGCGAACCCGCGGCGAAGCCATCTCGACCGGACGGATTCTCGTCGACATGCGGGGGCGACAGGAGGATCGTGGCACGGCCAGCGCGTTCACGGGCCCCGGCGACCTGCTCGAGATGCTGTTCCTCGACCCGAACACGGGCACATTCGAGTTTGTCTCGGCCGCCGACTCGCAGTCGCGGTTTGACCGCTACTCGCACACGCTGCCGATGGTCGATGACCCGAAGCGGAGCGGAAATCAGCCCTCGGGGCCGTCGACCGCCAATCCGTATGCCGAACCGGCCGCCGCTCCGGGACGTGGTCCGCGATGAACGAACGACCCGCCCCCACGAATTGCGACCAGTTCCCCGGTCTTCCCCGTCCGCTCCGGTTGTCCATGCCCATGAATCTCGCCCGAATCTGCCTCCCGATCCTCGCCTTCCTCGCGTGGATGTCGTCCGCCGCCATCGGCCAGGACGACGAGCCTGCCTACTCGTCTTGGACGAAGATCGAGGCCTCGGAGGAGATGCGGGAATACTTGTCGAAGTTCAAGAAGGGCGAGCTCGACGACTCAGCGGTGAAGTTTCTCGAGACCGCCATCCTGCCGCAACTTGCCGCCCAGAAGAACGTGCCGTTGATCGAGCGGGTGCGGCGGCGGATGCGGGACGTCGTTTTCAACGAGCGGGACGCTGCCGCCGCCACGCTCGAAAAGGCCAACGAAACGGCCACTGGCTCGCTGACGGCCATGGCCCGCAACGCCGAGACCGAACCCCTCGTGCGGATCAACGCGATGCTTCTGATCGGTGAACTGCGGGGCAAGGATGGCAAGCCTTGGGCGGGGGCTGTTCCCGCGCTGACCGCGGCAGCCACCGACGCGAAACTCGTGATGGCGGTCCGGGTGGCGGCGGCGGCCGGACTGAGCCGCCACGCGGAGGCGGCCCGGACAGGCAACGTGGGCAATCCGACCTTCTCGCGGGAGATCGTGGAGAAACTCGTGGCGATCGTCGCCGCCGCGCCGTCTCCGGACGACGGTGCCGGCGGGGAATGGCTCGTGTCGCGTGTGATCGACATCCTGCCGATCGCCTCACCCACGGCATCGCCGCAGGCCGCTGCGGCGCTTGCGAAGATCGTCAACGATGGCTCACGGCCGATCGACGTCCGCGTGCGGGCCGCTGCCGCCCTGGGGGCGACGATCTCAGCGGAATCCAAGCTCGATCCGAGCGGGATCGTGGCGGCGATTCGCGGGCTCGCGATCACCGCTCTCGAGGGCGACCTCGCCGAATCGGATGAGCGTGCCTGGCGGCGGCGGTCTGCCGGTCAGATGGCCCGGATAGGACGGCCGACCGGGGACGACGCCTCGCTTCCCGGAGGAGCCCCGCCCGACACCGACCCGAGCGAGCCGACGATCGACCCGCTGATGGTGCGGCGGAACGGATGGCGACTGACCAAGCTGGCCGATGCGATCCTCCCCAAGGAAGGGAGCGGCGGACTGGCAACGCTCCTCGCCGGCCCCGACAAGTCGGCCGCCGAGCAGATCTCCACGGTGCTTCGGGCCGCGGGCAAGCGACTCGACACGACGCCCGACATCGCGTCGGTCAAAGACTCGCTCGAAAAGCTCGAGCAGATCGCGGGAGGCGATGCTCCCGCAGCGGCCGCGAAGCCGGCCGCCGGCAAAAAGCCGGCCGAGCAAGACCCCTTCGCCGCCCCGGGCGGCTGACCGAACGCGGGTCTTCAGGCGCTCACGCAACGCAATTGCCCCCGGTCACCGAAAGGCCCGGGTTGTGAGCCCGCGAAAGAGGACGGCCCGGGCTTCCGCTCTTTGCCCGGGCTTCCGCTATTTCTTGATCAGGTCCTTGACCGTCATGCCGGACGGGATCATCGGGAGCACGTGCGACTGGTAGGGCACCTGCACATCGAGGATCGCGGGGCCGGGAGCGTCGATGAGTCGTCGCAGAGCCGGCTCGAGTTCCCGCTTCTCGGCGATCGTCTCGGCCTGCCAGCCGAAGCCCTTCGCGATCGCCACGAAATCGGGGTAGCGAATCTCCGGCGAGATGCCGTCACCCTGGCCGGAGGCCTCGGGATGATCGACCGGCCCGAGATAGGTGTGGGCCCGGTTGCCCTTGAAGAAGCGGTCTTCCCATTGAACCACCATGCCGAGGTGCTGGTTGTTGAGCAGCAGCACCTTCACGGGGATGTTCTCGGTCTTGCAGGTGGCGAATTCCTGGATGTTCATCAGGATGCTGCCGTCGCCGTCGATGTCCACCACGAGCGCGTTCGGACAGGCCACCTTCGCCCCCATCGCCGCCGGCAGTCCGAAGCCCATCGTGCCAAGACCGCTCGACGAGAGCCACGTTCGCGGGCGGAGAAACTTGTAAAACTGCGCGGCCCACCTCTGATGCTGACCCACGCCGACGGCGATCACGGTGTCTTGCTTCGACGTCAGCCTCGAGAGCTCTGCGATCGCCTCCTGCGCGAGGATCCCCGGATAGTCGGTGTCGAAGGCGAAGGGATCCTCCTTCTTCCACTCCGCGATCCTGGCGTGCCACGGGCCGAGATCGGCGGCGGGCGGCTCGACGATCGCGTTGAGCTGGCCGATGGCCGCCGTCACGTCGGCCACGATCGGCACGTGCACGAGTTTGTTCTTGTTGATTTCGGAGGGGTCGATGTCGATGTGCACGATGAAGCCGTGCTCGGCAAAGGCCTCAACCTTGCCCGTGACACGATCGTCGAACCGCACCCCCACCGCGATCAGGAGGTCGGCCTCGTCCACGGCGTAGTTGGCGTAGACGCTGCCGTGCATGCCGAGCATGTCGAGCGAGAGCGGGTCGTCGCCGGGAAAAACGCCCAGTCCCATGAGCGTCATCGTGACCGGGATTCCCGTCTTCTTGACGAGGGTGCGAATCTCCTCGGATGCGTCGGAGGCGATCACGCCGCCACCGGCATAGATCACCGGACGCTTGGCCCGCTTGATGGCGGCGGCGACCTGCGCGATCTGCTCGGGATGGGCGGATTTCCGCGACTCGGGATGGTAGCCGGGCAGATTCATCGCGCAGTCGTAGTCGGGGACGATCTGCGCCAGTTGGATGTTTTTGGGGAGATCGACGAGCACCGGCCCCGGTCTGCCGGTGGTGGCGATGTAGAACGCCTCCTTCATCACCCGGGCGATGTCGTTGGCATCGGTGACGAGGTAATGGTGCTTGGTGATTCCGCGGCAGACCTCCACCATCGGCGTTTCCTGGAACGCGTCGGTGCCGATCACGCTCGTGCCCACCTGACCGGAGAGCACGACCAAGGGGATGCTGTCGAGTTTGGCGTCGGCGATTGCCGTGACGAGGTTCAGGGCGCCGGGGCCGCTCGTTCCCATGCAGACACCCGGCCGGCCGGTGGTGCGGGCGAAACCCTGGGCCGCGAATGCACCCCCCTGCTCGTGCCTGGGCAGGATGGTGCGGATCTGATCCTTGTAGCGCGTGAGTGCCTGGTGGAGCGGCATGCTCGCTCCGCCCGGGTAGGCGAAGATCACATCGACACCATGGCGGACGAGCGATTCGACGACCACGTCTGCCCCTGACACGAAGGCTTCGGATGCTTTCGACGGGCGGGACGCGGTGGCCATGGGGTGCTCCTGGAAACCTGGTGTGGAACTGGGGACGGGACTGGTGGAATCCATTCCGAAGGGTTCGGCCTTAACCATACACCATAAAAACCCCCCGAAAAACTCGCCCCCGCCGTAAATCACGGCCGGCGCTCGGTTTCCAGCGAGCCTCGAGGCGGCGGGAAAAGCGGGCCCGCCTGCGAGGCGGGTTCTTCGGCGAGCAGGCGCGCTGGCCGTTCGTGGCGAAAGTCGTCCGTGACCGTTGTCCCCTGGATCGACCGGTGAAAACGCCGAGGGTTTCCGCGGTCGATGATCCGCGGATCCCGCTCTGGCAGACTTGTTCCACGGTCTGCCGGGGCCCGGGATCTGCGGCGGGCGGCCCCTGAACCCGCGGCGCCTATACTCCGCTGACACACAGAGGCCCCGTGGCACGAAATGTCGAAGGGCCCGCCGGGCGGATGCTCGGCCTGGCCGCAACGTTGGATTCGCACCGCGGGTTTGCCGACGTGATTGCCAGCCTCCGCGAGGGGCATGGCGGCACGATCGGCGGAACCTGGGGATCGGCGTCTGCGCTCGCCGTGGCCGCGCTTGGCCGGGCGCGGGCCAAGCAAGCCGGCACGCTGGTGGTGGTGCTGCCGCACGCCGCCGAGGCCGACGACTTCCTCGACGACCTGCGACTTTTCAGCGACGTGCCGGCCGTGCTGCTCCCCGCCGTCGAGAGCCTCGGCGAAGACGACTCGGTGGCCGATGATCCTGCCGAGGCGGAACGGCTGGCGGTGGTCAAACGCCTCACCGTGACGGATGCACCGCGGCCGCCGCTGGTGGTGACGAGCATTCAGGCGCTCTTGGCGCCGCTCGCCGATCCCCGCGAAATCCAGGCCGGCACGCGGCGACTGGCCGTGGGGGGCCGGCTCGATCCCGAGGAGCTCGCCGACTGGCTCGGCGCGAGGGGCTGGCGGCTCGTCGATGCGATCGACACGCCGGGCACGTTCGCCCGCCGCGGCGGGATCGTCGATCTCTTCGCCGCCGACTGGGATCGGCCCGTCCGCATCGATCTCTTCGGCGACGAGATCGAATCGCTCCGCACGTTCGACACGATCACCCAGCGGAGCGTGGCGGCCGTCGAGAGCGTCGACCTCACGGCACTCGCGGTGACCACCGGCACCCGGCATACCCAGCTGGCCGAGTTGCTTCCGCCGGGTTCGGCCTTTGCCCTCGTCGAACCGGACGAACTGGCGGAGGAGGCGAAGCGGATGCATCAGCGGCTCGGCACCGCCGCGGGCCTGCTCGAGCCGGAGGAGGTGTTTGCGCGGATTCATCGATTCCCCTCGGTGGCGCTCGATGCCGTCGCCTCGTCGAGCCTCGACGCCACGGCGACCCTGGCCGTGGAGAGCGTGGAGCGGTTCACCGGCGTCCTCGAGCGGGTGCGCGAGGAACTCGAAACGGTCGGCAAGGACCAGGAGGTGTGGATCGTCGCGCCGTCCGAGGCCGAGGAGAAGCGGCTGGGGGAACTGCTCGCCGACTCGACGCCGGCCCGCACCAAGCGACTGCACTTCGCACGGGGGCATCTCTCGGCCGGCTTCCGGCTGGTGCCCGAGAAGCTCGTGCTCGTGTCGAGTGCCGAACTCTTCCGCCGCGAAGAGGTGGCCCGGCGGCCGACGAAGCAGAGACTCACCCGCGCGATCGACACCTTCCTCGATCTCCACGAGGGGGATTACGTCGTCCACGTGTCGCACGGCATCGGCCGCTACAAGGGGCTGAAGCTCCTGGAGAAACACGGGCGGACGGAGGAGTTTCTCGACATCGAGTTCGCCGAGAGCACGCGGATCTACGTGCCCGCCTCGTGCATCGAACTCGTCCAGAAATACGTCGGCGGCACGAAGCTCGCGCCCAAGCTCGCCAAGATCGGCGGCGCGTCCTGGGAGAAGCAGAAACTCGCGGTTCAGAAGGCGGTGGCCGACATGGCCGCCGACATGATCCGACTGCAGGCCACGCGGGAGAGCCGCCCCGGCTGTCCCTTTCCCCCCGACACCCCCTGGCAGCGGCAGTTCGAGGAGTCGTTCCCTTTCGACGAGACCCCCGACCAGCTCACCGCGATGGAGGCGATCCGCGAGGACATGCAGCGGGCCCGGCCGATGGACCGGCTGCTCTGCGGAGACGTCGGCT
>SXHR01000117.1:0-48166 GCA_005773625.1 Planctomycetaceae bacterium | reverse complement strand
GCTTTTGATAGCCGCAAGAAGCAACGCAATTCCCCTGCCACGGTGGATCCTCAAGGGCTAACCACACGATGCAAAGGACTCGCGGGCATCGCCGCGCGTGGTTGCAGACCCGAGGGCCGCGAGCCTTTGATCTTTGCCGTTAGCCGCGTGAAAGCGGGCTCCGAGTGCGTGCCGTCACCGTGTGGGGTATAACGATGTTCACGAGGACTAATCCATGAGCGACGTCGCCGTCGAACTGATCCACACATTCTCCGCCTTGTCGCGTGGCGAGCAGCACGCGGTGCTTCTGGAGTTGGCTCGAATCTCTGAGGCAAACGCCGGTCCGCTCTCAGATGAGGAACTGACGGCGGCTGGTGAATCAGTCTTCGCCATGTATGACGCCGAGGAGGCCGGCCATGGCGAAGCCGAAAAGGGGTGAGGTCTGGCTCGTAGATATGGGCTACGCCGCGAAGGTGCGTCCGGCTCTGGTTCTCAGCGGTCCTGTGCTCGATGATGAACGTGCATTGACAACGGTCATTCCCCACACAACAAGCGTGCGGGGAACACGGTTTGAGATTCCAACGAATGTTGGGTGGTTGAAGAATGGCGCGTTCGATGTGCAAGGCATTGGAACGTTTCCAACCGTTAAGCTAATGCGAAAGCTTGGCGATCTTTCGGACGAGCTGTTGGGTCTCGTGGAAAGTCGCGTCGTGATGCTGCTTGTCCTTCCGGGTCAGCCACAAAGCGGCTAACCAAGCATTGGAGCCGACTCGCGGTGGCGCCCTGCGGTGTAGCTGGGCTGGTTGGCTGCGAGCGGCTCAATGCCGTCGTTCTGCGTGAAATACACCTCGGCTTCGCCGTAGGCGCGCGGTTGGCCTTCGACGCGACCGCCGCGGTAGACTTGACGTGACAGTGATCTCCGTCGCGGCGTTTGGTGAGGTGTCTCATGCACTCGGTTAAGTACGTTCACTGGCAAGAAGACAACTGGTGGCTTGGCTACCTTGAGGAATATCCGGATTACTGGACGCAAGGCGAGACCTTGCAGGATTTGGTCGAGCACTTGAAGGATCTGTACCTTGATCTGTCGGGCGGACATATTCCAGGCGCTCGCAAGGTTGGTGAGCTCGTCATGCCATGAAGCGTGTCGATCTGATCAAGGCAATCGAGGCGAGCGGTTGCGTGTTGGTGAGGCACGGTGGCAGGCATGATTGGTATCGCAACCCAGTCACAGGTGTCTCTCGCGCGACGCATAATCCGAATGCTTTCCGAGGAGCCAAAAGAGCATCGGAGCGACGACTGCGGTTCACGGGACGCAGAACCACGCGATGCAGCGGACTCGCGATAGCATCCTGCGGTATGGTGAGCGGGTTGGCTGCGAGCTGCTCAACTTTGTCGTTCGGCGGGCGACGGAGCCCCGACAACTGGAGCACGGCACCGAGATGGAAACACTTCTCATGTACCTGGTGCCGGCGCTCTTCTTTGGCGCCATACCACTTGCTTTTACGGCCACCAGCGCCTTCGTTGTTTTCCGTCGCCATAGGACTCTCGCCCCCGTTATCCTCGTACTATTGCTGTATCAATCGCTCAGTATCGTTATGTTGTCCGCAGATCCAATCCCTGAAAAGTCTGCCTTTTTGATCCTCGCAATCGCCTTACCGATTGCCTTGGCTCTCATTGGTAGCATCTGGACCGTAGTTACCACGAAGGCGGTGCGCGAGCGAGTATGTGGCATTGGCATCTCGACCATCGGATGCGCGCTGACAGGGTGTCAGGTGGCCTGCTACGTTGCAGCGGTGTGGGGCACTATCTGACACGCTAGTCCAACAGGCGACTTGGCGTCAGCGGTTGACGCTGCATTTCTTTCGGGGATTTCGCGACCCTGAGATGCGTCTGATGCTGAATCCCGTGTTCTCCTAGAGCCAGTCTTAGAGAAGTGGCAGGAGTTTATGTAAGAGCCTGCCGAACCACCCGATGCAATGGACTCGCGATGAAGCCCGGCGGTGTGGATAATCTCTTGGTCGCGAGCCATCGATCGGGGCCGTTCGGCCACTACGCTGACTTCCTCGTGTGATTGCCGCCCGGTATGATGAATGGCGGCTGCTTCCAACTGCGGAGGACATCGTCAATGAGCCTGACCTTATCGCAATTTGGCATCGACCGCCTCGACGCACAGCAGCGGGTGGAGTTGATCGGTCTGATCTGGGACAGCCTTCCCGACGATGCGCCATACACACCTCCCGACTGGCATATCCAAGAACTAGAGCGGCGAATCGCAGCGGCTGACGCCAATCCTGGGGCCGCTGAACCTTGGGAAACGGTGCTGGCGCGATTGTCGAGGAGTTCATGAGCTTGCCCGTCGTCCTGCGTCCAGAAGCCACGAAGGACGCGGCAGAGGCGATTGGTTACTTCGATGCACTGCGACCTGGCTTGGGGCAGGCCTTCTTGATTCAAGTTCAAGATGTCCTGCTTTGGATTTCAGGTATGCCCGAGTTACATGGCATCATCTGGCGGAATTTGCGTGCAGCGCGACTGCGGCGCTTCACCTATGTCGTCTATTACCGTGTCCACGAAGATCGTCTGGAGGTGATGGCCGTAGTCCAGGGCAACCGTGACGCTGCTGTGTGGCAGAGTCGAGAGTAAAAGCCCGAGCAGGCCGAACCAAGCGATGCAGCAGAATCGCGATAGCGTCCTGCGGTATGGTGAGGTTGTTGGCTGCGAGCTGTTCAACTTAGTCGTTCGCTCGTGCCAAGGCGATGCCGTGTGTGGTAGCCCCAACACGGTGTCCTGACGTCTCGCTCAGGCCCTCAACTGGAGCCTTAAAGGACCGCGAACCCTCACACGGCCGTTATTCGGCGCGACGGTCGATCCTGATGGATCGCCCAACGTCGCGATCTGCTGATCGCGAACGATCGGCGGCGATCACTGCCACAGGCCGCGATCGAGCAGGCGGTAGTTGATGGCTTCGCTGATGTGGCTGCAGGCGATCGTGTCGGCCCCGTCCAGGTCCGCGACCGTTCGCGCCACGCGGAGCACCTTGTCGTGCGCCCGGGCGGAGAGGCCCAAGTCGCCCACGGCGGCCTGCAGCAATTCGGCGGCGGCGGGCTCCGTCCGGCAAAACTGGCGGATCTCCCTGCTCGTCATTCGGGCATTGCACCGGGTGGTGCCGCCGCCCGCCTCGCCGAACCGCTCCGCCTGCCTGATTCGGGCCGCCAGCACCGCCTCACGCATCTGGCCGCTCGATGTGCCGGAGCGTGAGGCCGAGAGTTCGCGGAAGGGAACCGCCGGCACCTCCAGGTGGATGTCGATCCGATCGAGCAGCGGCCCGGAAATCTTGCTCATGTATTTTTCCACCTGAGGCGCGGTGCACTGGCAGGTCCGTCGCGGTTCGCCGCGGTATCCGCACGGGCAGGGATTCATCGCGGCCACCAGCATGAAATCGGCAGGAAAACGGGTGGTCGATTTCGCCCGGCTGATCGTCACCTCGCCATCCTCGAGCGGCTGACGCAGCACCTCCAGCGTGCGACGGTTGAACTCCGGAAGTTCGTCGAGAAACAACACGCCCTTGTGGGCGAGCGAGATCTCACCGGGCATGGGGATCGATCTGCCGCCGACGAGCCCGGCTTCGGAGATCGTGTGGTGCGGTGCGCGAAAGGGCCTCGTGACCATCAGGGGTTGGCCAGGCTGCATGAGGCCAAGCGCGCTGTAGATCCGCGTCGTTTCGATCGACTCGGCCGACGAAAGCTGTGGCAGGATCGTGGGCACCCGCTTCGCCAGCATCGTCTTGCCGCCCCCCGGCGGGCCGACCATCAAACAGTTGTGGTTGCCTGCGGCCGCGACGCAGATCGCCCGCTTCGCGGCCTCCTGGCCGCGGACATCGGCGAAGTCGATGTCGTAGAAGGCGAAGCGGTCGAACCATTCAGAGACCCGGGCCGGCGTGGGGGCGATCTCGAGGTTGCCGGCAAAAAACTGCACCGCCTCCGTCAGCGACGAAACCGGGATCACCTCGATGTCTTGGACGACGGCGGCCTCCATCGCGCTGGCGGCCGGCACCACCACGCCCTTCAGCGGTCGTCCGGCCCGGGAATGTTCGCATTTCTGCCGCGCCGCGGCGATCGCGATCGACAGTGCGCCGCGAGCCGGGCGGGTCGATCCCTCCAGCGACAACTCCCCGATGACCGCATAGTCGAGAAGCCGGTCGGACGAGAACTGGCCGCTTCCGGCGAGGATCCCCAGCGTGATCGGCAGGTCGAACGTGGCGGCCTGCTTGGGGAGGGCGGCGGGGGCGAGATTGACGACGATGCGGTCGTTGGGCCTGGTGAAACCCGAGTTGACCATCGCCCTCGCGACCCGGTGGGTGCTCTCGCGGATCGCGGCGTCCGGCATGCCGACGAGCACGGTGGCGGGCAGGGCCCCGCCGGAAACATCGACTTCCACATCGACCGGCACCGCCTCGATGCCGACCAGGGAAAAAGTCTGAAGACGGGCAAGCATGTGATCTGCTCCATTGGAGGAACGGCACGTGGAAGGTGACGCGGTTGGTGACATGCGGGTGGTGTCGTGGATGCCTCCGCGACGGCCCGCTGACAAGGAGTGTACAGATGTATATGCACATGTCAAGGTTCTGGCTTTCGGCGATCTCTTGCGCGCTCGTCGCAGCCCCGGTCCGGGCCGACGAGGGAATGTGGCTCTTCAGCTCGCCGCCGCTGGATCGCCTCCAGCAGGACCACAACGCGGCGCTGACGCCGGAGTGGCTGCTGCACCTGCAGCAGTCGAGCGTGCGGTTCAACTCCGGCGGCTCCGGCTCGTTCGTGTCGGCCGACGGGCTGGTGATCACCAACCATCACGTCGGCGCCGACAGCATCCACAAGCTCGGCGATGCGACACACGACTACGCCCGCGACGGTTTCGTCGCCGCGACTCCGGCAGACGAACTCAAGTGCCACGATCTCGAGCTGAATGTGCTGGTCTCGATCGAGGACGTGACGGCCCGCGTGCAGGCGGCCGTCGCGGCCGACATGCCGCCCGACGAGGCTTTTCCGGCGCGGCGGGCCGCGATGGCGGCGATCGAACAGGAATCGTTGGCCGCAACCGGTTTGCGCAGCGACGTCGTCACCCTGTATCAGGGCGGCGCGTATCATCTCTATCGCTCCAAGAAATACACCGACGTGCGGCTCGTGTTTGCCCCGGAGCAGCAGATCGCCTTCTTCGGCGGTGACGCCGACAACTTCGAGTTTCCGCGATACAACCTCGACATCTGCTTCTTTCGAGCCTACGAGGAGGGCAGGCCCGCCCGCGTGCCGCATCATCTCGCCTGGGGCACGGAGGCCGTGGCCGAGGGCGATCTGGTGTTCGTCTCCGGTCATCCGGGAAATACCGACCGGGGCAGAACCGTCGCGGAACTCGTCTCGATGCGCGACCGTTCGATCCCCTTCCAGCTCGCGACGCTCAACCGGCTCGAGGCCGTCTACGGGGCCTTTTCGGCCCGCGGCCCCGAGGAGCGACGGCAGGCGATGGGCGATCTGTTCGGCGTGCAGAATGGCCGCAAGGCCAGGCAGGGCGTGCTCGCCGGCTTGCTCGATCCGCAAATCCTCGCGGCCAAGCGCGCGGAGGAGCACGAGAGGCGCAAGACCCTCGAGCAGCGGCCCGCCGGCGGCACGTCGCCGTACGTCCGCATCGAGCAGGCTCAGGCGACGCTCGACGGAATCGCCCTGCGGCTTCGCGCGCTCGAGGGCGGCCTGGCTTTCAACAGCGGTTTCTTCGGTCGTGCACGGACGATCCTGCGGGCCGTCGAGGAGCGGTCCAAGCCCAGCGGTGAACGACTGCGGGAATACCGCGACTCCAACCGCGAGTCGCTCGAGATCGGGCTGTTCTCAGCCGAGCCTTTGTATGACGAACTCGAGGCCGTCACGCTCGCCGATTCGTTGACCTGGCTGGCCACCGCCTTCGGCGGAGACGACGAACTGGTGACGAGCGTGCTCGCGGGCAAATCGCCCCGCGACCGGGCCGCTGAGTTGATCGCCGGAACGGGCCTCGGCCGCCGGTCGGCCGGCGGGGCGGGGGCCCCTCCCGACCACCGCCGCCCGCTGTACGAGGGCGGCGCGGCGGCGCTGGCCGCGTCCTCCGACACGATGCTCGCGCTGGCCAGGCTCGTGGATGGGGAATCGCGGTCGCTGCGGCGGATCGCCGAGGAGGCCGAGGAGGTGAAACGTCAGGCGCACGCCGAAATTGCGGCGGCCCGTTTTGCCACCGAAGGCACGGCGATGTATCCGGATGCCACCTTCACGCTGCGGCTCGCCTTCGGCACCGTGCGGGGCTACGGCGGTCCAGGGCCGGGACGCATCGACCCGATCACGACCTACGCCGGACTGTTCGCCCGGGCCGCGGCCAAGCGGGACACGCCCCCCTTCGACCTGCCGCCACGCTGGCAGGCGATGCGCGACGCGCTCCAGGCCGATGCCGGCTTCATGGCGACGCCGTTCAACTTCGCCTCGACCGCCGACATCATCGGCGGCAACTCGGGGAGCCCCGTCGTGGACCGCCACGGCCGGCTCGTGGGCGTGATCTTCGACGGCAACATCGAGTCGCTGGTGCTCGACGTCGCCTACGACGACCGACGTGCCCGAGCGATCTCGGTCGATGCCACCGGAATCCTCGCCGCGCTCCGCAGGGTCTACCGGGCGGAAAGCCTCGTGAAAGAAGTATTGGCGACGGTTCCCGCGGGACGCTAAACTTCGTGCTCCGCGGCCGGGGTCACCGGGCGGCGAACGCTGCCGATTCCCTCCCCACGAGCGTTGCTCTCTTCCCGGCAACGGCCTGTTCCTGGAAACCCCCCGCATGAGCGGTCGCGACACGATGCGTTGTTCCCTCCGTCCCCCGGCACCGAGCACGCGGGCTCGTTGGTTGGTGGTGGTCGCGGCCTGGGGAGCCTGCCTCCTCGGGTCGGCGGGCGTGGCAGTCGCTCAAAACATGGACATCTCCGTGGCCGGCATCCAGCTCGGCCCGCAGGTATCCGGGCCGCCGCTGGCCCCGCAGGCGTTCGCCCGCCAGGTGGTCGTGCTCGATTTCTGGGGCGTGCACTGCCCGCCGTGCATCGCCAGCATGCCGAAGTTGGAGGAGCTTCACCGGTCGTTCTCCGGAAAAGGCCTCGTCGTCGTGGGCGCGCATGCCCAGGGAGGTCCGCCCGCCGAAATCAAGAAGACGGTCGATGCCCTCGGGGTCACGTTCCCCATCGTCGAGAACGCCAACGTGGCCGGCGGCATGGACTTCAGGGGGATTCCCCACTGCATGGTCTTCGACCACACCGGCAAATGCGTTTTCCGTGGAGCACCCGGTGAGGCGCACAACGCCGTCGTGGAAGCCCTCAAGGCCGCACCGCCGCCGCTTCTGGAGGGCAGGCAACTCGTCAAGCTCGCCTCGCTGGCGACGACCCTGAAAGATGAGTCCGTCATTCCCACCGTATTCCGCAAGATGAAGGAACTGACGACGTCGAAAGACGAGGAGCTGGCCGACGAGGCGCGATTCGTGATCGGCAAACTCGAGGCCCATGCCCGGCAGTCGCTCGACCGGGCGATCGCCGCGAAGTCGTCGGATCCCGTGGCCGCCGCAAACCTCCTGCAGCGGTCCGCGGTCGATTTCAAGGGCACCGACGTCGGCACGGAGGCGAAGAAGCTCATCCGCGAGTGGAAGAAGGACAAGGCCTTCACCGACGCCGTGAAGTCGGCGCAGCAGTGTGCCGTGCTCGAATCGATGCGGGAGAAAATCCTGAAGACGCTGGGCGTCGCGGAGATTGCCGGCCCCGACGTTCTCGCGAGGGTGCCGACCGCGGTTCGGAAGCAGGTTCGGGAGCTCGCCGGGTCGGTGCAGGAACTGTATCCCGGTTCGACCTACGCCGAAAAAGCCGGGAAGATCGCGCGGGAGTTCGGCGCGGAAGCGACCGCGACGCCCTGATGCACGCTGCAGGACGCTTGCCGATCCGTCTGGTCAGCCCGCTGCTGGCGCTGATCATCCCGCTGGGAATCGCCGCCGGTGCGATCGCCGCCGACGCGTCGCCGCCGGCGGCCGATGAGCCGGGCTGGCAGTCGCTCTTCGACGGCCGGGCCCTCGGTGCCTGGAAGCAGACGCCGTTCGGCGCCGAGGGGGAGCCGACCGTGGCCGATGGCGTCATCCGGATCCCCAGGGGGGGCGACATGAGCGGCATCACCTGGTCGGGTGACTTTCCGCGGCTCGACTACGAGCTCACCCTCGACGCCCGGCGGGTCGAAGGGAGCGACTTCTTCTGCGGTCTCACGTTTCCCGTGGGGGACGATTCCTGCAGCCTGATCCTCGGCGGATGGGGAGGCGCCGTCACCGGGCTGTCGAGCATCGATGGCCGGGATGCGGCCGACAACGAGACGACCGACACCCGCGTCTTCGAGAAGGGACGCTGGTACGGCGTGAAGGTGCGGGTGACCCGGGGTCGGATCGAGTGCTTTCTGGACGGGGAATCGATCATCGATCAAG
The DNA here is from genome assembly GCA_005773625.1 of Planctomycetaceae bacterium. Lineage (GTDB taxonomy): Bacteria > Planctomycetota > Planctomycetia > Pirellulales > UBA1268 > QWPN01. The sequence goes on along the minus strand of SXHR01000117.1, from coordinate 39,688 downwards.
ACACCACGGGTCGCCGAATCTCGATCCGCGACGAGGTGATGCCCTCGAAGCCGCTGGGAATCGCCACCTACGCCACGACGGGCGAGGTCCGCGGCATCCGCTGGAGGCCGGTCGCCGCCGCGGAATCACCCTGAGCGGGCCCCGGTCCGCCGGTCACTCGGGCCGATGGCCGTCGAGCGCGGCCCGCACCGTCTCGCGGGCCTCACGCCAGCGGCTCTTCACGGTCCTTTCGGAGACGTCGAGGAGCGCGGCGATCGTCTTCTGATCGGCCCCGAGATACCAGACGAGCTGGAAGACCTCCCGGTGATCGTCGCAGAGGTTGCCGATCGCCTCGTGAAAGAGCGTCCAGCGGTCGAGTTCCTCCGTGGGATGTTCCACGCCCTCGATCGGCTGAGCCGCCGCCGCACCGTCGTCGCTGGTCGGTCGCGGGAAACTCGACGCGTGATTGGCGGCAAATGACATGGGGCCGGCATGGTGGCGGGCGAGGTCGATGAGCTCACGGTGAATCTGCGTCGCCGCCAGTGCCATCACCGACCGTGGCGATTCGAGCCGCATCTGCCCCAGCGCGCGGTGCAGTCGCATCGCCGCATTCTGGAAGACATCGTCGGTGTCGTCCCAGCGGCGGACGTTGGGAAACCGCGTGAGCATCCGGCTGGCGAGGGCCCGCAGCCGGCTGCTGCAGATCTCGAGGATGGTGTCGCGGGCGGCCAGGTCACCGGCGGCGAGACGATCGAGGCAGGAGGCGATTTCGAACGCGATTGAGTCATCCGTGTCCATGGCCGTTCCTCGCCGAGAGCCTGCTCCGCAGGAGTCTAAAAGATTTTTTTGCCCTTCTGCAGGCTCCCGCTCGTCTAAACAGGCAGAGGGAGTGCGTCGTGGGAAACGGGCTTCAAGAGTCATGAAATTATTCGATCAGGGTGCCGGAACTGCTCCGTCCTCGCTGCGGGTGCGTGCGCGATTTCCGTCAGCGGATTCGGCCCGTCGGGTGCTTGGATTACCCGCCGGGGAAGTCGATCCGGTCCGGATTATCCTGGCCGCGCACATTCGTCTCCGGCGGTGGCGGTTGCTTGGAGGGTCCGATCAGTCGGCCGGCACCGTTGGTCGCGTTCAGCGGATTACGCGTGCCCGGGATGCCCTGTTGGAAAAGTCCTACCGCCGGTCCGCCGTCACTTCCTCCGAGGGGCCGGGCGAGGTTTGTTAGCAGGAGTTCCGTGGTGTCCGGGGGGCCACTTCTCGGCGGTATAACGGAGGGATGAGCCCCTCCGGCGCCGATCGTGAGCCCTCAGAACCGGTCGTCGGATCCGCCGGCGTTGGCGACGCATCGGGCCTCAGCAGATGCGACGAGCACTTCGGCCTCGGTTGGACCGGGGGCGATGCGGACTCATCCAACGGGCAACTGAAACCGGGCTGCCAACTCGGCGGCGTGACGATCGTCCGCCTCCTGGCCGAAGGGGGAATGGGCCGCGTCTACGAGGCGCGGCAGGAGTCGCCCGTTCGGAGCGTCGCGGTGAAGGTGATCCGGGGAGGTCTGGCGTCGGCGGCGCTCGCTCGACGTTTCGAATACGAGGCGCAGGTGCTGGCCCGGCTGCGGCATCCCAACATCGCCCAGATCCACACCTTCGGCGTCCATGTGGATGCGAGCGGCACCGTTCCCTTTTTCGTGATGGAACTCGTCGAGGACGCCCGCACGATCATCGAGCACGTGCGGATGCATGCGGTGCCGATGCGCGACCGCGTGCTCCTCTTCCGGAAGATCTGCGGGGCGGTGGCCCACGGCCATCGCAAGGGGGTGATTCACCGCGACCTCAAACCGGGCAACATGCTCGTCGATGGCGACGGGGAACCGAAGGTCATCGATTTCGGGGTGGCCAGGTCGATCGATGCGGAGCCGGGGGAGGCGACGGCGATGACCCGCGCGGGCGACGTCATCGGCACGCTGCGGTACATGAGCCCCGAGCAGTTCGGCGTCGATGAGGGCGACGTCGATGCCCGCACCGACGTGTACGCACTGGGCCTCGTGCTCCACGAACTGATCTCGGGAACGCTGCCCTACGACGTGAGCGGCAAGTCGGTCGTCGAGGTGGCGCGAATCCTCGGCGACCCCGCCGGCGTGCCGCTCGACGCGGTCGAGTCGGCGGCCCGGGCCGGGCGGCTCGGCCGCATCGATGCCAGGACGCTGGCGACCATCACGGGCAAGTGCCTCGAGAAGCGGGCCGCGGATCGTTACTCCACCGCGGTCGAACTGGAGGCTGACCTCGATCGCTGGCTGGCCGGCGAGCCGATCCTGGCGCGGCCCCCGACCTCCTGGGAGACGCTGATGCGTCTTGCCCGCCGCCACCGCGTGGCCTCGCTGGCGGCGGCGGGGGTGTTGTTGTCGCTCGTCGCCGCCGTGGCGGGCATCTCCTTCTTCTTCCTGCGTTCCGAGCGGCAGCGGGCGCTCGCCGACGACGCCCGGCGGATCGCGGAACTTCGCGAGTCGGAGGCGGAGCGGCAGGCGGCCCTCGCGCGGAGCCAGCTCTATGGTTCCAACGTGCTGCTGGCCGCCGAGGCGCGGGATCGCGACAACGTGGGCGAAGCCCGGCGGCTGCTGGATGCGGCCCGGGGGCTCGTGGGTGATGCGGGCACGTCGCGGCCGATCGAGCTCGACTGCGTCGCGGCCTCGCTGGACGAGTCGTTGAGGGTGCTGGAGGGGAACGGCACGACGGTCACTGCGGTGGCGTGGGCGGGGGATGGCGGCCGGATCGCCATGGGCTCGGCCGACGGGAGCCTGCGGGTGCAGTCGCTCGATGAATCGGCTCCGGCCGCCGACGCACTCGTGCTCCCGGGCCACGCCGGCTGCGTGTGGACGCTCGACTTCTCCCCCGATGGCGCGAGGATCGCTTCCGGTGCCGCCGATGGCGAGGTGCGAATCTGGAACGCCGCCGATGGCACGCTGGCCCGCCGGTTCACCGGGCACGATCGCGGGGTCTACGCCGCGAGTTTTTCCCACGACGGCCGTTCGCTCGTCACCGGCGGGCGGGATGGAACGGCCCGGATCTGGGACGTGGCGACCGGGCAGGAACGTCGGCGACTCGAGGGGCACAAAGGCACGGTCTACGCGGCCTGTTTCTCGCCGGATGACGGGGCGGTCGCCACCGGATCGCTCGACGCCACCGCCCGGGTCTGGGACGTGGCACGGGGCGAGGTGCGCTGCACCCTGAGGGGGCACGGGGGTCGGGTGTTCGACGTGGAGTTCGCCCCCGACGGGCGGACGGTCGCCACGGCCAGCGAAGACGGATCGGCCCGGCTCTGGAATGCGGTCGACGGCGGCCAGGGGCTCGAACTCAGGCATCCGTTCCGGGTCAACGCGTTGTCGTTCGTCGGTGACGGCGGCCGCCTCGCAACGGCGTCGGGCGACGGCGTGCTGCGGGTCTGGAGCACGTCGGGCGGCGTCGAGGTGGCACGGCTGCGCGGGCACTCGGCGGCGGTCTGGTCGGTGGACAGCGTGCCCGGCAGCGGCAGCGTGGCGACCGGATCGGCCGACGGAACGGCCCGCACCTGGGACGTCGACTTCGCGGTGTCGTCGAGGATGGCCTGCGGCGACAAGGTGCTCGCCGTGGGCTGTTCGCCCGACGGTCGGCTCGTGGCCACCGGCCTGGCCGACTCGACCATCCGACTCTGGGACGCGGCGACGTTGCTGCCCAGGGGATTGCTCGACGGGGCCGTGGGACGCGTGAGCGCCGTTCGCTTCCTCGACGACGGCCGCCGCGTGGCCGGCGGCTGTGACGATGGCGGGGTGAGGATCTGGGCGTTGGACGACCTCGAGCAGGAAGCCCCGATCGAGCAGCACGAGCGCCGCATCTACTCGATCGACGTCTCATCCGACGGCCGGCTGATGGCGACAGCCGCCGACGACCGGACCGCCCGCCTCTGGGACCTGAAGGCATCACGCCCCCATGGTCCGCCGCTGAAGCATCCACGGCGGCCCTTCTGCGCGGCGTTTTCCCCCGATGGCACGCTCGTGGCGACGGCCTGCGAGGACCGTGTCGCGCGACTCTGGCGGGTCGCCGACGGCGTGGAGCAGCGGCAGTTCCGCGGGCACGAGGGGCCGGTCAACTGGGTGGCATTTTCAGCCGACGGATCGCTCCTCGCGACGGCGGGTTCGGACGGCGCGGTGCGGCTCTGGCACGTGGCTGACGGCATGTCCGCGGGGGTGCTGACGGGGCCGGCCCACCAGGTCTGGAAGGTGGCCTTCTCGCCCGACGGTCGGCGGATCGCGGCGGCGTCGGCCGACGGCACGGCGCGGATCTGGGACGTCGCGACCGGGCGGGCCACTCCGGCGCTCCGCGGGCACGGCGATCAGGTGTGGGGGATCGCCTTCGCGCCGGACGGAAAAAGCCTGTTCACCGGGTCGTGGGACGGCACCGCGCGGATCTGGGGGGTGGCGGTCGCCGAGATCGCCAGGCTCCGCGCGGCCGAACGGTAGGCCGCGTCAGACCGAAGCGAGCACGTCGCCGAGCGTTTTCTGCAGGACGCCGGCGCTGGCCTTGAGCCCCTGCACCTCTTTCGGCCAGAGGTCGATTTCGAGCGTTTTCTCGGCCCCGGCGCGGCCCACGATGGTCGGCACGGAGAGAGCCACGTCGCGGATGCCGTAGCAGCCGGTCTGGACGGTCGAGACCGGGAGCACCCGCTTCGCGTCGAGCGTGATCGCATGGATCACCTCGGCGATCGAGACGCCCACCGCGAATCCCGCGCCGGTCTTCTTCTTGATCATCTCGGCGCCCGATGTCTTCGCACGCTGGAAGACATCCGCGCCGAGTTTCTGCGTGTAGCCCGGATACTTTTCGAGCGGCAGGCCGGCGACGCTGGCGCTGCTCCAGACGGGCACCATGCTGTCGCCATGCTCGCCCAGAATCATCGCCTGCACCTGCGTGGCGGGAGCCTGGAGGTTCATGGCGAGGAGGCTGCGGAACCGGAGGGTGTCGAGCAGCGTGCCGAGGCCGATCACGCGGCCCTTCGGCAGGTTCAGTTCCTTCTCTGCGAGGTAGGTGAGGATGTCGACGGGGTTGGACACCACCAGCACGATCGCATCGGCCCGCATGCCCTTCGCCTTGATCTCGCCCAGAATCGAGCGGAAGAGCACGACGTTGCGGTTGATGAGCGCCAGCCGGCTCTCGTCGGGCTTCCGCCGCAGGCCCGCCGTGATGCAGATCACGTCGGCGTCGGCGAGGGCCTCGTAGCCGCCCGCGTGGATCACCTGGTCGGCGATCGCAGGCGCGCCGTGCATCATGTCGAGCGCCTGGCCGTCGGCGAGGTCCGCATTGGCGTCAACGATCACGATCTCGTGGACGAGACCGCCCAGCTGGAGCGCGAAGCCCGCCGAAGAACCCACGATGCCGCCGCCGCCGATGATGCCGACCTTCATGCTCTCGAGCTCCTTTTTCTGGTGATGCCGTTGTGCGGGCGGGTCAGGCCGCCGCGATGCCCAGTTGCTTGCAGACCTGTTCCGTGACGATCTTCACGAGCGACTCGGTGTCGAGCCCGGCCGGGGTGATCGGACGGGTGGCGTTCTCCGGATCGGCGCCCATCGGGTGGGGGGCGTCGAAGGCCTTGCGGGCCACGCCGGTCGTGCCCCAACTGGCGCGGAAGACGTCGTTGGCACAGATGTCGCAGTTCTCCATGTTCTTTTCGAGCCGCGGATCGGTGTAGCCCCACTTGGCCTTGAGGTCGAGCAGTTCCTTCGTCTCCTGCTTGGTCAGGTAGGTCACCCGGCCGAGATCCTTGGAGAGCATGAGGATGCGGCAGTAGGCGTCGAGAATCTCCGTCCACCAGTAGGCCTTCTCGACCGTCTCACCGAAGCTGACGGTGCCGTGGTTGGCGAGGATCACGACGTTGGCCTGCTTCACGAACGGCTTGACGGTGTCGGCGAACTTCTGGCCGCCGGGGGTCTCGTAGCGGGTGATCGGCACGTCGCCGAGAAACACCTCGACCTCGGGGAGGACGCACTGCGGAATCGGCTCACGGGCCACGGCGAAGGCGGTGGCATGCGGCGGGTGGCAGTGGACGACCGACTTGATCTCGGGCCGCTCCTTCATGATCGTGAGATGCAGGAGGATCTCGCTCGACCGCTTGCGGTTGCCGCCGATCTGGTTGCCCTCCATGTCCACGATGCAGAGATCGGAGGGCTTCATGAAGCCCTTCGAGATCATGGTCGGGGTGCAGAGCACCTCGTTGGGTCCGAGCCGGAAGGAGATGTTGCCGTCGTTGCCGGCGGCGAAGCCCTTGTTGTAGATCCGCCGACCGATGTCGCAGATCTCCTCCTTGAGCTGGGAGAGGGACTTGTCGGTGGTCTTCGGGGCGATGGTTGCCATGGATGCTCCTTCTTGTGGCGGTGGTCAGTCGAGTCGAGTGTGTCGGGGGGTGGCTGCGATGTGCGCTTCCTGACGATTCTTGCCCACGTTGACGGTCGCGGTCGCCCTGCGGGTCGCGAAATCCCGTCGGGCTGGGTCGTGGCTGCCGGTGGTGCGGGTCGTGGCGGTCATGACGGGGTGTCGAGGCGGTCGATGAGGGCGGCGATGTAGGCGTCCACGGGCTTGTCGTCGGGACGGAACGGCTGGGCCGCTTCGCCCCCCTCGCTGAAGGCGACGAGCTGGCCGTCGCCGGCACCGAGGTCGTCCCAGGCGACGAGCGGCTCGGCCGGGCCGTCACCGGCGGCGAGGTCGCTCGTGGCCAGCGGCACGACGAGCCGCAGCACCCCGCCCCGCATCGTGGGATGGGGTTCGACGAGCGTCACCGTACCGATGGTCTTGCCGAGTCGCATGATGTTCTGGTTCTGACGTGTTTTTGTCGGCGTTCTGTCGACGCTGTCTGGAGCAGGGGGGTGGTCGGCGGTCAGTGCGTGTGGCCCTTGCAGCCGCAGCCCGCGGGGGCGGCGGCGAGTTCCTCCGGCAGGGAAGCCGCCGGGGTGCGGTGCAGGTCGGCGCAGATCCGCTCGAGCGCCGCGGCCGGGAAGGCGGCCGGATCGACCACGAGCAGGTTGGCAGCGGTCTCGCCGGCCGCGGCGGCGAGTCCGGCGGCATCGCGGGCCGTCACCGCCCGCAGGCTGGACGACCGGTTGGCGAGGATCACGGCCACCGCCGGCCTGCCCGTCAGCAGCACGCCCACGGCACCGTCCTTCGAGGCGTGTCCGGCCAGGGCCGCGATCACGTCGGTGAGCCCCGACGAGGGGAGGTGCTGGGCGTGGGGAACGGCCCGGGCGATGGCCGCGGCGCGGCCGGAGGCGTCACCGCGGCAGGCCGCCTGGGCGATGATGAAGGGCCGGCCGGCAGACGCGGCCGGCGTGGCCCCCAAACCGCGGGCCAGCTCGATGCCCGCATCCCGCGCATGATCGCGGGCGGAGGGCGTGATCACCGCGGCGGCATGGATGGCGACCCGGCTCACTCCCGGAGGAATCCGCTCCAGCAGGGCGAGCGTGACCACCCGTTCGGTGATCGTGAAGCCCGGATTGGCGGCGGCGGCCGGCGGGGCGACGGCCGCCCCGTTCGGGGCCGGGCTCGCAGCCGGTGTCCGATGCGGAGGGGATTGCGCCGCGCCGATGCGACGGATCACCTCGGCGACGAGGGCTTGCACGGCGGTTGCGTCGAGTGGGGACGTGTTCATCGGTTGTCAACCAGGGCCAGGGTGCTCCAGCGGGCCGGTGTCGCATCGCTCTTGAGAAGGTCCCGGAGCAGCCGGCCATCGCTCGTGATCACGACCGTGTCGCCGACCGCCGCACCCAGGGTGTCGATGGCGATCTGGGGGTCGCCGTCGGGCGAGCGGCGATCGGCGAGGAGCGGCTGGACGACGAGCATGCGCGTGCCGTTGAGCGAGCGGTGCTTTACCGTCGCCGTCGCCGTGCCGATGATCCGGGCCAGTTGCATGGAGGTGAGGGTCGGGGTCGGAGGTGCGGTCGGTGGTCTGAATCGGGGGAGGCAATCGGTCGGGAAACCGGTCGGGAAACCAATCGATCAAGAGCGAACGGCCGCCGGGCTGCCGAGGATCCGCAGGTCGTCGACGAGCGTGCAACGCCGCTGCCGGGTGAACGTGAGCGGCGTGGTGACGCCCTCACCGGTCGGCGTGGCGATCGAGAACGAGAGGTAGCCCTCGCCACCGAGGCCGAGGCCCGCGACGCTCGGGCCGTTCTTGACGAACAGCGTCGTGTCGAGGAGCCGGCCCATCGTCGTCATCGTGCGGACGTCGTTGGAGTGGATGATCGCCGTGTGGCGGAAGCCGTGCTCGCTCTCGTACGCCAGGCGGATCGCCTCGTCGGCGTCCTTGCAGCGAACGAACGGCAGGAAGGGCATCATCTGCTCGGTCGGCACGAAGGGGTTGTCGTTGTCGGTCTCACCGAACACGAGCTCGAGCCCGTCGCGACCCGTCGCCCCGGCCGCCTGGGCGAGCAGCGACGCATCCTGGCCGAGGAGATCCTTGCAGGGCACCCAGTGACGGTGCGTGCCCTCGCCGGTCATCACGATGGCCCGCTTCGTGAGCGCGTCGACCTGCGACGCATTGAGCCGCAGCCCGCCGGCCCGCTCCATCGCGGCCATCATCCTGTCGAAAACCCCCGCCACCACGAAGACCTGCTTCTCGCCGATGCAGAGCAGGTTGTTGTCGAAGGCCGCGCCCGCGATGATCGACCGGGCCGCGTTGTCGAGGTCCGCGGTCTCGTCCACGACCACCGGCGGATTGCCGGGGCCGGCCACGATCGCCCGCTTGCTCGACTGGAGCGCCGCCCTGGCCACCGCGGGGCCGCCGGTCACGCAGATCAGCTTCACCCCGCGGTGATTGAAGAGCGCGCCGGCCGATTCGAGCGAGGGCTCGGCGACGAGCGAGATCAGGTTGTCGATGCCGATGTCGCGGTGGATCGCCGCGTTGAACCGGCGCACGCCCTCCGCCGCCACCTTCCGGCCGCTCGGGTGCGGATTGACCACCACGGTGTTGCCGCCGGCGATCATGTTGATCGCGTTGCAGGCGATCGTGGGGAGCGAGTGGGTGACGGGGGTGATCGCGCCGATGACGCCGAACGGGGCGTGCTCGATCACCGCCAGCCCGTGGTCCCCGCTGAACACCTCGCTCTGCATGAACTCCACGCCCGGAACCTTTTCGCCGAGCACCTTGAGCTTGCCGATCTTGTGGTCGAGTCGGCCGATCTTCGTCTCGGCAAACTCCATGCGGCCGAGTTCCTCGGCGTCGTCGATCGCGATCCGCCGCACGTGGGAGATCGCCCTGCGGCGGCCCTCGACGCCGAGCCTCTCGAGCTGCTCGAAGGCTTCGGTGGCCGCGCGGACGGCCTCATCGACGCCGCCGAAGACGCCGTTGGCGCCGGTCAGTGAGCCGGAGGCGGCCGGGGCCGGAGCCGGGGCGGTGGCGGGGGCTGGCCGGGCGTTGTTGCCGGCGATCTCTGCGATCACCTGGCGGACAATGGCGGCGATGTCGGGGGCCGAGGCGGTGCTCATGGGTTGGGTTCCATTACTTTCTGCTGAAGACTTCGGTGCCCTCGACGCGAACGGTGTCGATCAGGCCGATCACCACCGCGTCGATCGGAAGAGACTTGGTTTCGGGGGTCAGACGGGCGCTCGAGCCCTGCGTGACGAGCACGAACTGCCCCTCGCCGGCCCCGAGCGTGTCGACGGCGATGAAGGTGCGTCCCGTCGAGACGAGTTGGGTCCGTGTTTTCTCGTCAAGACGGTAGGGCTCGACGACGAGCAGCCTGTGGCCGGTCATCGAAGCGGTTTTCTGCGTGGCCACCACGGAGCCGGTCACCAGGGCGACGAACATCAGGCACCTTTCCCGTTCTTGGATGCGACGTCAACCAGCAGGTCACGTGCCTGCCGCGCGACGATGAGCTCTTCATTCGTGGGAATCACCCAGACGGCGACCCGTGAGGAGGCGGCATGGATCGACCGCTCACCGGAGGCCTTCGCGTCGTTCTTCACCGGGTCGATCACGATCCCGAGATCCTCGAGCCCGGCGAGCACCTCGGTCCGCGTGAGCGGCGAGTTTTCACCGATGCCCCCCGCGAAGCCGATGGCGTCGAGGCCGCCGAGTTCCACGATGCCCCCGCCCAGCCAGTGCCGGATCGACGCCACGTAGACGTCGATCGCGGTGCGGGCCCGCTCGTTGCCCTCCGCGGCCGCCTGCTCGAGGTCCCGCATGTCGCCCGATGTCCCCGACATGCCGGCCAGGCCGGCTTTGCCCGAAAGCTCGGCAAGCAGCTCCTCGAATCCGCGACCCGTGTGCTTCGCCACGTGGAGCAGCGCGAAGGGATCGAAGTCGCCGGCCCGGTTGTTCTGGGGAAGACCCGACTGCGGACTCATCCCCATCGAGGTTCCCACGCTCCTGCCGTCCCGGATCCAGCAGACGCTGCTCGACCCGCCCAGATGGCAGGAGATCGCCCGCAGGGGTTTCGCGGACGGCCCCAGGGGGGCGCCGGATCGGGGCACGAGGGCCCCCAACCGTTCCGCCACGAAGCGATGACTCGCCCCGTGGAAGCCCCACCGCCGCACGCGATGCTTCTCGACCCAGTCGGTCGGCACCGCGTAGAGGGCGTTTCTGTCGGGGATGGTCGCGTGAAACCCCGTCTCGAACGCCGCGATCAACGGCACGCCCGGCATCCGTTCCCCGAGCAGCCGCATCGCCCGCACATACGGCGGGTTGTGGGCCGGGGCCACGGCCGCCATCTCCTCCATGGCGGCGAGGACATCCGGGCCGACCCGCACGACGCCGCTGACGCGGCCGCCGTGCACGGCCTTGAAGCCCACCGCCGCCACCTCATCCACGCTCGTCAGCGGCCCCCCCTCGGCTGTCAGTTGCTCGAGCGCCGCCTGCAGGGCGACGGCATGATCGGGCACCGGCATCACCGCCTCGACCGCCCGATTCCCGGCCATCGAAGAGACACGGCTCTCGGCCGCTCCGATGCGATCAACGGCACCTCGGGCCAGTTCCCGCTCGGCACCGGATTCGCCCGCCCTTTCGGGCAGGTCGAAGAGCCGGTACTTGAAGCTGGTGGACCCGAGATTGGCGACGAGGATTTTCATGGTTGAAACCGTGCGCGTTTCCTACGCGTGCGCTCCTGGCATGCCTGGGGCGGGGGCCGTCGATCCGTCATTGAGAAAGTGCATCAGGCGAAGAACGAGGCCACGAGGGTCTCTGCCGGACGCGGAATCACATGGCTGGCGATGAGTTCGCCGACCTGCTGGGCAGCATTGGCACCGGCCTCGACGGCCGCACGCACGCTGCCCACATCACCCTGCACGACCGTCGCCACGTAGGCGTTGCCGATGCTCACCCGCTTGAGGATCTTCACGTTGGCCGCCTTGGCCATCGCGTCGGTGGCCTCGATCAGGCCCACGAGTCCCTTGGTCTCCAGAAGTCCGATCGCCGTGTTCATCTGATGTCCTTGTGAGAGAGAAAACTTTGAGAGAAATGACACTGATCAACGAAGTGAAAAACCCGGTCCCGATCCAGAATCACGATCAGCCGCCCACGGGCAGCACGACCTGCAGGTCCTCGTGCGGCCGCGCGATCACCTGCACGCTCACGACCTCGCCGATCCGGCCGCCGGCCGCCGCACCCGCGTCGGTCGCCGCCTTCACCGCGGCCACGTCACCCGACACGAATGCCGTGACGAGCCCGCTGCCGATCTTGTCCCAACCCATGAAAGTCACGTTCGCCGCCTTCATCATCGCGTCAACCGCTTCGACGAGCGTGACGAACCCCTTCACCTCGATCATCCCGAGGGCTTCGACGTTCTTGGCCATCTGTTGCACCGCTCCTGTCTCGAACAACCAACCAGCCTTGGCGGGGCCGTCCCCGCCGACCGCACCGGCACGCGCCGGCTGAACGGTCTTGTCTTGTCGCGTCTGCGTCCGCCGCGGCCGGGGCGACTTCGCCCGGGCGGCTCGTTTCTTGGTCATGACTGCCTCACGAGTTCCACGCTCTCGGCGTGGTCGAGGTCGGCGGCATTGCCCTCGTCGGTGTCGATGTGCACCTCGAGTTTGCTGGTGGCATCGGCCCGCACGAGCAGGTCGCGAAACACGGTGCCGCAGGAGCCCTTGATGGCCAGGCTCATGCGATCGCCATCCTTGACGCCGAAGTGCTCGGCGTCGGCAAAGCTCATGTGGACGTGCCGCTCGGCACGGATCACGCCCTCGCCGAGTTCGATCGCGCCGGCAGGGCCCACCAGGACGCATCCCGGGGTGCCCGCGATCTTGCCGCTGGCCCGAACGGGCAGGTCGATGCCGAGGGAGATTCCGTCGGTGAAGGCGAGCTCCACCTGGGAGGCCTTGCGGGTGGGGCCGAGCACGCGGACCGTCGGCAGCATCTTGCGCTTGGGCCCGACGAGCATCACGGTCTCTTCGGCGGCGTAGAAGCCGTCCTGGTAGAGGCCCTTCATGGGGGTGAGTTTCCGGCCGGGGCCGAAGAGCTTCTCGACATGTTCGTCCGTGAGGTGGCAATGCCGGGCCGAGATGCTCACCACGAGTTTCGGCTCGACCTGCCGTGCAGCCGCGGCGGCCTGCGACGGGGGAATGCCGGCGGATGCGAGCACGATCTCGCGCACGATCCGTTCGACGGAAGAGCGATCGAGGCCCGTGGATGCGGCGGCAGGAGCGGTCATGGTTGGGGTGATCATGCGGGATGACGTCGTGTCGGGAGAGATCCGGTGGCCCCCTGGACGTCGTCGCCCGCGGGGATCTGTGCGACAATAACTTCGGATTTGGCGGCGGCAATTTTCTGCCGCCAACTTTCGGAGAGGCCCTCGTCGGAGACGAAGACGTCGATGGCATCGAGTCCGGAGACGAGGGTCAGGCTTTTGTGGCCGAACTTCGAACTGTCGGCGACGACGATCACCCGGCCGGCGGCCTTGAGCATGGCCTGTTCGGTTTCGGCGAGGAGCAGGTGGGCGTTGAACAGGCCCTCCTCGGCGATGCCGGCGGCCGAGAGCACCGTGGTCGTGACATGGAGACGGCCGAGCAGCTCGTTGGCGTAGGGGCCCAGGCAGACGCCGGTCCGCGGTGACACGTAGCCGCCGAGGAGCACGAGGTCGGTCCGCGATTCGGTCGCGAAGAGATTCGCGACCGGCAGGCTGTTGGTGACGACCTGCAGCGACCGGCCCACGAGCAGTCGTGCGACCTCGTAGGTGGTGGTCCCGCCGTCGAGCAGGACGGTCTCCCCGTCGCCGATGATGGCGGCGGCCCTGGCCGCAATGGCCCGCTTGGCGGCCCAGTGAGCCGGCTGTCGCTCGTCAAACTCGGCCAGTCGTGGCACGCCGCCGGCGTAGAGCACGCCGCCGTGGGTTCTCCGGGCAGAACCCTGTTCCTCCAGGGCGTCGAGATCCCGCCGGACCGTCGATTCCGAAACGCCGAGCTCCCGCACCAACTCCTCGAGAGCGGCGAACCCGCGGACGCGGATCAGGTCGAGCAAGCGGCCACGACGATCGTGATTCTGCACGTTTTCTCTCTTCGATCCGTCAGCGTGATGCACATTCGATGATAGGTTTAGGTCGCCGTTCACGCAAGCAGTAAGTGAAAACAGCCATTTTGCGGCATAAAAAGCCAGAAAACGATCATCAAAGAGTCAGCAAACGTCAAAAAAAGCGAGTTTTTGGTTTTCGAGCGTTTTTTTGCTGAAATCGGCCTGTGATGAGCGTTGTTCGCTACACCTTCGACGTCGTTGGCCCGCTGGCCTGCCCTGACCGCGGGGCCGGTCCGGCTGGGATCGCGATCGATTCGTTCGACGCCGGCCGGGATGCCGCGGCGATCCGGGCTCTCGTCGATGACTGCCGGGACAGCCGGGGGGGCATGGCGGCGGGCCTGAACGCGGCGGGGCTCCTCGGCGAGTGCTCGCCGCGGCCGGGCCGCGACGTGTTGGTATCGCTCGCCCGGATCGACGGCGTCCAGCCGGCCGGAATGGTCACGCTGACGGTTGCCGGATCGGGGGAATCGAGGCGGTTTTCGATCGGCTGGCTCGTCGTTTCTCCGGTCGCCCGCCGCCGCGGGGTGGCCACGGCGTTGGTCCACCACGCTCTCACGCAGGCACGCCACGCGGGGGCCGCGGTGGTCCACGTGGAGACGCGGGAAAGCTGGGCCGATGCCGAGGCGTTTTGGCGAAGTCTCGACGGCAGATGCAGGCGGCAGGATTGATATGCTGACGGCGGGCGGTGATCCGCCGGCGGGCACGGTCCGCCACGGGACGAACTCGGTACAGGGGAGCCATCATGGCGGATTCATCGCGGCGGCAGTTCGAGAAGGACATCGACAACGTTCGGTCGATCCACGAGGAGCTCGTCCGGGGTGCCGGCGGCACGCCGGGGGGCACCTGGCTGTTCTTCACCGGACTCGTGCTGGCGGCCGCCGGGCTGTGGTTTTTCCTGAGCAACGTCCACGTGATGACCAACCCCTTCGGAATGGTCTCGGGGATGTTCAGCCGTGGCGTGTTCGGCGGCGGTCAGGCCGCGATGAGCACCGGGATCGTTTTCGCCCCCGTCTTCCTAGGGCTCGTGCTGCTGTTCTACGACGCGCGGCTGAAGTGGGGCTGGGCGCTCTTCTACGTCGGCTTGGCGGTGATCGTGATCGAAATCCTCAGCCGCATTCAGTTTCACATGGACATGCGGACGAGCAACCTGCTCCTCATGCTGGGCATGATCGCGGCGGGCATTGGCATGATGCTGCGGAGCTTCCGCGATCTGTCGCCGCCCGACGCTCCTGCGACGGGCCCGCGGCAGGATGGGAGCGGGGAAGACCGGGCCGGATGATCCGCTCCGCCGCACGGGCCGCTCAGCCGAGTTCGCGTTTGATCCACAGGCCCGAGGCGAGGAAGGACAGGCCGCTCGAAAGCAGGTTGATGCCGATCAACATGCCGAGGTAGAGACCGGTCTGTTGTGTCGGGCTCGTGAGCAGGATGCCGCCGAGCACGGCGGTGAGCAGCCCGTCGGCCAGGATCCATCCCCAGGGGAAATCCCGCTGCACCGAGAACGCCGCCGTCAGTTTCGCGGCGGCCTCGAACAGCAGCACCAATCCCAGAAACGTCGCCATCGCGTGAACGCCTTCCACCGGGATCGCGAGCATCGCGGTGCCCGCGACGAGGGAGAGCGCCCCGCAGGCCAGCGTCAACCAGAAACCCCGCCAGGTGAGCGTGCTGGCCGTCATGCCGAGCTGGGTCACCCCGGCCGCGATCAGCGAGCCGCCGACCATGTAGTCCACCACGGTGGACGCGGCCCAGGGCGCGGCAATCGCCAGGATGCCGAGGATGGCCAGCGTGCCCCCGAGCCAGAGCAGGCCCGACTTGAGCTGGGAGATCGGTCCGACCTGGGCGTGGTTCATGACGAGGACTCCTGCGGAAAGAAGGGAAAGGCCCGGCCCCGCGGGCGGCGGGGGCCTGAAGTGTACGCGATCCCGGAGGCGTCAGGCCACGCCGAGACCCTCCATGCGGCGCCACGCGCTCATCTGGCCGAGGTGCATCATCAGGTGGCCGCCGCAGTAGAAGGTCTGTGCCGACCCGACCGTGGGGAAGAGTTCCTTCATTCGTCCCTCGGCCGGATTCGGCTGGTCGAACGCCGCGTCCTCGGTGCTGCGCAGCGCCGCCGTGACCATCCGGTGACCCTCCAGAAAGAAGGCGACGACCTCGTCCCGGCCGGGGTAGAGATCGCAGTCGGCGTCATCCACGCATTTCGCGTCCTTCGAAAACCGCAGCTCGAAACCCTCGGGGATCGCCGGCGCGGGATGGCCGATCAGCCGGAGGATCTTCGGTGCGTAGAGGCTGAGGTGGCCGTAGATGAAGGCCGGGTGATTCGAATCGATCACGACGCCCCCCGGGGCGGCGAAGCGGGGGAATCGGTCCGCCGGCACGCCTTTGAGCAGGCGTTCGGCGTAGCCGAGCGAGAGGGTGAGCGTGTCGGCGATCACGTTGCCGAGGGAGCGATGCATGAGGGACCTCCTTGAAGACGTGGTGGTCAGGGCAGGGACCCGGAGGCGAACCGGTTGATCGCCTCCGGAAGAGCGTCACATTCGGCCGCAAACACCCGCGCGGCCAGCGCATCGGGCGTGTCGCCGGGCAGCACCGGCACGGTCTTCTGCAGGAGAATCCGGCCGTGGTCGTATTCACCGTCCACGAGATGCACCGTGCATCCCGACACGGTGCAGCCCCGGTCGATGACCGCCTTGTGAACGTGCATGCCGTGAAACCCCTTGCCCCCGAAGGCGGGCAGCAGCGAGGGATGGATATTGATGACGCGGCCGGCGAAGTCGGGGGGGATTTCGACGAGATGCAGGAATCCCGCCATCACGACCAGGTCGGGCTTCGCCGCGCGACACGCGGCGAAGATGTCGTCGCTCCACGCGGCGAGCGGTCGCCCGGCCGGGGCGAGGACCTGCACCGGGATCCGCGCGGTCTCGGCGATCCGCACGCCGCGGACATCGGCCCGACTCGACACGACCGTCACCACGGTCGCCGCGAGCCGGCCGGCCGCGATCCGGTCCAGCAGATTCTCCAGCGTCCGGCCCGAGCCGGACAGCAGCACGGCGATTCGCAGGGTGTTCATGAGAAGATCTTCAGCGGAATCCGGGGATGGGAACGGGTTTCCCGGAGTCGGTGTCGGGCACCTTTTTGGTGAGGGAGATGGCCAGGGGGTGGCCGTCGATGTCGTGGGGCTCGGAGTCGGAGGGGGGGGTGCCGAAGTGCAGCGACGCGGCGAGCGTTTCGCCGGCGACGAAGTCGCGGTGCCGCTCGAGCGCCGCCCGCAGTTCGGCCGACTCCGTCGCGAAGACGAGGTCGATGCGATCGGTGAACTCGAGGTCGAGCACCTTCCGCTGCGTCTGGATCACATGGACGACCTCGCGGACAAGGCCCTCCGCCACGAGTTCGGGCGTGAGTTCCTTCGCGATCACGACCACCGCGCGGGGCCCCTCGGCCGCGGCCCAGCCGGGCTTCGCCGTCGTCCGCACGAGCACGTCGTCCTGATCCACCACGGCCGTGCCGCCGCCGGCGAGGGGAATCTCCGCGCGGCCGTCACGGGTCAGCGCGGCAAGCAGGGCCGCGGCGTCGGCCTTGGCCAGCGCGTCGCGGGCCTTCGGCAGATCCTTGCCGAGCTTGGGACCGAGCTTCTTGAGGTCGGGAAGGATGGATCGCGTGATGTAGCGATCGGGCTGGCCGCAGACCTCGAACTGCTTGACATTGAGCTCGTCGCAGACGAGATCGGCATGGGCCCCGAGCCAGGCGGCGTCGTCGGGCCGCGAATCGGAGAGGATCACCTCCACCTTCTGCAGGGGCTGACGCACCTTGAGCTTCTCGGCGGCCCGGGCCGCCCGGCCCAGCGAGGCCACGTCGCGAACCACCGCCATCCGCCGGATCAGATCCTGATCGACGAGCCGGGCGTCGCCGGCGGGATAGTCGGTGAGATGCACGCTCTCCGGGGCACGGCCTCCGCAGGCCGCGCCGGCAAGATTCCGCCAGATCGCCTCGGTCGTGAACGGCACGAACGGCGCGGCGAGCTTGGTGATCGTCACGAGCGTCTCGTAGAGCGTCCAGTAGGCGTCGAGTTTCGCCTGGTTCGTCTCCGGACCGCCATCGGCCCTGCCCGCCGCCCAGAAGCGGTCGCGGCTGCGACGCACGAACCAGTTGCTCACGGCGTCGACGAGCCCGGTGAGCTGCTGGGCGGCGCCGAAGTGGTCGTACGCGTCCATCTTCGCCGTCATCGCGGCGGCGACGGCGTTGAGCTCGGAGAGCATCCAGCGGTCGAGTTCGCACCGCTCGGAGACCGGCCTCGCCCCCCGGGCCGCCGCCAGATCGGCATGGTCGAGCATGCCGGGCTCCTCGAGTGCCGCACCGGGATCGAAGCCGTCGATCCGCGCGTAGATCACGAAGAAGGAGTAGACGTTCCAGAGCCGCAGGAGAAACTCGGGGATGCTCTCCTTGATGGCCCGTTCGCTGTAGCGAATGCTCGTCCAGGGGGCCTGGCCGGCGAGGAAAAACCAGCGGAGCGCGTCGGCGCCGAACTTGTCGAAGATCTCGGCGGGCTCGCGGTAGTTCCGCTTGCTCTTGCTCATCTTCTGGCCGTCTTCGCCGAGCATGTGACCGAGGACGATGCAGGTTTTGAAGGGGTGCGGCGCGGGTCGCGCCGCGGCGCCCGCGTCGTCTCCGAACAGGAGCGTGCTGATCGCGACCTGGCTGTAGAACCAGCCCCGCGTCTGATCGATCGCCTCCGAAATGAAATCGGCCGGGAACTGGGCCTCGAACTCGGCCTGCCCGCGATGCGGCCAGCCCCACTGGGCAAAAGGCATCGCGCCGGAGTCGAACCAGCAGTCGATCACCTCCGTCACCCGCCGCATCCTCGCCCCCGGCGCGAACGGCGAGTCGTAGCTGACCGCGTCGATGTAGGGCTTGTGGACCTTGAGGTCGTCGGAGAGATCGGGATTGGCCGCCTTGGCCTTCGCAAACACGTCGGCCCCCTGCACGCCCGGCTTGGCGAGCAGGTCGGCATGGGAGCGGACGGCTTCCGCCCTGCCGGTCTCCTCGCACACCCAGATTGGCAGCGGCGTGCCCCAGTACCGCTCCCGCGACAGCGCCCAGTCGACGTTGGTCTCGAGAAAGTTGCCGAACCGGCCGTCCTTGATGTGCTCCGGCAGCCAGTCGATATGGGCGTTGTTGGCGAGCATCTGCCCGCGGAACTGGCTGGTGCGGATGAACCAGCTCTGTCGCGGGTATTGGATGAGCGGATCGGCGTCGGCCCGCCAGCAGAAGGGATAATCGTGGACGTACTGCTCCTGGTGGACGAGCAGGCCGCGGCCGCGGAGATCGCGGGTGATGTCGCGGTCGCAGTCCTTCACGAACCGGCCGCTGCCCATCCCGAAGACGTCGGTGAACGTGCCGTCGGGGGCGACGGGGTTGAGGAGCGCCGGGCCGAGTCCGGGGGCAAACCGTCCCTGTTCCGCGACGAGGACGGTGTAGTCCACCTCGCCAAAGGCGGGCGCGATGTGGACGATGCCGGTGCCCGAGTCGGTGGTCACGAAGTCGGCGGCGACCACCCGCCAGGCGACCGCTTCCGTGCCGCCCGCGGCGAGCGGCGCGGTGGCCGGGGGGCCGGCCGGACGAAACGTGTCGAATGGGGGCAGATAGGAGAGGCCGACGAGCGTGGAGCCAGGGAGCCGCTCGACGACCTCGAACTCCTTCTTGAGCTTCTCGCCGAGGCCGGCGGCGAGCGGCTCGGCCACGATGTATTCCGGGGCTGCGGCGACGCCGCTTTCACGCAGCACGACATACCCGAGATCGGCCTTCACCGCGGCGAACTGGTTGGCGGGCAGCGTCCAGGGAGTGGTCGTCCAGGCGACGAGGCTGCGGTTGGTCGCCGCACCGGCGGCGTCGAGCAGGGGGAAGGCCACGTAGACGCTCGGGTCCGCGACCTCCTTGTAGCCCTGGCCCACCTCGCCGCTGGAGAGCGCGGTGCCCCCCTGGGCCCACCACCAGACGATCTTGTGCCCCTGATAGAGCAGCCCCTTGTCGAAGAGCTCGGCGAGCGCCCACCACACGCTCTCGACATAGGATTGATGGTAGGTGACGTAGGCCTTGGAGAGGTCGATCCAGAAGCCGATCCGCTCGGTGAGCGTTTCCCACTCCTTCATGTAGCGCCAGACGCTCTCCTGGCATTTGTGGATGAAGGGCTCGACGCCGTAGGCCTCGATCTCGGCCTTCGAATGGATGCCGAGCTCCTTGCAGACCTCGACTTCGACGGGGAGGCCGTGCGTGTCCCAGCCGGCCTTCCGCTCGCAATACTGCCCCCGCATCGTGCGATACCGGGGATAGAGGTCCTTGATCGTCCGCGTCAGGCAGTGGCCGGGGTGCGGCATCCCATTGGCGGTCGGCGGACCTTCGAAGAAGACGAACCGTGGGGCTCCGCGGCGGCGTTCGAGCGACTGTTCATACGTGCCGCGCTCCCGCCACCAGGCGGCGATCGAGGCTTCGAGAGCGGGGACGTCGGGTTGGCCGCGGACGGGGTCGAACATGGGAGTTGGTGGCGGGCTCGCGCGGGCGGGGGGAGGTTTGCGTCGGAACGTCGCAGCGGCCGCAATCCTACCGTGCCCGCGGCAGGCGCCACAGGGGCGGGAGGTCGGCTTCGCCGCCGACGTCCGGCCCCGGCGGCAGGAGCGACCCTCCCAAAGGCGTGATCATTCAGCGGGATGTTCCGGTCACGGCCTCAAGCGGAATCCGCGTGAGCCGGATCGTCTCGTACGGCTTGCGGGCGCCGGCCTCGTAGAGGCAGGCGACCCGGCCGTCCGCGAGGATCGCGAGATCGGAATAGGCGGCGGGGCCGGCGTGGATCAGCAGCTCCCCCGGCCAGGTGTTCCCATCGTCGAAGCTCGCCCGGATCGTCATCCGCTCCCGCTTCGACGTGCTGGCGGGATTGCTGAACAGCAGCACGCCCGGCTTTCCCTCCCCGGGCCAGCGGCACCGCTCGATCGCCGCCTGGCAGATCGGCTCGACCAGCGCCTCCGCAAACCGCTGGTCGCGCCACGTCGTCCCCCCGTCGTCGCTCACGGCCACCTGCCGGGCCTTCCTCGACTTGTCGTAGTTTCGCATGTTGATCAGCACCGCCCCCTTCGTCAGTTCGGCGGCGGTGCATTCATTGACGTCGGGCCCCGGCACGATCCCGGCGAGCATCCAGGTCTCGCCGTGATCGTCCGAGACGATGGCGTGGGAACCGAAGCGGCCGTCGCCGGCCCGGCTGTGGTCGCACGCCACCAGCATCCGGCCCGCATGCGGGCCATGTTCGAGCTGAATGCCGCTGCCCGGACCCGTGGCATACCATCTCCAGCCCTCCCGTTTGGTCGTGGAGGTCACTTCACGCGGCTCGTCCCACGTCAGGCCGTCGTCCCGCGAGCAGGTGACGAACACCCGCCGCGTGTCCGTGCTCTTGCCCGCGATGATTTCGGCCTCCCGATCGTCGCCCCGGTTCCAGGTCATCGGCAGCCAGATCACGCCCGTGTCGCGATCGACGACCGGGGAGGGATTGCCGCAGGTGTTGTCGCCGTCGGCCCAGACGACCTGCAGATCGCTCCAGCTGTCCCCGCCGTCCGTGGATCGTTTCAGCACCAGATCGATCTTTCCGGAATCGCCCCCGCCATGCTTCCGCCCCTCGGCGAATGCCAGCACGGTGCCCTTCCCGGTGACCGTGACCGCCGGAATCCGGTACGTGCTGTAGCCCCCCTCGCCGCTGGTGAACACGGTCGCCGCCGCGGGCTGATCAACGGCGGCGGCCGCGGCCGTTCTCCCGACGACAAGGGCGGCGAGCAGCCAGAGCACCGTGGCAAAACGTGGCATGATCGTGGGTCTCCGGGGAGTGCCTGCCGTGGCGGATGATACGCTGTTGGGCGTCGCGATGTCGCGATCCGCTCGGAAGGAACTCCCATGACAACCGGCCCGGCCCTGGCAGCCGTGCTCGCCATCGCGCTTGCCGCCTCGTCGGCCCGGGCGGCGGCGCCTGCCACTCCGATCAGCCGGGAAGGAAGCAGCACGATGCAAAACGCATCCACCACGGTGCCCGGCGGCCGCCTGGAATGGCGTCGGCTGCCCGATCTCCCCGACCCGCTCGGCGTCGCCGGTTGCTACGTCGGCACCCACAAGGGAGCGCTGGTCGTCGCGGGGGGCGCGAACTTCCCCACACCCGGCGGGGGCGACCGCTGGACGGCGATCAAGATCTGGCACGCCGCCGTCTGGGTGCTGACGACCGACGACCAGGGGGGCCACGAGTGGATCGCCCAGCCGCCCCTGTCACGCCCGATGGGATATGGGGCGACGGCAAGCACGCCGCTCGGCGTCGTCATGATCGGCGGTGAGGATGGCAGCGAAGT
The DNA here is from genome assembly GCA_005773625.1 of Planctomycetaceae bacterium. GTDB lineage: Bacteria > Planctomycetota > Planctomycetia > Pirellulales > UBA1268 > QWPN01. The sequence goes on along the minus strand of SXHR01000117.1, from coordinate 17,831 downwards.
CTTCGACACGGTCACGCTCCTGGCGTGGAATCCTGCGCTGCGGCGGCTCGAGCGTCATCCGCTCCCCGCGCTGCCGGAGCCCAGGTGTTTCGGCGGAGCCGCCGCGATCGGCTCCACCGTCTACGTCGCATGCGGCCAGCATGGGGCGAATCGCCTGACGGCCGACGCGACCGTCTATCGGCTCGATCTCACCGGCTTCGACCCGGCTGCCGATGGGCCGCGGGGCCCGAAATGGGAACGACTGCCCGATGTGCCGGGCGGCCCGCGGACGGCCCCGGTGGTGGTCTCGCGAGCGGCGCAGACCGGCCCGCGGCTGTGCGTGTTGAGCGGCCGCCGGCCCGACCAGGCCAACGGCGACGCGGCGATCGAGCCGCTTTGCGATGCCCATGAGTTTGATCCGGCGGTCTGGGAGGCGGCCGGCCGAGGCCTGACGGCAGCGGGCTGGAAGCGGCTGGCCGACATGCCGGCGCCGCGGATGGCGGGCACCGCCGTGCCGCTCCCGGGAGCGCGGATCGCGGTCCTCTCAGGTGACGACGGACGGCTCTTCAGCCAGACCAGCACGCTCAAGGATGAGCACCCCGGGTTTCCCCGCGGGTGTTTGGTGCACGACGCCGGGGCCGATGCCTGGAGCGTCGCGGGCGATTCGCCGACCTGTCAGCTCGCGACGACGATCGTGCCCTGGGACGGCGGCCATGCGCTGGTCACGGGCGAGGTGCGGCCGCGGGTCCGCACGCCGGCCGCCTGGCTGATCACGCCTCTCGAGGACGGATCGCAAGCACCACCGCGACCGAGATGATCGCGACGGCCCCGAAGGCGCTGAAGATCAGGTTCAGGGGGATGTCCATGTCGCGGAGCGCGCCGAAGCCCCAGTCCGCCACGCCCCCGATGGCGATGCTGATCATGTTCATGAACCCGTAGCCGGTCGCCCGGAGCTGCGGCCGCACCACCTGGCAGAGGATCGGCATGTTGTTGCAGTCGAAGAATCCCCAGCCGAGCCCGTAGAGCATCAGGCAGCCGATCGCGATCGTCAGCGTGCCCGCGTTCCCCACGCCGAAGAGCGCGGGCAGGAAAAAACTCATGCCGAGCGCGCTGGTGAAGATCCGGCCCCGGGGGGTCCGCTTCATTAGGCCGTCGGCAAGCCAGCCGCCGACGAGCACCCCGATGACCGAGGCGATCTGCACGTAGAGCACCGCCGTCACGCCCGCCTTGCCCTGCCCGAGGGCGAACTTCTCCTTGAGGATGTCGGGCATCCAGTCCTTCACCACCCAGCCCGCGATGCCGGGGAGGGTGAAGGCGAGCATCATCAGGAGGAATCCGGGATTCGAGAAGAGCTCACGGGCGGCCGCCCCGAGTGACGGCCCGGATGCGGAGTCTTTGGGCCGCGACGGGTTTCGCAGCAGGAAGAACAGGGGCAGGGCATAGGCGATGCCGACGAGCCCGCAGGCCATGAATGCCTTCCGCCATCCGATGTCGGGATTGTCGGCCGCGTATCCGGAGAATCCGCCGATGATGATGCCCGCGTAGATGCCCATCTGGTGAACGCCCACCGCACGCGACCGCGTCGAGCCGTGGTGGAAGTCGGTGATCATCGCCAGGGCCGCGGGAATGTAGATCGCCTCGCTGATGCCCATGATGGCCCGGGCCGCGATCAACTCCGCGAACGTGTCGACGAGGCCCGTCCACCAGGTGACGGCCGACCAGACCAGCAGGCTCGCCGCGATCACGTGCCGACGGCTGAAGCGGTCGGCGACGTAGCCGCCGAATGGGCTGCACAGGGCGTAGACCCACTTGAACGACCCCAGCACGATGCCCCAGTTGGCACGGCTTCCGATGTCGGGGATGTCGGACATCATCGAGGTCTTCATCGCGGCCAGCATCTGCCGGTCGAGATAGTTGAGCATGGCCACCGGCACGAGCAGCGCGACCACGATCCATGCGGTCCGCAGGGCCCTCGTCGCATCGGATTCATTCGTGGAACGCATCGATCGGGCCTACCGCTTGGCCATCGGGGGCGTGGGCCGGGCCCACTCGAAGAAGCCGATCTGCCGGAGCTCCTCGCCGAGCGCGAGCGTGTCGGCGGCGGTGAGCGTCGGCAACGGGAGCCGGCAGGGGCCGCAGGGCGTCTCCAGCATCTCCAGGACCGCCTTCATCGCCGGGTGGAAGGGCCACTTCATGACCACTCGGATCATCCGGATGGCCCGCAACTGCTCCTCCCGGGCCTCGCCGAGCCTGCCGGCGTCGAAGGCCTGCATGACCCGCCGGTAGAGGGGCGCGGCGATGTTGAACGTCGAGCCCACGGCCCCGCGGGCCCCCACGGCGAGCGCCGGCAGGAGCAGCTCGTCGTAGCCGTAGAGCATGTCGAACCGTCCGCCATCGAAGGCGACGCATTCCTGATATTCGTGGATCGTGTTGGCGGTGTACTTCACGCCGTCGAAGTTCGGGATCCGGTCGGCGACCTGCCCGAGCAGCGACACCACGTCGAGGGCGACGCCCGACATGATCGGGATGTGGTAGTAGTAGAAGGGCAGGCCGGGGGCGGCGGCGGCAATCTCCGCACAGCAGTCGGCCACGATGCGGACGTCGCCGATCCGAAAGTAGGTCGGCGGCATGGCCGACGTCGCGGCCGCGCCGACCGTTGTGGCGTGGGCGGCCAAATGGCAGGCCTCCGTCAGCGAATTGTGCCCGACGTGCACGATCACAGGCACCCGTTCGTTGACGGCGGCGATGAAGGCCTCGGTGACCGCCTTCCGTTCGTCCACCCGCAGCGACACGCCCTCTCCGGTGCTGCCGCAGACATAGAGCCCGTCCACACCGTCGGCCAGCAGCCGCTCGACCAGCGGACGGATGGCGTCGAGATCGACCTCGCCCTTCGAGGTCAGCGGGGTGTAGGTGGCGGGGATCAACCCTCGAAAGCGGTTCTTCATGATTGTTTCACGTCGGTTCCTTGACGATCTCCGTGGGCGGATCGGTGACCGCCCTGCGTGGCCCACCGGCGTGCCCGGGGACATTGCGGCCAGGCCCTGACCCCGGCAGAATGTAGCACGGCCGACGTTCATCGAGACAGGAGCGGAACGGGGCCGTGATCGGGCACCGTTCCGCGGCTTTTCCGGTCGGCCCGTGGGAGCCGCTTCGGGCTTGGGAAGGCGAACACTTCATGGGAATGAACGCCGGCGGCCGCGTCTGGCCCGCCGCCTGCCTCTTGCTCGCCGTGATGGCGGCAGCGGCCGCCGCGTCGGAGCCGGTGCCGGTTCACGAGACGAGCGATCTTTTCGGGGGGCGAACCGGCGGCGTCTTCTGCCACCGGATTCCGGGGATCGTCGTCACCCCCCGCGGCACCGTGCTGGTCTACTGCGAGGCCCGGACGACCTCGTGTGCCGACTGGGGGGAGATCGAGGTGCACATGCGGCGGAGCACCGATGGCGGACGCAGCTTTTCCCCGCCGCGGCAGGTGGCCCATCTCGGGCCGCGACTTCCGCGGAACCCGGCCAACGCGGAGCAGCCCGACGGCAAGGCCATCGGCCGCGACGGGGAGCAGACCGTCAACAATCCGGTCGCCATCGTCGAGCGCGACGGGACGGTGCATCTCCTCTACTGTGTCGAATACATGCGCTGCTTCCATCTGCGCAGCACGGACGACGGCGTCACCTGGAGCGACCCCGTCGACATCACGGCCACGTTCGCCGGGTTTCGTGATGAATGGCCGTGGCGGGTGATCGCGACCGGCCCCGGACACGGCATCCAACTCCACGGCGGGCGGCTCGTCGTGCCCGTCTGGCTCGCCACCTCCAGGGGCTCGGCCCACCACGGTGCCGCCGTGGCCACGATCTTCAGCGACGATCGGGGGGCGACCTGGGAACACGGCGAGATCATCTGCAGCAATGGCGAAGATACGCCGAGCCCCACCGAGTCGGCCGTGGCCCAATGTGCCGACGGCCGGGTCTTTTGTCTGATCCGCAACCACGCGGTCGTGCATCGGAAGTTCGTGGCCTTCAGCGACGACGGGGCCACGGGATGGACGCGGCCCGCGGCGGTGAACGATCTGCCCGAGCCCATCTGTATGGCGGGACTGGCCTCGGTCGATGTCGGCGCCGCCGGCGACCGGCGGCGGTGGCTGCTCTTTTCGGGGCCCGACTCGCTCGGAGGCGCCGCCGTCCAGCCGAAGCCTGGCAAGCGTCGCGACCGCCGGAATCTCTCGGTGAAACTCAGCCGCGACAACGGCCTGACCTGGCCCGTGAGCCGGGTTCTCGAGCCCGGGCCGAGCGCCTACAGCGACCTCGCCGTGCTGCCCGATGGGACGATGCTCTGCATCTTCGAGCGGGGACGCGATGCCCCGGCCGGTGAGAAGAGCTTCCCATACGCCCGGATTTCGTTGGCACGGTTCAACCTGCCCTGGCTGTTGGCGGAGCATGACGGGGTCCCGAACGGCACACCGCCCGCCGTCGATGATTGATGCAGCGCAGGAGCGCCGCCACGTCCGGAGATCGCCGTCGGCCGCGGCCACCGCTTGCGACCATCACGTCCAGGCACGACATTGTGACCCGGAGTCTCCGCCTGGTCCTTCGGCGTTCGTGCCGACGGATCGTCCCCGTGAGGGTCGTTTGTCTATGATCAGGCAACGGTCGAGTGTCGGTCCCGTGCTTGTCGGCGTCGCAATGGTCATGGCGGCGGGGTTTCGCTCACCGCTGCAGGCAGCGGTCGTCCCCGCCGAACCAGACCCGCGGCCGTTCGGCGACGCGGCTCCCGATCTCGACGGGTGGGCGACCGGTGCCTGGTGGAAGTCAGGCACGCGGGGCGCGGACGGCCGCCCGTTCGCGCTCGACGTGCCGCGTGCCGACGTCATCGCCTTCGCGCTCTACACGGTGACGGTCAGGCCCGAGGCACGGGGCACCCTGAAGCTCTCGGCGCAGCTCTTCCCCCTCAAGCCGGGCGAGGCCGGCGAGGCGCGGCTTGAAATCCTCCGCGGTGACGCCTGGGTCGAGGCCGCGCGGGCGGAGGTGCACTACCCGGGCTGGGATGCCAACTTCCGGGTCGAGAACTGGGATTCCTCCCGCGACTGGCCCTACCGGGTGCGACACGGCGACGAGGCCGTTTTCGCCGGACTCGTGCGGCGCGATCCGGCGGACAAGCCGACGCTCACGCTCGGCGTGATGTCGTGCAACTCGTCGCTCACCCCGGGGCCGCGTGCCGAACTCGTGGCGAGCCTCGTGAAGGCCGATCCCGACCTGCTCTTCTTCGCCGGCGACCAGACCTACCGGCACACGCAGCACACGGTCGGCTGGATCGAGTTCGGGCTGCAGTTCCGCGACGTGATCCGCGATCGACCCACCGTGACGATTCCGGACGATCACGACGTCGGCCATGCGAATCTCTGGGGAGCCGGCGGCCGCCGGGCCGAGCGGATCGACGGCGCCGACGGCGGCTATTTCTATCCGGCCGGCTACGTCAACATGGTGCAGCGGCAGCAGACCTGGCACCTCCCCGATCCGGTCGATCCCGCGCCGATCGAGCAGGGCATCGGCGTCTTCTTCACGCGGCTCGTGGTCGGCGGTCTCGATTGCGCGATCATCGAGGATCGCAAGTTCAAGACGGGGCCGTATGGCAGCATCCCCGAGATGGGTCCGCGGCCCGACCACATCACCGATCCGGCCTACGATCGAGCGAGCATCGACAAGCCGGGGCTCGAGCTCCTCGGCGGCAGGCAGCTCGCCTGGCTGGAACGGTGGAGCCGCCAACGCGATGGCATCCGTGCGAAAGCGGCGCTTTCAGCCACGGCCTTCTGCGGCGCCGTCCATCTCCACGGCACTCCCGACAACCGGCTGCTCGCCGATCTCGACTGCAACGGCTGGCCGCAGAGCGGCCGCAACGCGGCGCTCCGGCTGCTCGCGGCGGCAAACGCCACCCATTTCTGCGGCGACCAGCACCTCGCCACGGTCGTCAGGCACGGCATCGACGCGCACGGGGACGGCCCCTGGGCGTTCACGGCCCCCGCGCTCATCAACACGATCTACGGTCGTTGGTGGCATCCGCTCGACGAGCGGCCGGGGGCCAATCCCGTGCCGGACAGTCCGCTGCCGTGGACCGGCGACTACGAAGACGGCCTCGGCAACAAGATCACGGTCGCGGCCTACGCGAATCCCCAGGATGGGGCCGACGAGAAGCGGCGTGCCGACGGCTACGGGATGGCCCGGTTCGATTTCGTGAAGGAGGCGATCACGTTGGAGTGCTGGCCGCGGTTTCCGGCCACCGGCCCCGATGGCGTGCCGCGGCAGTTTCCCGGCTGGCCCGTGACGATTCCCCTGGTGATGCCACGAGGAGACAGGTGATGTTTCAGTTTCTCGGGATGTTGGCCGCAATCGGGCTCACGGCACTGTGTTGGGGCATGTACGGCCCCGTGCTCCACTTCGGCCGCGACGACATGCACTCGCCGCTGCGGCCCTTCGTCTGTGTCGGCATCGCCTACTTCGTGATCGCCGTCATCGTGCCGCTGGCCCTGCTCCTCAAGGGGGAAAAGGGGAGTTGGACGACGCGGGGCGTGGTCTGGAGCCTGCTGGCCGGTGCGGCGGGCGCGCTTGGGGCCCTCGGCGTGATCCTCGCGCTCCACTTCGGCGGGCAGCCGATCTACGTCATGCCGCTCGTCTTCGGCGGCGCGCCGGTGATCAACACCCTCCTGACCGCCGCGATGAACCGGGGCTTCGGCCAGCTGAAGGCCCCTTTCCTCGCCGGTCTGCTCCTCGTGATCGCGGGGGCCGTCACGGTGCTGGTGTTCAAGCCGCAGCCGGCACGGCCGGCGGCGACCGCCGCCGTGGAGACGGCGGCACCTGCCGACGCTCCAAAGCGGTCGGTCGAGCAGAGGGCGGAGCGGCTCGTCGCGGTTCTCCTCTCGATCGCGCTGGCGATGCTCTCCTGGGGGTCGTACGGCCCGGTGCTGCACCGCGGTCAGGCGGGCATGCAGGGGAGCCGGCTCCGGCCGCTGATCTGCATCGGAGCGGCGTATTTTCTGATCGCCGTGCTCGTACCGCTGGCCCTGCTCGGGCCGCTGGGTGACACCGGCCAGTGGAACATGGCGGGGATGCTCTGGAGCCTCGGGGCGGGCTCGCTCGGCGCCATCGGGGCCCTCGGCACGATCCTGGCATTCACGCTCGGTGGCAAGCCCTTCACGGTGATGCCGGTCGTGTTTGGCTGTGCGCCGGTGATCAACACGCTCACCACGCTGGCCCTCCACGAGACGCCGCTGTCGAGCGTGAGCCCGTTCTTCCTCGCGGGCATGCTGGTCGTCGCGGTCGGCGCCGCGACGGTGCTGGCCTTCGGACCCCGCGGGCACGCTCCGGCAAAGCCGGCGTGACGCGGCTGGCCGTCAGCCCACGATCGCGGCGTTGTCCCGGCGTGGGCTGATGTCGTCGGGGTCGGTCAGGGCGTCTCCCGCGGCGGCAGCTGCCAAGGCGCAGACTCCACGAGCTCGTTCCAGCGGGGCAGGCCGGCGGCGTCAGCCGCCAGCGATGTCGTTTCCGCGAGCAACGCCTCGCCGATCTCGTCGAGCGTGGGAATCCCGCTGAGCGGCGGAATCCCGTCGCTGGAGAGCCCCGGCTCCCGCGCCGGCGGGATGGTCGCAGCCGTGTCAGGTATGCCGCGCATGCCTGACGCATCTGCCACTTCCGCCATGTCCGCTACGTCCACCACCTCCACCGTCGGCTGCCGGGTGGGCCGGGCTGCGATGGCGATCGCCAGCAGGGCGGCGGTTGCGGCGATGCCTGCGGCAATCCCCATGGTGGCCCGTCCCCGAGGCGGAACGTGGACGGGAAGGGGGGTGCCGTCCTTGACCGACGCCAGAATCCTCGCGTGGAGGTCCGGCGAGAAGCCGGGGCGGTCATGGTGGGCCTCATGCCGCAAGACCGAGGCCAAGGCGTCGTCGGTCAGTCGATCCACGTCATTCATATGGCACCCTCCACGATGATTCGAACTTCGCTGAGCGGTCGGCCCGGGGCAAACTCGGCAAGCACCGGCTCCAGACGCCGCCGGCCCCGGACGAGCAGGAGTTTTACGGCCGCGGGCGAGCGCCGGAGCACGCCGCCGATGTCGGTCAGCGGCATCTCCTCGACATACCGCAGCCAGAGGGCGGTGAACTGATTCTCCGGCAGCGTCTCCCGCGCCACTTCCCAGAGCCGGATTCGCTGTTCCGCCGCGATCGCGGTGTCGTCGGGCCGCGGGATGCCGCTGGTCCGATCGGCGACGACCGCGGTTCGCCGTGCGTGTCGCCGCTCCGTCCGCAGGTGATTCAGGCACGTCCGCCGGGCGATGGCGAACAACCAGGCCCCGAAGGGCCCTGACGACCGGTATTCCCCGAGGCTCCGGCAGGCCCGGATGAAGGTCTCCTGGGCCACGTCCTCCGCATCGGCCCGCCGCCCCCCACGGGCGAGGATCTGGGCGGCGTAGTGGACGATCGCCGTCTGATGCCGCGCGATCAGGGCTGCGAGGCTCGCCTCGCAGCCACTGATCGCCAGCTCGACGAGTTCGACGTCGTCTTGCCCGCGGACACCCATTGTTCCGTCACCCCCGGAGAGCGGCCTGAGGAGATCAGAACTCGTCGTCGCCAAGGGGCTTCTTGGCCGACTCGCCTTCCTTCTTTTTCATCGGGCAACCCTCGTCGCACGAGCCTTTGTCGCAGCTCTTGCAGGACGAGCGGCCGCGATACTGCTTCGATTCGCAGCGGGTCATCGCCTTGTCAACCACGCTCCACACGTCGTCGGCCGAGGCATCCCAGGCGATGCTGCAGGTGTCCCCCTCGACATCCATCTTCATGGTCTTCACGAGCCCCATGACCGCCTCTTCCGAGCCCCAGCGGAGCGACGCCAGCGAGGTCAGGCCCTTGACGACGTCCCGTACCTCTCCGGCAGCCTCCGCCGACTGCATGTCGAGCCGCGCCCGGTAAAACACCTTGCCCTCTTCCTCGCCGAGAGCCACGCGGTAGCCGTCGCCCTTGCGGAGCACGGGGCACTTCGTGTTGGGATCGATTGCGGCCGCCCTGGCCACGACGATCGAGCCCGGGCGGACGCGGCCGCTGAGCGGGCTTTCGGCAGGGGTCGAGGGCTTTCGGCCGTCGAGCACGTCGAGAGCGGCCTTCGTGGCCTCTTCGGTCCGCGAGAAGACCATCACGTCGTCCTTGTAGAAGGCTCCGACGACCGTGCCGCCATGCCGGCCGCGCTTGTGGGTCCAGGCATGCATCGTGTGCCCCTCGTGGGTCATCGTCTTGTGGTCCGGAGCCTTCTCCACCATGCGGGTCAGAAACTCACGGTTGGCCTTGCCCCGCACGATGAGCACGCCGTTCTTCTTGTCGGTGTCGGGACCGTAGGCGGTCGCGTCCTTGAGGTCGGTCCGCGGATCCATGCCCGACATCTTGGCGACCATGTCCATCATGCCGCCGGCATGCGGATGCATCTTCATCGCCTTGGCCATGGCACGCTCCATCACCGTGGACGCGCGGGCCGCGTCCATGTCGAGGTGCATGACCCACTTCGCGTCGGCCGGCACAGCGGCGAGATCGAGCGGGGCGGCCACGAGCGGGGCGACGGCCGGGCATGTGAGGGCGAGAACGGCGAACAGTCGGGCAAGGCCAATGCGTCGCATGGGCAAATCTCCGGGGGAGGCGAGGGAAGGGGCCAGGGCATTGGCCCACGCGGGGCCGACGTCAGTATGACACCGCCCCCGCCGGAGAGGTTACGCGAAGATCGCGGGAGGAGGCGGGGCTTTGCCCCCCATCCCCTTCCTCTCTCCCTTCCATCCCCTCCCTTCCCCCCCAGCCAATGGCTCGCAGACGGGGGGGAACTCCGCTATGCTCGGAAAAAAATTTGCTCCACGCTCTGGTATGGATGCGGTCGTTTGATGCTGACCAACGACGAAAGCCGCCGCTCGCCTGCCCGGGATCCGCGGCGTCAGCTGTTTTGTTCGCGGGCCGCCTTCTCGATGGTGGAGCTGCTGACCGTGGTCGCCGTCGTCTGCATGCTGGTCGCCGTGCTGTTTCCGGCAGTCCAGTATCTGCGGGACCGGGCCCGGTTGCTGCAGTGCTCCGTCAACCTCCGTGAAATCGGGCTGGCCACCCACCTCTACCGCGACAGCCGCAACGGGTGGTTCCCCAACGCGTACAAGACCGGCAACCATTCCTACCGCATGGCTCCCGGCATGCGATCGGCCGGTGATCCCAAGGCCCTTCCGGAAGTGTACGGACTCGAGGCGTTGCTCGTCCGCCTCGGAATGCTGTCGTCCGACAGCGGGGTCTGGATCTGTCCCGGCAGGGACGACGCCCAGCGGGCCCACCGCAACACCTACGCCTTCAGCGTGGCGGCGGCACTCGACAAGAAAAACCCCGCCAACCAATCGACCACGCTCCTTGCGTGGGACAACTACAACCTCCACCCGGGCCTGAGCGGATTTCGTGGGCCCTTCGCGGGATACACGATTCCCCAGACCCAGCGGATCTACGCGCACCGCGGTGCCGGCCCGGGCAAGGTGGGCTACAACGCGCTCTATCTCGACGGCCACACGGCTTATTTCGAGCCCGGCAACTGAACTCTCCCTTCTCGCGACAGAGTCCCTTGCTCATGACACTCAATCGCTATCCCGGGCGCTGGCAGAACCTCCGGCGGTTTGCGGTCGCCGTCCTGCTCGCGACGCTCCACGGCTGGGCGAACGCGCAGGACGTCGTCACCACGGTCGTGTCCAAGGCGAACGCCCTCGGCGGGACGACGCTCTCGACCTTCGGCTACGATCCGACCGGGGCGAATGGGGGCACCATCTACACCGCCGGGTTCGGGCCGGGGGCTGAGATCCGGCGGATCGCAAACGTGGGGGGCACCCAGGTCGTCACCCCACTGGCGGCACTGACCGAGTGGACGCTCTTTCTCAAGAACGGCGATCCCAATAACGGCGGCGGAAGCCCCGTGGTCGGCGGATTTCTCCTCAATCCCGTCGCCATCGGCAGCCAGCCGGCCTACTCACTCGCGGTCATCTCCGACGGCGGCCAGGCCGTGACCGTTTCCAGTGGCCGCCGCAATGACCTGACCCAGCGACTCTACAGCTACAACGTCGCCACCGGCACCGGTCCGTTCGCGTCGCTCGTCACGCAGGCCGAACTGGCGTCTGCGAGCGGCCTGGCCAATCCCGTCACCACCGGGAGCAACAGCAACTTCTCCCGGCAGTTCGCCTATTCCGGCGACGGGCAGGCGATTTACATCATCGACACGAGCACCGCCTACGGCGGGCTTTACCGCGCTGACGTCGCGGCGGGCACGGTCGGCCGCCTGTTCGCCGACTCGAGCCTCAACACGGAGGTCGCCGTCCTCTCGTCATCGGGAACCGACACGATCTTCTTCAACGGCAGCCAGGCCACGAACAACGTGGGCGGGATCGACAAGGTCGTCTTCAACGGCACGGTCTCGAGCCGCACGGTCCATGTCCCGGCGGCGACGCTGGCCGACTTCATGGAATCCGGGACGAGCGGCATCGGCAACACCGCGATGGCGGCCGGCCCCGGGGGCGAGCTCTATTTCAACAACACCCTGAGCAGCCCGGATCGCCGAGGCATCTACAAAATCGACCCGCAGGGGCGGCTTTCCAAGGTCGTGACCCGCGACGAGCGGGCCGCCACTCTCGGCATCGCGAACCCCACGGCCAACACCCTGCGGATGCAGCCGCGGACGGTGCAGCATCCCAACGGGTTCGAGGTTGCCCAGGTGATGTACGTCGAGTCGGGGACCGCGAGCCTGATCGCCGGCGCCTACGACTTCAAAGTCGGCGACTTCGACCGGGACGACGACGTCGATCTCAATGATCTGTCGCTGCTGCGGTCGGTCGTCGGCGTGCGTGGTGCCGCCATCGGCTCCGGCAGCTACAAGTTCGACCTCAACGGCAACAACGCCGTGGACTGGAAGGACGTCAAGATCCTGCAGACGTTTCTGCCCGCTCTCCGCGACGGCGACGCCAACATGGATCTCGCGATCGACCTCCTCGACCTCAACATCGTCCGCGACAACTACCACACCATGGCGTCAGGTACCGGAGGCAAGACCTGGGCGACGGGGGATTTTGCGAGCATGGACCCCTTGGCAACGACCTACGCCGCCAATGCCGCCGACGCGAACATCGTCGATCTCGTCGATCTGCAGGTGCTGGCCAACACGTGGCTCAACGTGCGGCGGCAGCCGACCCTCACGTTCGCGGATCTCGACGCGAACGGCTACACGGGCACGTTCCGGCAGGACGTCATCACCGTCTTCGCGGTGCCCGAGCCGTCCACGATCGCGATCGGGATTGCGGCCCTGTCCGTCGGCGCGGGAATGCGGCTCGCTCGCCGGAAAAGGCCGTGCTCGACCTGATGCCGGTGGTCCCGGTTGAACCCGGTGGTCCCGGTGATCCCGACCTCTTGGCCGCAGCGGCCGGCGGGCCGGTTACTTCTTGACCGGGGCCTTCGTCTTGTCCTGCTTGGGCTTCTTGTTTTTCTTGTCGTTCTTCTGCGAGTTGTTTCCCTTGCCCATGGCCGGATCTCCTGGCGTCGAGTGATGATGGCGTCGAGTGATGAAACGAAATCTGGTCGGATCCTAACGACTCCCCCCGATTTTTCGCAACGGCGGTCGGAGCCCGTTGGCCGGTGGTCGGCGGCGGCCGCCCGCGGCGAACGGTGCTGAGCGGGTGGTGGAAAACCCTCGCCGGATCGGCCTATCGCCCTGCGGCAGGACGGGCTATCGTCCCCCCACTTGGTCTGGAAGGGCCAGAGTGGGTTCGGACGTTCGTCCGTCGCCGCCGGCGGGATTTCAAGACCAAAGTCACCGATTCACGAGGTGGGAAGATGCCAATGGTTCTGCTGTCGCTCCAGACTGCCGCGTGGTTCGTGGGACTCGCCGTGGTGATGTCGCTCATCGAGCATCAGGTGCACAGCCGCCTGATGCACCGTCGGCCCAAGTTTCTCTTCCTGCGGAATCTCGCCGCCCGCAAGAAAATCTTCGACAGCCATGCCGTCGAGCATCACCGGCAGTATCGCAGGAAGTTCCATGACGAGCCCGTGCCGCATGGGGAGGATCGCGGGATTCGGCTCAACCTCCGGGAGGGACTCATCGAGTCGCTGCCGGTGAGCCTGCTCCTCGCATTCTTCTCGACGACCGGCGCGATCATGTTTCCCATCATCGTCTGTCTGCATCACCTGATGTGGAATCTGATCCACATGGAGATGCACAAACCGGCGAACCGGTTCTTCGCCAAATGGCCGATCTACAAGTCGTTGGCGCGGCACCACTATCTCCACCACCGCTATCCCGACAAAAACTTCAACGTCGCCCTCCTGGCCGGCGACTACCTCTTCGGCACCATGGCCAAGGCGTCCGATGCCGATTGGCAGGCCATGAGGGCGGAAGGCATCGCCTGACCGCCGGCCGCGGGGAACCACCCGCTGCGGCCGCCGCCGACCAGAGCCGACGAGCGAGCTTCCGGCGGAAAAAGCGGGGCGCGGCCCCTGTCTGGTAGGATGCTGCCCCATGAATCCTCCGCGACCCCATGCGGGGGTGGCGTGCAGGGTCTCGGCATCGGTACGGACCGCCGCCATTTCCCCCTTCGGACTGGAGCGGACGTCGGATGAGCAGCAACGAGCGAAACGAGGCCCGCAGTGTGATCCTGCGATTGCGGCGTTATCGGGACCGGATCGAGGAGATCACGACTGGCGACGACGGGCCCGTGCCGGCCGGACCCGACGCGGTGGCCGCCAAGCGACGGCTGGCCTCGCTGAAGAGCGACATCAGCCACGACGCCCACGAGTGCGGCATCGGCAGAAAGCGGGCCGTCCAAACCGATTGCGAACAGCGGTTCCTGTGGCCCGCCTTGCGGGAAGCGGCCGGAGCCATGAGTGAGCCACCCGGCTCACCACCGCGGGACGCCCACGCAAAACAGGAGCTGCGGGCCGCCCGGGCCCACATTCTCACCTACCTGGAGCAGTTGGAGGGCCTCTACCCCACGCTGTAGCAGTTTTGGGGAAAAGGGGCCGGGGCCCCGCAGCCACCGAGCGGCGTGCAGCCTTTTGCCCGCCGCCGATGGCAGGAAATGCGGCGGTTTTCCCGAGCCGTCCGCCGCCGCATGCGTGGGCCGCCGGCTCGGTTCAGCGCTCGCCGGTCCCGGAAACGGCGTTGCTTTTCGCCAGATTCCGATCTAGAGTAGTGGCGTTGGTGCTGGACGACGCTAGAGGTTCCGCGGTGGCCGAACGGCCGCGTCCGCTGCTTCTTTATCCTCGCCTTTACCCTCTGGCGGGCTGCCAATCTCTGGCCCTTTCGATATGACCCCGAAAGCACAATTGGGTCATCGGTAGGAGTGTTTTGTTCATGGGTAAGAAACTGTACGTCGGTAACCTCGCATAGAGCGTCACGAGCGAGGCGCTCGAGCAGATGTTCCTCGAGTTCGGCACGGTCGTGAGTGCTCAGGTCATCCAGGATCGTGAGACGGGCCGCAGCAAGGGCTTCGGATTCGTGGAGATGCAGGCCGACGACGCCGCGCAGCGGGCGATCAGCGGCATGCACGAGAAGGAGTTCGACGGCCGGCCCCTCACCGTCAACGAAGCCAAGCCCCGTGAGAGCGGCGGTGGCGGCGGTCGCGGTGGTTACGGCGGCGGCGGCGGTCGGCGCTACTAGTCGTCCGTGGATCGCGGGAAACCCGAGGGTTTCCCGGGTCCATGGCCTGCTCGGCAGCAGCGTCTGAAAACCAAACACGTTGTCAGGGCCGGAGCGCGTCGTGAAGGCGCCCTCCGGCCCTCTTTTTTGTCATACGGTTCTCCATCAACTCCCCAGAGCAGTCTTTCGCATGCCCAGCTCCGCCGCCCCGCAGTCACGCCCCGGTCACGTGCCCTTCGCCACTCTCGGCCTGTCGCCCGAGGTGATCGAGGCCGTCGAGCGGCTCGGTTTCGAGGAGACCTCGCCGATCCAATCGGCGACGATCCCGCTGATCATGAAGGGGCACGACGTGATCGGCCAGTCGGAGACGGGCTCGGGCAAGACGGCCGCGTTCTGCATTCCGGCGATCGAGCGGGTCGAGGCCACGAAGCCCGTCACGCAGGTGCTGATTCTCGCTCCCACCCGCGAGCTGGCCACCCAGGTCGCCGATGAGGTGCACAAACTCGCGGTCTGCAAGAAAGGCGTGCGATCCGTGCCGATCTACGGCGGAGCGCCCTATGAGCGGCAGTTCGTCGAGTTGAAGCGTGGGGCCCACATCGTCGTGGGCACCCCCGGACGGCTGGCGGATCATCTCGCCCGCAACACCCTCGACCTCTCGGGGGTGAAGATGGTGGTGCTCGACGAGGCCGACCGGATGCTCGACAGGGGTTTCCGAGAGGACATCGAGAAGATCCTCGCCGCGGCCCCCGCCGACCGGCAGACGGTCTTCTTCTCGGCGACGATCTCGCCCCCCATCCAGTCGCTGGTCCGCGGACACTCGCGTGACGCCAAGGTGGTGAAGATCGAGCAGCGGGTCGTCGTCGGCCCGCCGCTGGTCGATCAGATCTATTACGAGGTGCGGCATCACGCCAAGTTCGACGCCCTGGCGCGGCTGATCGATTTCTACGACGTGAAGAGCGGCGTGATCTTCTGCAACACGCAGCAGATGGTGGAGGAACTCGCCGATTCACTCGTGGCCCGGGGGTGTGCGGCCGAGCGGCTTCACGGCGGCATGGCCCAGGCCCAGCGAACGCGGGTCATGAACAACTTCAAGAAGGCGGCGTTCGCCTTCCTCGTGGCGACCGACGTCGCCGCCCGTGGGATCGACGTCAACGACCTCGAGCTCGTGGTCAACTACGACCTGCCCTACGACGCCGAGGACTACGTCCATCGGATCGGCCGCACGGGCCGGGCGGGCCGGAAGGGCCGGGCGGTCACGCTCGTCTCTGGGGCGGGCATCTACAAACTGCAGTCGATCGAACGGTTCACGAAGGCCAAGATTCGTCGGGAGCAGGTGCCCTCGGCCGAGGCGGTCGAGAGCCGTCGGTCCGACGCGCTGTTCGACAAGCTCCGCACCACGTTGGAGGCGGGGGAGTTTCCGCGGCAGTCGTTGCTGGTGGAGCGGCTGCTGGAGCAGGGCTACACGCCCACCGAGGTCGCCGCCGCGATCCTGCACCACTTCTCGCCGCCGGCGATCACCCGGTCGGCTGCCGATGACATGCCGCCGGCCCGTGACGAGCCGCGGAAACACCGCCAGCCGCCGGCCCGGTTTCAGAACCGCGGGGGCGGCGGACGGCCGGGGAAGCCGAGGAAGTTCGGGCCCCGGGGCCGGAAGCGGTCGTAGGCGGCGGCTGTCCTGAAGTCCGCCCCGGTCCGGAGAGGAGTGGTCAATGGCCCGCAGCGTCGTCCTCGCAGGTACGCCCCGCTGCGACGTCTGCCGTCTGCCGCCCCGGTGGTGCGTCTGCGGCGCGGTGCCGCCGGTCGAGACCACCGTCCGGGTGGACGTGTTGATTCACCGCAGCGAACAGTGGCGGCCCTCGAGCACCGGCGGCCTCGTCGCCCGCGCGGTCGCGGCCGCGAGGTGCCATGTCTATCAGCGGGAGGACCGCTTTCACGCCGGCGTGTTTCAGCCCGAGGCCCTTCGGCTCCCGGGCCACGAGCTCTGGGTGCTCCATCCCCGCGGCGAGGAGCTGCCGGCGGGCGGTGGGGCGGCGACGCCGCAGGTGCTGTTGCTCGACGGCAACTGGCGGCAGGCCAACCACATGCTCCGTGCGGTCGAGCGGCTCGGCAGGTGCGTGCGGCTGCCTGCCGGCGGTGTGAGCCGTTTCTGGCTGCGGGATCAGCATGCCACCGGCCACCTCTCGACGGCCGAGGCGCTGCTCGGCGTCATGCGTGCACTCGGAGACACGCGGGCTGCGGACCGGTTTCGGCTGCATTTCGAGCTCCACGTCTATGCGACGCTGCGGGCCCGTGGTCAGCGGCAACTCGCGGCGGATTTTCTCCGCGACTCGCCGCTCCGAGCGGAGCTTCCCGCGGTGCTCGAGCGACTGGAAATGCCCCGTTCCGCCGGGTGAAGACCGGGCCGGCGTGAAAACCGACAGACCGTGTGACCCCTGAGGTGGAGCTCAAGTTCGTCGACGATGCGCTCGCCGACGCCGACGCCGCCGGCGGCCGGGGCCTGCCCGGCTACCGGCTCGAGGCGGAACACGGCCAGCCCTGGCGGAGCCGCTACGACTCCGGCCGGAACGAGATCGTGATCATGTCCGCCCACCGCGACTTCCTGGCCAGCCGCTCCGTGGCCTCTTCTGGATTGGCCGCAAGCGTCAGGGCCTCGTCTGAGGCGGGCCCGGATTGAGCGACCGCTGTCCCTTACGGGTCATCGGCGTGTTCATGGCGCCGACGGAACGATCGTCAGCTTCTCGTCGGGCGGAATCGTGATCGTCGCCTTCTTTCGGAGTGCGGCGAGGGCGGCGTCTGAGACGCGCTCGAGAAATGGCATGTACACCGGAGCGGGCGTGCTGGCCAACGCCTCTGCGACAGCGACGGCATCGGGGCCGTCGAGTGTTTTGAGTCCGCGCAGATAAACCGCGGGCTGTCGATCGGTGAGAGCTGTAGCGACGTCCGGAGTCAGCTGGGTGAGTGCTGGCAGGTCGATATCTTGGGTGTCTTTGGCGAACTCCCTTGCGGTGTCCGCAGGCAGAGTATCGAGGCTGATGAGGTAGCCGGGCTGACACCGTACGTATTCTGCCGCAATCTCCGGCGACATCGTCCGCAGACGACAAACACTCGATGATGCACTCATGTTCTTGCAGAATAGCTTTCGTGCAAGCGGCACTGAGTGGATTTCAACAAGCATGACATTCACCGAAGCTTTAT
>SXHR01000116.1:0-12174 GCA_005773625.1 Planctomycetaceae bacterium | reverse complement strand
ATCTCGTCGAGAAACACCACGCCGCCAGCCGCGCCGCGGAAGATGCCGAGCGAACGGCCGTTGGCACCGGTGAACGCACCCTTCTCGTGACCGAAGAGTTGGCTCTCCGCGAGCGAGGGCGTGAGGGCGGCGCAGTTGACGGGGATGAAGGCCTTGTTGCGGCGGGGACCGCTGCGATGGAGCAGACGCGCCCAGAGTTCCTTGCCAGTGCCGGTTTCGCCGGAGACGAGCACGGTGCATTCCACTTCAGCCGCCCGTTCGATCGACTTCGCGATGCGGCGCATCGCGGCGCTCGATCCGAGCACCCAGTTGCTGCCGCCCATCGGACTGTTGAGCCGGGAGCCACCGGCTCCGCCGGGCATCTCGACCGTCACGGCAGGATCGAGCGAACCGCCGCGCGGATCGCGGACTGCGGAGTCGGACGCGGCGAAACTGGTTGGTCGAAGAGCCATGCTGCGTTCTGCAAGTTGAGGGCCGCTCGGCCCCCCGGGTCAACGGGTCAACGGGTCAACGGGTCGCCGGGTCGCACCACTCGGGTTCCAGTATCGCTGTGACACAACCCGATTGCAACACGGCGGCCGCCCAAAAACCCCCCGCCGGACGGACCTGCCGAAAAAGCCGATAATACGGCCTTTTTGCGGCGGTTTTGCCGCGGTTTTGCCCAGATTAACGGGTTACCGGGTTGTTGCCGCCTTCAGAAAGACCAGATGCTGCCACGGCAGCCGATCAAACTCGGCCAACACCCTGAATCCGGCAGGTTCCAGTTCGGCCCGAATTCCGGCCTTGGTCATTTTGTGCAGCGGCTTGATCGGCACAGCGGCGTCCTCCCCACGAAACTCGACGAGGGCCAGCCGGCCGGAGGGGGCAAGGGATTCCCGGATCCGCGCGAGCATCGTCTCCGGATGGGAAAACTCGTGATACACATCGACACAGAGGCAGAGGTCGATCTTTCCTGCGGGCAGCCGCGGATCGATGACCGTGCCGAGCACCGGCTTGATGTTCGTGAGCCCCTCATTGGCGGCGTTTGCCGCGAGCATCCGCAGCATCTCCGGCTGGATATCGACGGCGTAGACGGTGCCCTCGGGGCCCACCAGACGGGCGAGCGCGAGGGTGTAGAAGCCGTTGCCGCAGCCCATGTCGCAGATCGTCTGGCCAGGTTTGACGTCGAGCGCCTCCAGCAGCATCCGGCAGTCCTCCTCCCGCTGCCGGCTCTCACGGACGAGCCACGGTGCGCCCGTGTAGTGCATCGTCTGCGCGATTTCGCGGCCGCGGTGGTGGGTCGCCGCGGGAGGGATGACTGCCGCGCGATCGATCGCCGCGTCGATCCGGAGCGGCTCCACCGACAGCGTCTCGCCCTGCATGCCGAGAAGCAGAAGCGGGAGGCACCAGCGGAGTCGAGACAGCATGGCCATGGGTGCGGAGAGTATACGCCCGCCGCGTCGTCCGTTTCAGGCGGCCTTGGCCCCATCGTCGTCGAACGCCGGCAGGCCATCCACATCGTGGCAGCTCACCAGCGTGATGCCCTTTCGGGAGGCGGTCGCGAGCACGGCCGCGGCGTCCACGAGGATCGTCCTGCCCGCCTCGATCGCCAGCACGTTCGCCCCGGCCGCGGCGAGCGAATCGAGCGTGCCCACGCCGATGGTCGGCATGTCGAACCGCAGATCCTGGAGGGGCTTCGCCACCTTGACCACGGTCATCCCGCCCGACGGGCACAGCCGTCCCGCGCGGCGGATGCATTCGTCGGTGCCTTCAATCGCCTCGAGTGCCAAAGGCGCGCGGTTTCTGACGACGGCCGTCTGTCCGATGTCGAGTCGGCCGAGTTCCTTCGCCAGCCGCCAGCCGAAGGCGACGTCGGCCTGCTGTCGTGACGTGAGTCTCGAGCCCGCGAGGATTCCGACCGTGGCGAGCAGTTCGGGGGCGAAGTCGGTGGCCGGGCAGATCATCACGCCGGCGGCGTCGAACGCGGCGGTGATCGCCCCCAGGAGCGAATCGTCGCGGTTGTCACGGCGCCGGCTCACGAAGTGGGGCCAGAAGGTCGTAAGCCCGGTCCAGTCGGGAAGGTGACGGAGCCAGGCCCGCTTGCCGAAGATCTTCGTCTTGTGGATTTTGCCGGCCATCGTGGCCCGCCGCACCCCATGGCGGTGGAAAAAATCGACGGCCCGACCGATTTCAGCGACGCCGACGTGACCGTGGACATCGGCGAGTGGCTCGAGCGCGCAGTCGGCGTGGTCGCGAATGGCGAGGATCGCCGTCCGACCCCCGTGCCGCCGGACGGCTTCGGCGACCGCCAGGGGAAAGCGGCCCCAGCCGGCCAGGATGCCGATCGTCTCGCCTTCGAGTGCGGCGGATGCGAACTGGGAATCGCTCGACTTCGTCATGGTGGCTGGCGTCCGGCGTCAGGCGGCGTCGGCCGCCGGGCGGGCAGCGGCCCCCTCGAGCCCGGCCACGCGGGCGGTGAGCTGCTTGAGATCGCGGCGCATGTCGGGGAGCTTGCTCAGGGCCGCGAGCTGGAGCTTCCGGTCGCGGAGGTCGATGGCAGGCTCGCCGAGCACGATTTTTCCAGCCTCGATGTCGTTCGAGACGCCCGAGCGGGCGCCGAGCACAGCCTTGTCGCCGATGTGCACGTGGTCGCGGACCCCAACCTGCCCGGCCATGACCACCCAGTCGCCGGTGGAGGTGCTGCCCGCCACGCCGACCTGCGAACAGATCATGTTGTGCCGACCCAGCCGGCAGTTGTGGGCGATCATCACGAGGTTGTCGATTTTGGTGCCCGTGCCGACGACCGTGGGGCCGTAGGTGCCGCGGTCGATCGTGGTGCCCGCGCCGATTTCGACGTCGTCGGCCAGCTCGACCCAGCCGAGTTGGGCGGAGAGCGTGTAGCCGCCGTCACCCGCCTTGTAACCGAAGCCGTAGCCGCCGAGGACGGCGGCTGCGTGGATCAGGCAGCGGTCGCCCACGATCGTATTTTCGTAGAGCACCGCATTGGGGAAGACGATCGTGTCGGCACCGATCCGACAGCCTGCCATGATGCGGGCGCCCGAGTGGATCGTCGTTCCGGGTCCGATCTCGACATCGGCGCCGATCGTCGCGAAGGGATGGACATCCACACTGCCATTCAACCGCGCCGTGGGATCGACCGCGGCCTGCGGGCTGATGCCCGTGCGGGCTTTCGGTCGCGCCGGACGGAAGAGCAGGATTGCCGCCGCGAAGGAGGCATGCACGTCGTCAACCTCGATGGCGGGACGGTCGAGCGGCCCCGAACCGGCGGGAACGATCGCGGCGCCGGCACGGCTCCTGGTGAGGAGGTGCAGCTTCTCGGGCGAATCGACGAGTGTGATGTCGTGCGGGGTCGCCGTTTCGAGGGTCGCGGCCGAGACGATCGCGAGCGAAGGGTCGCCGCCTGAAAGCGTTCCGCCGATGCTGGTGGCGAGATTTCCGAGCGTGATGGGCATCGACGGTCCTCCCTTTGGGCTGCCGCCGCAGACGGGGGCGGGGGAGGGAGGGTAGGGACGACGCCGCCGGCCCGCAAGCCGGGGTTCGGCGGCGAAAACACCGAGTGCCGCCCGTCGTGCCGGCCCGGCGAGGGGATGCAGCGCCGTCCACTGACAGGACCTGTGGAAACGCCGGGACTTCCACGGCCGGCGATCCCCGCATCTGCTCGGGCAGACGGGTGCCGCGGTCTGCTACCGGGCCTTGAGATCGGCCAGGCCTCCGTCCACGCCAAGCACCTGCCCGGTGATCCAGCTCTGGGGGGGATCGAGCAGGAAGGCGATTGCCCGGGCCACGTCCCCGGGCTCACCGAGGCGGCCGAGCGGGTGCATGCCGAGCGACGCTTTTTCAGCCTGCTCGCTGGCGACGAGCCCCCTCGTCAGCGGCGTCCGCACGAGCCCCGGGGCGACCGCGTTGAAACGAACGCCCTGCCGCGCGTACGTCGCGGCCGCCGAGAGCACCAATCCGATGACGCCCGCCTTGGCGGCCGCGATCGCCTCATGATTGGCGATTCCCACCCGCGCCGCGGCGCTCGACACGAGCACCACCGAACCCCCCTGGGCCTTCAGGAGCCGTCCCGCCGCGCGAACGCAGCCAAAGGCCGACGAGAGATTGGCCGCCAGCGTCGCCTGCCATTCGGCGGTCGTCGTGAGATGCGCCGGCTTGAGCAGCAGCGACCCGGCGCAGTTGACGACGCCATCGAGCCCCCCGAGGGACGTGGCGGCCTGATCGGCGCACGCATCGATCGCATCCGGATCGCAGGCATCGACCGTGGCGAACGGCATGTCGAGCGTGGCGGCGAGCGGTGCCAGCCGCTCGGCGGAGCGTGCGGCGAGGAACACCCGGTCGCCCCCGGCCACGAGAAGCGTGGCCAAGGCGGTGCCTATTCCGCCGGAGCCGCCGATGAGGAGGATGCGTTGCGGCATGGTCAGAGCCAGTCGCCTACGGTCTGCTCGAGGCGGGCCTCGGCCGCCATCATCCGCAGCTTGTCCATGGCCCGGCCCTGAATCTGCCGGATTCGCTCCTTGCACACTCCCATCTGGCTGCCCAGCTCGCGGAAGGTCCGCGGCGGACGGCCGTCAAAGCCGAAGCGGGCGACCATGATCTGCCGTTCGCGGGGCTCGAGCTCACCGAGAAACTGCGTGAACAGCCCCTTGAGCAGGGCGATTTGGCCGCTGGAGCAGTAGTCCGTCGTCGGTTCGGTGTCGGCACGATCACGGAGCGACTCATCATCGTTGACGAACCGCTTGCGGAACTGCCGGCCCCGATGGGAGAGTC
The DNA here is from genome assembly GCA_005773625.1 of Planctomycetaceae bacterium. Taxonomy (GTDB): domain Bacteria; phylum Planctomycetota; class Planctomycetia; order Pirellulales; family UBA1268; genus QWPN01. Next base: position 7,407 of record SXHR01000116.1, on the reverse strand, counting down.
GGAAGAAATGCCGTTGGATGGCGTAGGTCGCATAGGTGCTGAACCGGTTGCCGAGAAAGAAGTTGAACTTCTCGACCGAACGCATCAGGGCCACGTTGCCTTCGCTCACCAGTTCGTCGAACGTCCAGGATGCGTCCACGAACTTCTTGGCGATCGAAACGACGAGTCTCAGGTTGGACGTGATCAGGATCGCCTTCACGGTCTCGGCCTCGGTGAGCCAACCCTCGACCTGATCGATCTGTCGGATCGTCGCCCGCTTCTTGTCGAGCCGCGCACGGGTCGTGGCGGCACGGAACTTCAGCCAGTTCATCCGCCGGAAGTAGAACTGCTCCTCATCCTTGGAGAGCAGCCGGGTTTGATACAGGCTGGCGAGGTAGGGGGTCAGGCCCTTGGAGTCGGAGGACGGGCCGCCCCGCTTCTCGAGCGGCACCTCCGCGTCGGTCGGAGGGACGGTCGCCAGCTTCTCGGCGTCGGCCTTGAGGAAGCCACGGCAGGGGATGTAATCGATCTCGCGGGCAAAGAACGCCTCGCGGCGGGCGACACGGACCGCACGTTCGCGGGCCGCGGTGTCATCGGCCAGCATCATCCGGCCGGGAGACGGGGATTTTCTGTGGCGGGCCAGGAGTTTCGAGGCCTTTTTGGCGGGAGCGATCACGGCACACCTCACGGGAAGCGACCGGCATGATCGCCTGTGAGAGGAACCGGAGCCGGGGAATCGGATTAACCGACCCGCCGCACAAGCCGCCGAATGTGCCGCCGAACGAGGGCCGGAATCCCGGCTCTGCGGCCGTTTCGGCGGGCCGCCCAGGCGGCTCCTGCCGTCGCCACCGCCAGGGCCGCCAGGCCGATTTCCGGCTCGGGCACGGCGCTGAGGGCGACTCCCATGTCGATGTGCTCGTTGCCCACGAGCGGCACGGAGAACGACTGGCCCATGTAGGTCCAGGGTGTCGATGCGGGAAACTGGTAGTCGGAGCCGGTGTCGAAGACCCCGAAGGAGTAGGTCGCCGTGCCGTTCACCGGCCCGCCACCCAGCGCGGGGGAGAGGGTTGCCGAGGCCGTGAACTCGATGTTGTAGAGGCCCGGGGCGGTGAATCCGTAGTTGAAGTGGGTGTGGGTTCCGGCAGTGACACTGAAGGCGTTCGGCGTCGATGCTCCCGACGCGGTGGACATCAGGGGCACCACCGTTCCAAAGTTGTCGACGTTCCAGACGGAGAACGAGCCGGGCGCCGGTCCCCCGCCGGAACCGGTCACCGCCACGAGTGACCAGAGTAAGGACGACGAGAAATCGGCCGGGGTGAGCTCCTCGGTCCCGATGCTGAGAAAGAGCACGGCCGGGTCTTGATTCTTGGGCAGCAGCCAGATCGGCGACCCCGCTGAGACTCCGATGAAGTCGAACTGGCTGCCCGCGGGCCGGGTCGTCTTGGCCGCGGCAACGACGGGCAGCAAGCCCTCGTCAGCCGCGAATTCCGAAGGCGTGACCTCCGTGCTGTGGAGATGCAGGTCGAGTTCGTATCCGGAAGCCGAAAGTCCGCAGAGAAAAGAACCGAGCAGGAGGCCGTGGAGGAGAGCCGATCGGAATGCCATTGGGGAAAATCTCCTGGAAAATGTCAATTCGGGACGGGAACGGCGAAGTTGAGGTTGGCGACGACCCATTCGTCGATCTGGGCTTCGTCGATCACCTGCACGCGGCAGTCGCCGAACAGATAGTTCGAGCCGCCGGCATGCCTGTCTGTCTGGATGTCCTCTTTGATCCGGGCCCATGTGCGAGGCACGCGGGTGGGGAGCGTGAGAGGGTCCTTGAACCAGTTCAGCCCGTGGGTGTGGTCGGCATGTGAAATCCCCACCTTGTCGGATGTCTCAAAGGCGATGAAGGTCTTGGATTTCGCAGGAATGCGGAAGTAGTTCGTGATCGCGCCCTTGTCGCCACGGATACAGACGAACGAGTTGAGCAGGTAGCTGGTGAGTTCTTCACGGAGCCGTGCCGGACCGTTGCGATCGGACGGACAGATTCGAATGGCGTCCACGCTCTCCATGAAGGGGGCGACCGTATAGATCCAGGCCTTCTCCTCCTCGCCGTGCGCGAGATCGTGGCTCGACAAGGGCATCGCACCCCGGTGTGTCTCGGCAAACTGGACGACAGCCAGCCCGACCTGCCGCAGATTGCTCGCGCACTGCATGCGGCGGGCCGATTCACGAGCCGCCTGGACGGCGGGCAGCAGGAGGCCGATCAGCACGCCGATGATCGAGATCACGACGAGGAGCTCGACGAGCGTGAAGCCGCGGCGGCGGCCAGGGAACGCGTCAGGCTTGATGCACTTCGATGTCATTTGCAACTCTATTGCATTTATAGGGGGAGAGGCTGTCGCGTCAAGTCCGCTGCACCGCGAGGAGGCCGAGGCGGAGGACGGGCCACGCATGATCCGCCGCCGGAATGGCAGCGTGGCCGGAACTTGCACCGCGCTGAGAAACGATCCACCCGCCCTTGTTGGAGGGCGATTCGAGCGGGGCCACGGGATACGGCACCGACTCGGAACGGGGGATCAGGACGCGGTCACGAGCGATCTTTCCAGGCGGAGAGCGTCGAGGGCAGGCTGAGGGCGTCGAGGGCACCGTGGCCCTTCAGAACGCTCCCGTCGCAAGATACCCCTTTTTATTCCCCCCCGAAACGCCGGTCAAGCGTCCAGCTCCGAAGGAAACCGCCGATTGTGTCGGCCCGCATCTGGGCGTACGCTGCCGAGGCTGGGGGTATCCCCGAGAACCCAGGTTTTCCACGAGCAGGATGCGCGGATGGCGATGAATCGCAGGAATTCACGGTCCCGAGAACCCCTGGACCGGGCCGACCGCAGGCCCGTTGCCGCCGGCGGGTCGGCGGTGAGCGCCGGCCCAACGATCGCCGGTTGGTTGCCGGCTGACCGCTGGCAGGACTTTCTGATGCGGCTGGCCGTGATCGTGCTGGCGGCGCTCTGGATTTATTCGCCCGTCTACCACCCGTTCTTTCCCGCCGACTGGCTCTGGGACGACGACCAACTGCTGACGGCCAATCCCACCGTCCAGTCAACAACGCTCGGCGCATTCGTCAAACTCTGGATCAACCCCGATGGCGCCGACTACTTTCCGCTGAGCTACACGGCGCTCTGGATGCAATGGCCGTTTTTCCAGATGTGGCCGACGGGCTACCACCTGACGACCATCATCCTGCACATCGTGGGGGCGCTGCTGCTCTGGCGGCTCTTCGCCCTGATGAAAATCCCGGGGGCCTGGCTGGGGGCGGTGATCTTCGCCGTGCATCCGGTTTGCGTCGAGTCCGTGGCCTGGGTGTCGGAGCTCAAGAACACGCTCTCGCTGCCGCTCTTGCTCCTGTCGGCCATCAACTTCGTGCAGTTCGATGATCTCAACGACGATTCCCCCGCCGCCCGCCGCCATTACCTGTTCTCGATCCTGTTCTTCCTGCTCTCGATGCTCGCGAAGACTTCGGTCGTGGCGCTGCCGGTGGTGCTCCTGCTCCACGCATGGTGGAAGCGTGGCGGCGTCGCCGTCCGCGACCTGATCCGTGCGGCGCCATTTTTCCTGATCTCGATCGTGCTCGGCATCATCACGATCTACTACCAGCACGGCCGGGCCATCGGCCAGGAGACGATCATCGTCGGCGGCCTCGATTCCCGGATCGCCACCGCCGGGATGGCGATCCTCTATTACATGAAGCTGATCCTCTGGCCGGCGACGCTCCTGCCGATCTATCCGAAATGGGAGGTCGATCCCCCCAAGGTCTGGCAGTTTCTGGCCTGGCCCGTGATCGCCGCCGTCGGCTGGTTGTGCTGGCAGAATCGGGCGACGTGGGGCCGCCACGCGATCTTCGGCCTCGGTTTTTTCCTCTTGATGGTGGCCCCCGTGCTCGGGTTCGTCACGATTTCCTACATGCGGATCACCTGGGTGGCCGACCACTTCATCTACCTGCCGATGATCGGCGTGATCGCCCTGATCGCCGCCGGCGTCGCCACCTGGTACGACCGCGTGTCGGCCCCGGAGCGGCCGCTGGTCGCGGTGGGCACCGCCCTGGTGCTGGGGGTGCTCACGTGGATGGCGTTCCGTTACGCAGGTGCCTGGGTCAACGAGGACGCCCTCTGGACCCACACGCTCACCTTCAACGAGAACGCCTGGCAGGCCCACAACCGGCTCGGCGCGAAGAAGTTTGCCCGGGGGCATGTGGACGACATGAATCCCCCGACCCGCATCCAAAACCGCGGGGCGATGCACCACTTCACCCGCTCGACCGCCCTGCGGCCCGATCTCGGCGAGACCCACAACAACCTCGGCACGGTGCTCTCGGCCAAGGGGCGGCTCGACGAGGCCGTCGAGGAGTTCAAGGAGGCCTGTCGCGTCACTCCGCACGTGCCCGCCATCCATGTGAACCTGGCAAACGCGCTGGCCGCCGCCGGCCGCTTCCCGGAGGCGGAGCTCAAGTTCCGGGAACTGATCGAGGGCTTCGAGAGGGAGCACGCCAACGTGGCCGAGCGGTTGGGCAAACCCGATCTGCGGATCGACCCGGGCATCGCCTCGCTGCTCAACAACTTCGGCGTCGTGCTTTTCAAGCAGGGCAAAAAAGAGGAGGCGATCACCGCCCTCCGAAAGGCGCTGGTCATCAACCCCAACCTCAAGGATGCCCGCGAGAGTCTCGCCATCGCCACGGGAGAGAAGCCGATCCCGGAACAACCGCCGGCGCGGGACCAGTCCGAATCCCCGCTCTCCCCCGCGGCATCGTCACCCGCTCCGCTGCCGATGGCGGTGCCGACGTCGCCCACGCTTGGTCCGCAGCCGTAGGCGGCCGTCGCGGCTGATCAGGCCCGCTTGAGCCCGTGGAGCTTCGCGAGGAGGCCGTCCCGAAAGTCCGGATGCGCGATCGAGACGAGCAGCCGGCCCCGCTCCGCGAGACTCTTGCCGTGCAGATCGACGGCACCATGCTCGGTGACGACCCAGTGGACGTGGCCCCGGGTCGTGACCACGCCGGCGCCGGGGGCGAGTTCGGCCACGATCCGTGACACGCCCCCACCGGCGGCCGTCGAGGGCAGCGCGATGATCGGCCTGCCCCCGCGGCTCATGGCGGCGCCGCGGATGAAGTCCATCTGGCCTCCGATGCCGGAGTAGAGCCGATGGCCGAGGGAGTCGGCGCAGACCTGGCCCGTGAGGTCGATCTCGATCGCGGAGTTGATCGCCACGACCCGATCGATCTTGCGAATCAGGTTCGTGTCGTTGGTGCGGTCGCAGGGGTGGACCTCGACCAACGGGTTGTCGTCGATGAAGTCGTAGAGCCGCCGGCTGCCGAGGACGAAGCTCGCGACCGTCCGCCCGGGATGGATCGCCTTTTGCCGGTTCGTGACCACGCCCGACTCGAGCAGGGAAACGACCCCGTCCGACACCATCTCCGAGTGGATGCCCAGGTTGCGGTGGTTCTCGAGGCGGGCCAGCACCGCCGTCGGAATCCCGCCGATCCCCACTTGCAGGCAGCTGCCGTCCTCGACGAGCGCGGCGACATGGTCGCCGATCCGTGCCTCGACGGCGGTCACGGGCCGCGGAGCGTGTTCCGGAAGATCGCGGTCGGTCGCGCACCAGGCCGTGACGCGGTCGAGCGGCACCGCCGAATGACCGTGCGTCCGGGGCATCCGCCCGTTGATCTCCGCCAGCACGATGCCGGCCGTGTCGACGGCGGCACGGGCGGTGTCAACCGACGTGCCGAGCGTGGAGATGCCGTGGCGATCCGGAGGGGAGAGCTGCACGAGCGCGGCGTCGAGCCGCACGCGACCGTTGGTGAAGAGTGCCGGGATGTCGGAGAGAAAGATCGGCACGAAATCGGCCTGCCCCTCGGCCACCGCGGCCCGCAGGCCCGCACCGATGAAGAGCGACGTCGAGCGGAAGCGGGCCGTCTGCCCGGGAGCCGTGAAGGCCAGCGGGCCCTCGAGGTGGATGTGCCAGAACCGCACCCTCTCGAGATCGGTCCGCCGGGCGAGCGCGTCGATCAGCGGCGTGGGGGTCGCCGCGGCCCCGTGCACGAACACGTTCATGCCGCTTCTGATCCGCGACACGACGGCGTCGGCGGATTCAGCCCCCGTCTGCCAAGCCTGCATGAGGACGTCTCCACGATGGCCCACTAGGATATGGCCGACCCACAGGCGAGGAGGATTGAATGACGAGGCAACTGGTGCTCGTGCTCGGCGACCAACTCGACCGCCGGGGTGCGGCGTTCGACGGGTTTGACCGCGGCCGCGACCGCGTCTGGATGGCGGAGGTCGCCGAGGAATCGACCCATGTCTGGACGCACAAGGCGCGGATCGCGGTCTTCCTCTCGGCCATGCGACACTTTCGCCGGGACGTCGAACAGGAAGGGATCGCCATCGACGCCACCGAGCTGACCGCGGAGCCACGACCGAACGAGCCCGGCACGCTCGCCGCGGCGCTGCTCGCGAGCCTCGACCGCGACCGGGCCAAAGGCCGCATGCCCGAACGCCTGGTCGTCGTGGAGCCGGGGGAATGGCGGGTGCAGGAGGCGCTCCGCGGGGCGGCGAAGCAGGCCGGGGTGCCGCTCGAGATCCGGCCAGACCGGCACTTCTACTCGTCGCGCGACGAGTTCGCGGCCCACGCCGAGGGCCGCAAGCAGCTGCGGCTCGAATACTTCTACCGGCCCCTGCGGCGGAAGTTCGAGGTGCTCATGGACGACGGCGAGCCCGCGGGCGGCCAGTGGAACTACGACGCCGAAAATCGCGGCGCGTTCCCCAAGGCGGGACCGGGAAAGCTGCCGGCGCCGATCCGCTTCGAACCCGACGCGATCACGAGGCAGGTGATCGACCTCGTCAGGAAGCGGTTTGCGACGCACCCGGGAAACCTCGACGACTTCGACTGGCCGGTCACGCCCGCCGACGCCCGGGCCGCGCTCGATGATTTTCTCGCGCACCGGCTGCCTCATTTTGGCACCTACCAGGACGCGATGTGGACCGGCGAGCCGTGGCTCTATCACTCCCGGCTCGCGCAGGCGATGAACATGAAGCTCCTCGATCCGCGCGACGTCGTCTCCGGCGCGGAGCGGGTCTGGCGGGACGGCGGGGCGGGACTGGAGGCGACGGAGGGATTCATCCGTCAGGTGCTCGGTTGGCGGGAGTATGTCCGCGGCGTCTACTGGCACTTCATGCCCGACTACGAACGCCGCAACGCGCTGGCCGCCGAACGGCCGCTGCCCGGCTTCTACTGGACGGCCGACACGGAGATGAACTGCCTCCGCGACGCCCTCGGCCAGACCCTCCGCCACGGCTACGCGCACCACATCCAGCGGCTGATGGTGACGGGGCTCTTCGCGCTGCTCCTCGGCGTCAAGCCGCAGGAGGTGCATCGCTGGTACCTCGCCGTCTACGTCGATGCCGT
>SXHR01000115.1:0-17658 GCA_005773625.1 Planctomycetaceae bacterium | reverse complement strand
GGCTGCTCCACCCCGCGACGGTGTGAGATCCTGGATACGCCACGAATGGCATATCGCAGCGACCTGCTCTTCGGAATAATACACGGCGTGAAGAGAGATGTGAAGCCCGGAGTGGAACTCCCGGCATAACCCCACGTTTCGTAGGCAGCACGGATGACTCTGCAGCCCCCGCCGCCGCCTCGTGGGCGTTCTTCGGCTGAAGGACAGGGCCCCACCACGCTCGTCGGCGGATTGCCCTGGGCCGTTCAGAAACGCCCCGACGGTGCGGTTCCGGGCATGCCCTTCGTGTCGCCCGAGCCCCCCCGCCGCGATGACGGCGAACCGCTCGCCGAGCCCACGCTTGCCGCCCGGGTCGAGGAACTGGTGCGGCGGAGTCCGCCCTTGACGGTGAGCCTCGTGGTGCACGTCGTGGTGTTGCTCCTGCTCGCCCTGTGGGTCGTGCGGCTGCGGAAGCCCGAGCGGGTGGTGCTCGACCTGTCGTTCGCCTCGACCGAAGTCGTCGAGAGCCCGGAACCTGGCGTGCAGATCGTGCCGGAACCCGAGCCGGTTCCGGAGCCCGAGCCCGAGGAGGTCAAGTCGGAGGAGCCGCAGGTCGAAGACCCGATCGCGGCACCCCCCGCCATGACCGAGCCGGTCGAGGCGCCGGGGGCGGCCACGGCGGAGGCCGTCGCACCCGCCATCGGCTCGTTGCTCGACGGGAGAAACGTCGGGCGCCGCGATGCGCTGGTCAACGCCTACGGCGGCAGCGATGCCACCGAGGCGGCCGTGGCCCGGGCGCTGGAATGGCTCGCCAAACAGCAGAGCAAGAAAGACGGACTCTGGAGCCTTCAGGGGCCGTATGTCGATGGCGGCTCGCAGGAGAACAGGCTGGCGGCGACGGCCATGGCGCTGCTCGCCTTCCAGGCCGCCGGCAACACGCCGCAGGACGGCAAGCACAAGGCCGTCGTGGCCAGGGCCTGGAAGTCGCTCGTTGCCAAGCAGCAGCCCGACGGCCATTTCGACTTCAGCCCGTCTGTTCCCTCGCATCACTCGCTCTATTCGCATGCGCAGGCGACGATCGCCGCCTGCGAGCTCTTTGGCATGACGAAAAATGGTTTTCACGCGGAGCCGGCCCGACGCGCGCTGGCCTACGCGGTGGCGGCGCAGGGGCCGAACGGTGCATGGCGGTATGCGCCCCGGGAGAACGGCGACATGTCGGTGACGGGCTGGTACATGATGGCGCTGAAGAGCGGTGAAATGGCCGGGCTCGAGGTGCCTCCGCAGGCCTACGAGGGGATCACGACGTTTCTCGACAGCGTGGCGGTGGACGACGGTGTCCGCTACGGCTACCGAATCGACTCGCCCCAGAAACCGCCCACGCAGGTGACCTCCGCGATCTCGGCCGAGGGCCTGCTCTGCCGCCAGTATCTCGGCTGGAAAAGGGAAGACCCCCGGCTGAATCGGGGGATGGAGCTCCTGTTCGCGTCGAAGTTCATCGACTGGGAAAACGACAAGGATGTCTATGCGTGGTACTACATCACGCAGGTCGCGCACCACATGGGGGGCGAGCCCTGGCGGCGCTGGAACGATCGCATGCGGGACCTGCTGCCGAGGGAGCAGGTCGGCAAGGGGGCCGAAGCGGGGTCGTGGGATCCGTCGCTCGACAAGTGGGGGCACATCGGCGGCCGTCTGTTCGTGACCTGCTTCTGCACCTACATGCTCGAGGTCTACTACCGCCATCTTCCGATCTACGGCGAGGCGGCGTTGGAGGCGGCCGCCCTGCGGTAGCCGCCCACGGGCCGCGGCAGCGCGGGCATGGAGGCAGCACGCGGCGGGACGGCGAGGCTCCCCATGCCGACCGACCCCGTTGGAAGCTGGGGCCTCTGTGCAAGCCTTTCGGGCCGCGGCATCCCTGCCCCCCGCGGGGCGGCGGCTCACGCGCGGTCGGGCCGGCTGCCGATTCCACTCTCACGCCCCGAGGAGGAACCGCGACATGGCCAAGAAGCGAAAGTCGAAGACCAGTTACTCGCAGCAGATCGTCGGCATGGCGACGATGGGCCTGCCGGCGCCCGTGCAGAAGGTCGCGGCGTCGAAGTATGGGTCGAAGCTCCTGCTGCTGCTCATTCCGATCCTGATCGCGAGCGGAATCCTCACGATCTCGTTCAGCGGCGGCATCCCCACGTTCAACTTCAACAAAGAACGCGCCGCCGCCGTCGGCAACGACCTCCGGGGCGAGGCCTACCGGGCCGCCGAGCGCGTGCGGCAGTACGGCGACAGCAACTACCGCTGATGGCGGCGGTCTTCAGACCGTCTTGCCCCACTGCCGGATCGCTTCGTAGGCGACGATCGCGGCACAGTTGGCGACGTTGAGGCTCCTGACCTGCGGCCGCGAGGGAATCGTCAGCAGGCGGTCGGGCTGCGCGGACGTGATCTCGGCGGGCAGTCCCCGCGACTCCTTGCCAAACACGATCACGTCGCCTTCGGCATAGCGCACGTCGAAATACGACTTCGTCGCCTTGGCCGAGAAGAACCACATGCCGCCGGCGCCGCTGGCCGCAAGCCGCTCCTGCAGGTGGGGCCACGAGTCCACCACCTCCCATTCGAGCTCGTCCCAGTAGTCGAGGCCGGCGCGGCGGAGATAATAGTCGTCGATCTGGAAGCCGAGCGGCCGGACGAGCCACATCTTGGCCGCGATGGCCACCGAGGTTCGGCCGACGTTGCCCGCATTCGGCGGGATTTCGGGCTCATGCAGGACGATATGAAGGCGGGGCTGGTACCGCATGGGCGTATCGCCGGCCGGATGGCGTCTGCTATTGTTCTTCGGAGAGCGGGAGCCCGCCGGAAGAGCCGGCAGGCCGGCACAGTTTGACGCGAGGAGAGGCCGTGGTCGAGTTGAAGCGAAATCCGACGCGGGCGGTGCGGATCGGCAGCATCACGATCGGGGCCGGGCACCCGATCGCCGCCCAGAGCATGACGGCCACCCACACCCAGGACATCGCCGCCACCCTCGAGCAGGCCAACGCCCTGCATGCGGCCGGGGCGGGGGTGGTGCGGATCGCCGTCGACTCGAAGAAGGACGCCGCGGCGCTCGTCTCCATCAGGGCCGGCACCCTGGCCAATCTCGCCATCGACCTCCAGGAAAACTACCGGCTCGCCCTCGACGTGGCCCCGCACGTGGACAAGCTCCGCTACAACCCCGGCCACCTCTACCACCACGAGCCGACCAAGCCGTGGCAGGAGAAGGTGCGGTTCATCGCGGGCGTCGCCGGCGACAACGACTGCGCGCTCCGCGTGGGCGTGAACTGCGGCAGCGTCGATCCGGCGAAGAAGGAACAGTTCGCCGAGGACGACTCGATCGGGCCGATGCTTGCGAGCGCCTTCGAACACTGCGAGCTGCTCGATTCGATCGGCTTCACGCGGTATGCCGTGTCGCTCAAGGACTCCGACCCCCAGAAGGTGATCGAGGTGAACCGCCGGTTTGCCGAGCAGCGGCCCGACGTGCCGCTGCATCTGGGCGTGACCGAGGCGGGCATGCCCCCCGACGGCATCATCAAGACGCGGATCGCCTTCGAGCAGCTGATCTCACGGGGGGTCGGCGACACCGTGCGGGTGTCGCTCACGGTGCCCAACGCCGACAAGCCGCAGGAGATCGCCGCGGCCCAGGCCATTCTCGCGGACATCGCCGCCGGCCGCGTGCGGAGCGTGGTGGACTACGGCCTCGCGTCGCTCAATATCATCTCCTGCCCGAGCTGTTCCCGGGTCGAGAACGAGGCCTTCATCGAACTGGCCAAGCAGGTCAAGGAGATGACCGCCTACGCCAGCGACCACAAGATCACGATCGCGGTCATGGGCTGCCGCGTGAACGGCCCGGGCGAGACCGACGACGCCGATCTCGGCCTGTGGTGCGGACCCACGCACGTGAACCTCAAGAAGCGAACCGCCGAAATCGGCGCCTTTCCCTACGAGGCGATCCTGCCCCGGCTCCGCGAAGAACTCGACAAAATCATCGCGGAGCGGGCATGAGCATCCAGGGCCTGCCGATCGTCGATGCCGAAGCCGGGGTGTGCGGCACCGGAGGGGCCCCGTTGCCCGCGGTGCCTCCCGTCGATCCGGCCACCTGCCGCGGCACGTTCTCGATGGTGAGCCTCGGCTGCCCGAAGAACCTCGTCGATGGCGAGCGGATGCTCGGACTTCTCCGGCAGGACGGCTGGCAGCTGGTCGCGGAGCCCAAGGGCTCCGACATCGTGATCGTCAACACCTGCGCCTTCATCGACGCCTCGCGGGCGGAGTCGTATGCGGCGATCCACGAGATGCTCGAGCTCAAGAAGCTGGGTGAGACGCGGGGCGTGATCGTGTCGGGATGCCTCGCCGAACGGCAGAAGGAGGGGCTGCTCCAGGAGTTGCCCGGGCTCGACGCCGTGATCGGCGTGTTTTCGCGGGACGAGATCGCGAAGGCCGCGGAGCGGCTGATCGGCGGGCTCGGCGACCAGCGGAGCATCTTCCGGCCGGCCCCCGCCCGGGCCCTCGACGACTCGGGCCGCATGCGGGTCACGCCCCGGCACATGGCCTACCTCAAGATCTCCGAGGGCTGCGACCGGACCTGCACGTTCTGCGCGATCCCGAAGATGCGGGGCAAGCATGCCACCAAGCCGATCGAGGAGGTCGTTCGCGAGGCCCGCGAGCTGGCGGCCGACGGGGTGAAGGAGCTCGTGATCGTCGCGCAGGACACGACCTACTACGGCCTCGACCTCTACGGCGAGACGCGGCTCGTCGAACTGCTCGACGCGCTGGAGCAGGTCGAGGGGCTCGAGTGGATCCGGCTGATGTACCTCTACCCAATGCACTTCACCGACCGGCTGGTCGAAAAGATCGCGACGAGCCGGAAGATCGTGCCCTACCTCGACATGCCCCTGCAGCACGCGAGCGACCCGGTGCTCAAGCGGATGCAGCGACGGGTCGGACGGCAGGCCACCGAGGAGCTCCTCGGCAAGCTCCGCGACCGGATCCCCGATCTCGTGCTTCGCACCACCTTCATCACGGGCTTTCCGGGGGAGACCCGGGACCAGTTCCAGGAGATGGTGGACTTCGTGCAGCGTTGGAGGTTTGAGCGAGTGGGCGTGTTCACCTACTCGCTCGAGCCCGATACGCCCGCGGCGCGGCTCGACGGGCACCTGCCCGAGGAGGAGAAGGCGGCCCGCCGCGACGAGTTGATGCTCGTGCAGCAGGGGATCGCCCACGACCATGCCCGCCGGCAGGTCGGCCGCATCCGCGACGTGATCGTCGATCGACCCAGCGGCGAACGGGACGATGTCTGGATCGCCCGGACGAAGGCCGACGCCCCGGACATCGACTGCGTGGTCTACCTGACCGCGCCGGGCACCTCGCCCCGGACGCCGCTCACCGGATGCATTCTCCCGGTGGAGATCGTCGCGGCCAGCGGCTACGACCTCGCCGGCGTGCCCGCGGAGGCCTGAACGGTGGCATCCGACCGCATCTGGACCGTGCCCAACATCCTGTCGCTGACCCGACTGCTGCTCGCGGTGGTGCTCTTCGTCGCGATCACACGGGGGGAGGGCGTGCCGGCCTTCTGGCTGTTTCTGGTGGCCGCATCGACCGACTGGGTCGATGGCTGGTGGGCCCGGCGGTTTGGCCAGGTGAGCCGACTCGGGCGGATACTCGATCCGCTGGTGGACAAGGTGATCGTCTGCGGCTCGTACGTGCTGCTTGCGGGCAGCGGGACGGCGATCGCCCCGTGGATGACGGTGATCGTCGTCGTGCGCGAGCTCGTCGTGACCGCGATCCGGGCCGAGATGGAGAAGTCGGGCCGTGACTTCTCGGCGGCCCTGTCGGGCAAGCTCAAGATGGTGCTGCAGTGCCTCACCATCGGGCTCGTGCTGGCGGAGCGGGCCTGGCCCGGCCTCGCCCCGGGCGGACTGCCCCTCCCCGAGATCGCCGGCTGGGCGGCGTGGGCCGCGGTCATCGCGACGGTCTGGTCGGGAATCGAGTATCTCGTCGCCGCCCGTTCGCTGGTGCGGTGATGGCCGACGCCGCGGTGCCCGAGATCGGCGAGGTGCTGCCGCAACTGGCCGTGCTCCTGCTCGCCCTGGTGTCGTTCGTCTGGGCGATCGTCGGTGTGAGGCGGCGGCTCGCGACCGGGCAGCCGCTCGTGCCGGTGCGGCCCCACGGGCCGGTGATCTGGGACGGGGGCGACGTCGCGCTCGTGGTGGTGGGCTATCTGCTCGTCGCGACCCTGATCGCGAGGGTCGTTTCCGTGGATGCCCCGTTGGCGGATCGACTCCTCGCCAACGTCGGCCTCTCGCTGGGCGTGGCCGGCGGCACGATCGCCTGGCTGCTCTTCCGCGGGGCGACGTGGGAAGAGCTCGGCTTCGTCGGCGGTCGCTGGCGGGAGGACGTGCGCACGGCGGTGGGGGGCATGGCGCTGGTCGTGTTTCCACTGCTCATGATCGCCGCGGCGCTCAACGCGCTGGTCCGCTACCGGCATCCGATCGTCGACTTCCTCGACGGGCAGCGGGACTGGAAGGACGTGACGCTCGTGATCGTGTCGGCCGTCGTCGTGGCCCCGCTGGCCGAGGAGCTCTTTTTCCGGAGGGTCCTGCAGGGCTGGCTCGAAAAGCATCTCTCCGCCGACGACATGGCCCCGGTGCTGCTCTCGAGCCTCGCCTTCGCGGCCGCGCACGCGGGGCAGGGCCTGGCCTACGTGCCGCTCTTCCACTTCTCGCTCGTGCTCGGATTCATCGCCCGGAGGACGGGGTCGATCGTGCCCTGCATCCTGCTCCACGCCCTCTTCAATGCGGTGAGCGTGGTGCTGCTGCTGCTCCAGCCCGCGACGCCGCAGGTTTGACCGTGCGGCCCGGGCCGGGCCGATTCATCCGCCACGCCGCGGCAAACCGATCTGGCCCCGAAGGGGTCCGATTCGCGACCATGGGGCGTCCGCCCGGGCGGGCCCCCGATCACCCAGCCGTCAGGGACGACCAGCCTTGCGCCGCCGCACCTTCTCGACCCGCTGCCTCGACCGGATCGTCTACGCGGCGGTCCGCGTGTCGATCTGCGTGATCCAGGCGATCCCGCGGAGCAGCTGCGAACGCGGGGCGCGAAAGCTCTCGGCCATCCTCGCCAACCGGATGCGGATCCGCCGGGCGGTCGTCCGGGAAAATCTCCACACCGCGTTTCCGGAGATGACGGCCGAGGAGCGCCGGCGGACGGCGCAGGGCATGTGGGAGCATCTCCTGCTGATGGTCGTGGAGATCGCCCACGCCAATCGGGTGATCCACAAGACCACCTGGCGGCGGCATCTGCGGATTCACGGCATGGAGCAGTTCGTGCGGCAGCTCTGGCTCGACCGCCCGACGGTGATCCTCTCCGGGCACTACGGCAACTTCGAGCTGGCCGCCTACCTCTTCGGATTGTTCGGCTTCCGCATCTTTTCCGTGGCTCGTGAACTCGACAACCCGCTGCTCGACCGGTTTGTCACCGAGTTTCGCGAGTCGCGCGGCCAGCGGATCCTGCCCAAGAAGGGGAGCGCGCCGGACGTGGCCCAGGTGATGGAGGAGAACGGGGCCATCGGCCTGCTCGGCGACCAGTCGGCAGGCCCCCGGGGCTGCTGGGTCGATTTCTTCGGCAAGCCTGCGAGCGTTCACAAGGCGATCGGCGTCTTCTCCCTGTCGGCCTCGGCGCCGGTGCTCGTCTGCACGGCCACCCGTCGCAAGGGGCTGTTCGACTACGACCTGCGGCTCGAGGGTGTCGCCGATCCCGCCGCGGGCGGCCCGGAAACGAGCGACCTCACCGCCCTGTCGCAGTGGTACACGTCACTCCTCGAGCAGGCCATCCGCCGGGAGCCGGCGCAATACTGGTGGGTTCACCGCCGATGGCGGTGCGGGCCCGGAAAGGCTAAAAAGGCCAAACCGCGGCCGGCCGCCTGATCGGAGCGGTCGCCCCTCCGCCCCACCGCCGCCTGTGTGTGCCCGCCATGCCTGACTGGATCCCCGTCGCCGCGGCGTCGGAATGCCTGCCGGGAACGAGCATCGAACGGGTCGCCGGCGATCGGATGGTGGCCATCGCCAACGTGGACGGCACGCTTCACGCGATCGACGGGCTCTGCCCGCATCAGGGAGGCCCGCTCGGCACCGGCGTGCTCTGCGGCACGACCCTCACCTGCCCCTGGCACGGCTGGCAGTTCGATGTGACCACCGGACGCCACCGCATCTCCGCCATCGTGCGGCAGGCCGTGCACGAGGTCTGCGAGCGGGAGGGGACGATTTTCGTGCGGCTCGCGCCCCCCGGAGCGGCGGCAGGGGAGGGCGGGGCATGATCGAGTTTCGCTGCTTCCGCAACGAAGACCCCCCGCGGCTCGCCGACGTCTGGCGGACCGCCGACCTCGGCCCGGCGGCGTTTCAGCCGATGACGGCGGCCTGGCTGGAGTCGAGCGTCTTTTCGCGCCCCTACTTCGATCGCGAGGGGCTGATCGTGGCGATCGACGGCGGCCGGGTCGTCGGGTTCGCGCACGCGGGTTTCGGCCCGAACGATTCGAAGTCGGGCATCGAGACCTCGACCGGCACCACGATGCTGGTCGTCGTCGTGCCCCACGACCAGCACGACGCGATCGGCGACGGGGTGCTCGCGCGGTGCGAGGATTACCTCCGCCGGCGCGGATCCCGGTCGATTCTCGGGGGCGGCTCGCCCGATCTCGGCGGTTTCTATCTGGGGCTCTACGGCGGCGCCGGGCTGCCCGGGATCCTCGATTCGTCGCCGCGGATGCAGGAGGTGTTCGTGCGGGCCGGCTACGCCGTGGCCGAGCGGATCGCCGTGATGCGGCGGTCCCTCGCCGGCTTCCGCCCGCCGGTCAACCGCCTGCAGCTGGCGATCCGGCGGGCGACCACGCTGCGTGTGATCGATGAGCCCGCCCGCCGCAGCTGGTGGGAGGCCGCCGCGACCACCGGCATCGCCCTGCGCCGCTATGAGCTCCGGGGCCAGGACGAATCGCTCTTGGGCGACGGATTCTTCTGGGACATGCAGCCGCTCGCCACGGCCTGGGGCGTGGTGGCGGCCGGACTGATGCGGGTCGATGTCCAGGGGGATCGGCGGCGTCAGGGCCTGGCCAACTACCTGATCGCGGAAGCGCTCCACGACCTCGCACAGGAGGGAGTGACCGTCGCGGAGGCCCACGTCGGCGAGCAGAACGATGCGGCGATGCAGCTCTTCCTGAAACTCGGGTTTCAGGCGACCAGCCACGGCACGCTCTATCGCCGCGACTGATTCACCGCTCGACCGCGGCGGCCGCGGCCAGTCGGGAGAGGTGCTCCTTCACGTCGGCCGATGCATCGCCCGGAGACCCGAGCTCGTGCCGCAGGACGGTGGAGAGCGGCGGGGTGTCGGGGTCGCGGCGGATGGCGACGAGGTAGTTCTGCAGCAGCTCGCGCCGCTCGGGCGTGGTGCGGAGCAGCCAGTGGACCCAGCACCAGGCTTCGGCGTAATGATCCTGCGACATCTCGCCCGGCGAACCGAGTGCGTCGAGGCGTTCGAGATCGGGCCGCCACGTGCCCTCCAGCAGCCGGCCGGCGAGGTGGGCCACGTGGCCGTGGTGAAGGCCCCGCTCGTTGCGTGGTGTCTCGAAAAACTCCGCGATCCCCTCGTCGAGCCAGAGCGGCACGGCGGGCACGACGGCGTGGACGTAACCATGAGTCGTTTCATGGCGCAGGTCTTCGGCGACCCGTTCCTGCCAGACCGCGAACACCGACAGCGTGGTGTCGGTCTCGACGAAAAACGCCCGGCGTGCCGGAAAAGTCGGATACTGGCGGGCGACGAAGGCGTCGTAGCGGGCGGTGCTGTCGAAGAGGTAGAGATGCACGGGCTCGTCGGAGATCGGCAGGCCGAGCTCCTGGCTCACGTCTGCCCGCAGGGTGTCGAGCTCCCGAACCAGTCGATGCTGGCCGGCGATCTGAAAATCGGCGTGGATGACGAGCTGACCCGCCGCGACCTCGCTGCGGGTCGGCAGCCCGGAATCCGCACCGCTCCCCATCATGGAGGCCGCCATGCCGCCGGGCAGTCCGGAATGGCTGATCAAGTGGGCACAGCCCGCGATCCCGGTGGCCAGGACCGATGCGGTCAGAATGCAGACGAAGCGGCGAAGCGTCATGGCGGAGAAATAGAGAAACCCGCCGGTCGGGTCAATTCCAGTGACGGTCCCTCCTTCCGTGGCCAAAGTCCTCCGCGACGTTTTGCAGCTGAGCGTGTCCAGCTGATCGACCGGTGGAAACGCCGAGGATTCCCCGGTCGATGATCCTCGCATCCCGCTCAGGGAGGCTGCTACCCGGGGTGAGTCGCGATTGGCGACGTTTCGAGCCGCAGGAGCATCCCCGTGAGGGTTTCCAGCGACAGCGGACGGGAGATGACCGCGCGGCCGCCGGCCCGCAGGACGGCTCGGGTGGAATCGCACCGCGGAAAGGAATCCAGCAGCACGACGGCGAGGTCTGGGCGGTTTGCGGTGAGCATCGCCAGCCAGGCGAGGTCGGTCGCGGAGATTTCCGAGACGTCCCAGAAGAGGATGTCGGCCGGTTCATCGAGCGTGGGTCGTCCACAGGTGCGCCGCAGCGGCGGTCTACCCGCCGCGGTCAGCACGTCCGCCAGGCCCTCGACGTCTCCAGCCCGCGACGCCGCGACCGACACGCGTCGGCCGGGCCGCGTGGCAAACTCGGCCACACGTTCGGCCGCCTCGAGCAGCCGTTCCTCGCGGCGGGCCGTGGCCGGCAGGCCGAGGGATCCCGGTCGGTCCCGGATACGATCGTGCATCCACCATGCCATCCGGCCGGGGAGTTCATTCCAGGCGACCTCTTCCACGCCGTGCAGGGCCGGTCCGCTCCGTCGGCGCCCCTCCACCAGGCTGCCGGCGACCGACACCAGTGGCGCCAGAGGCCAGCGCCGCGAGAGGGTGCTGCAATCGACCAGCGACCAGCGGCCGGGGGTCGGCGAGGCGAGCATGATCGCGGCCGGTGAACGCTCCAGAAACGCCTCGGGAGGAGCGGCGATCGCGGCATCCGGAGTGGGCGCCTCCCAGACCTCGGCCAGTTCTTCCGCCCACGACCGGGCCAGGGCCAGTTCCTGGTCGAGGCACGCCCCGATCCACAGCACGGCTGGCCGGAGAAGAGGAACCGGGGTCTGGTCGAGCCGCTGGTCGTGCACGCGTGAAAAGGCTCCTGGGGACGTCGGGACGGTAGCCCGCAGACGCCGAGGATGGCAAGGCGGGTTGTTTGCGAGGGCAGGGGGGCGGCCTCCCGGGATGTGACCGAGAGACGGCCTTGACCCACATTTCCCCCTGGTGACAATCCGCCGCCAGCGATGTCCAAGGATGGACTCGTTTCCCGATCGTGGGCTGCCTCGGCAGTCCCGGTCCCGCCGGCAGGAGGCCGTCATGCGTGATGCGTCGAAGGGTGCACGGAATCGTCCGGTCGGAGACAACCGGGGCGAGGTTCGCGGGGTGCGGCTCTCGGAGATCATTCCCGGGGCGCGATTCATCGCCTGCGACGATCTCGTGGTGCGACGCTGCCAGGATGATCCTGACGAGTGCCGCACCGGGGATGTGTTCGTCGCCCGGATCACCGAGCGGGGCGATGGACACGAGGCGGTCTCGCGGGCGATCGCCCGCGGCGCGAGTGGGGTGATTGCCGAGCGAATCGTCTCGACCGAGGGCGTGCCGCTGTGCCTGGTGCCCGATGCCGACAGGGCGCTGGCCCGGCTCTGCCACGCCCTCGCCGGCGATCCGTCACGCGAAATGCGGGTGATCGCGGTCGTCGGCACGAGCGGCAAGACGACGACGACCTGGCTCACGGCCGCGGCCCTCGCCGAAGCAGGGCATCGCGTCGGCGTGCTCTCCGATCTGGGATGCCTCGGCCCCGACGATGCCGAGGCCGCGCCGGACGATGTGTCATCGCCGGCCGCGCTCGCCCGCTGGCTCGCCCGGCTCGCCGCCGGCGGCTGCTCGCACGCGGTCGTCGAGGTGTCGAGCCGAATGCTGGCGGCCCACGCCACGGCCGGCATGGTCTGCGACACCGTCGTGGTCACGAACCTCGCCGGCGCCCATCTCGACCAGCACGGGTCGCACCGCGCCTACCGGAAGATCATGACGCGGATCATGGACACGCTGCCCGAGGAAGGCTGCCTCGTGACCGGGATGAATCCCCGGCAACGCGGCCGCCTCCTCGCCGCCGCGCCGGAGTCGGCGACATGCCTCACCGCCGGCCTCTCCCCCGACTGTGATGTCTGGGCCCGGCCCGTGGAAGGGAGCCTGTTCGGCAGGACGTTTCTCATGGGATGCGGCGGCCAGATGGTGCCGGTCACCACCGACACGCCGACGGTTCCGTTCGTGCGCGACACGCTCCTCGCGGCGGCCGTCGCCGCTCGGTATGGCGTGACGCTCGAGCGGGCCTGCCGCGGCATCGAGGCGACCAAGGGTGTGCCGGGCCGGCTGGAGCGGATCGATCGCGGCCAGGAGACGCCCGTGTTCGTCGATGGGCCGTCGAGCATGCATTCGGTGTCGGCGACGCTCTCGAGCCTGCGCCGCCTGACGAGTGGCCGCCTGGTCGTGCTCGCCGACGAGCGGCTCGCCGAGCGGCTCGGCGGCCGGCGGTTCGGCCGGCGTCTCGAGAAGTGGTGCGACGAATGGCTGTTCGTGCCCGAGTCGGTGGTGTCGGACGACCCCTCGGCGGCCGACATCGTCGCCTACGCCCGAGTTGACCGGCTCCTCGCCTCGCTCGGCCCGCACGACTGCGCGGTCGTCCTCGGCGACGTGCCCCGCGGCCCCGCGCCGTCGGGCCCCCGTGCCGGCAGGGCATCCCTGGAAATCCTCGTCAACGGCTGGCTGCAGCTGGCCCACCCCGCGGTGGCGCCGTTCGACCGCCGGCGGGCCGCGTGAGCGGCTCGGGGCGGAGAGGCATGGACGGTGCACCGCGCGGTGAGGCACAATCCCCACGGCTTCAATGCCGCACCGACCCCGCCCACCGGCCGGGGCGGTCGCCTGCCCGCGAGGAATCCGAGCGATGAATCAGCGTTCCCCTTCCACATCCGCCGCCGAGCCGAGGCCATCGGCAGCCACCCCCTTCGACGACCTCGGAGTGGCGGTTTCGTGCCTGGAGCCGCTCGCCCACCACACCTGGCTGGGAATCGGCGGAGCCGCCGCGTTTTTCTGCGAGCCGATCGATGTGGAGGCCCTGGCCCGCGTGGTGAAGCGGTGCCACGAGCAGAACATCCCGCTGCGGGTGATCGGCGGCGGCTCGAACGTGCTCGTTCCCGCTTCGGGCTTCGCCGGCATGGTCGTGAGGCTTTCGGCCCCGTCGTTCTGCGGCATCGAGGTGGAGTCGCCCGTGATTCGGGCCGGTGCCGGTGCCAAGCTCGTGCACGTGGTGTCGGCCGCGGTGCAGGCGGGCTTGAGCGGCCTGGAGACGCTCGTCGACGTGCCGGGCACGATCGGCGGCGCGCTGGTCGGCAATGCCGGCGGGCATGGCGGCGACATCGGCGAGCGGGTCGCCGACGTGACGGTGATGCTCGGCGACGGCACGCTCGAGGTTCGCGAACGCTCGCGACTCGCCTTCGAGTCGCGGTGGAGCAACCTCGACGACTGCATCATCATCGGCTGCCGTCTCGACCTCGACGAGGAGGATCCGGCCCTGCTCACCAAACGGATGCAGAAGCAGTGGATCGTCGGCCGCTCCGCGCAGCCGAGCGGCACGCGAAGCGTCGCGATGATGTTCAAGGATCCGCTGGGGACCACCGCGGAATCGCTCGTCACGCAGGCCGGCGCGCGGGACCTGCGGGCGGGTGACGCCGCCGTCTACGCGCCGCACGCCAACTACGTGGTGGCTGGTCCGCATTGCTCCGACGACGACGTCCGCACGCTCGTCGAGACGGTGCGGGCCCGGGTGCGGGAGAAGCTCGGCATCGAGCTCACGCCCCAGATCGAGGTCTGGTGAGCCGGGCCCCGCCCCGGGATGTCATGAATCCTCCGTCGCGTCGTCGCGAACAGCCATCCGAGCCCCCCGCGGTCAACGGGTTAGGCCGCTTCCTCGACGAGCACCGGGCCGGACTGGCGTCGATCGTCGTCGCCGCAGCGGCGGTGCTTTGCGGGTGGACGGCCTGGTCGCGGCTGGGCGACCGCGTGCGGGGCGATGCCGACCTCGTGCTCCATCCCGAAGCGGTCGAGCTGGAGGGCGTCGCGCCCTGGATTCGGGGCGATCTCAAGCTCGAGGCGCTCCGCGATGCGAGCCTCGCCGATGGCCTGCCGCTCGACGATCCAGAGCTGGTGCGGCGGCTCGCACGGGCGTTCGACATGCATCCGTGGGTGCGGGAGGTGGTGTCGGTGAGGGTGCGGCATCCGGCGGGAGCGCGGGTGCAGGTGCGATGTCGCGAGCCGGTGGCGATGGTGGGCGTGCCCGGCGGGCTGCTTGCCGTCGATGCCGAGGGGGTGGTGCTGCCGAGCGAGGACTTCACCGCGGAGGCCGCCGCCGCCTATCCGAAAGTCAGCGGAGTGGCCTCGGGCCCTCAGGGAACGGTCGGCTTTCCGTGGGGCGATCAGGTGGTGGAGCAGGGGGCGGCGCTCGCCGCGGCCCTGGGGCCCGACTGGAAGCCGCTCGGACTGGTCGAATGCCGGCCGGCACTCACCAAGACGGGCGAGGTGCGGGCCTGGGAGCTGGTCGGCGCCGAGGGAAACACGATCGTCTTCGGGTCGGCGCCGGGGCACGAGCAGCCGGGCGAACCGACGGCCGCCGCCAAGATCGCCCGCCTGCGGGCGCTGCCGGACGACGGCACCCCGGGCAAGACGATCGATCTCACCGTCGAGCCGCAGGCGTCGCCGGCCGTCCCCTCGATTCCCACCGGCTGAACCGGCCGCCAGGAGGCCTTTCGCCATGCCACTCGATCCCGCCACGTCGATGCTCTGCGTGATCGACGTTCAGGAGCGACTGCTCCCGGCCATGCCCGATGCCGACCGGTTGATCGCCCGGTGTGCGCGGCTCGTCGAGGCGGCCCGGTTGCTGGGTGTGACCGCGGTGCTCACGGAGCAGTATCCCAAGGGACTCGGACCCACCGCCCCCGCGCTGGCCGCGGGCTTGCCCCCCGCGGTGACGAAAATGGCGTTCAGCTGCTGCGGCTCCGCCGCGTTTCTCGCGTCGATCCCCGCCGGTGTCGCAGGCATCGTGCTCTGCGGCATCGAGACCCACATCTGCGTCGCGCAGACGGCGCTCGACCTCCTCGGCCGGGGCGTCGGCGTGTCGGTGGCGGTTGACGCGGTCGCCTCCCGGCATCCGCTCGATCACGAGGTCGCGCTGCGACGGCTGGAGTCAGGCGGGGTGATCCTCACGACGACCGAGGCGGTGCTCTTCGAATGGTGTCGCACCGCCGAGCACCCGCAGTTTCAGGCGGTCCGAAAACTCGTGCTCTGAAACCGGCCCACCTCACCCGGCGGCCCTCAAGGCGTCGAGCACCGCGTCGTGCTGCGGGCCGGAACTCCTGAACACGAGCGTCCGGACCGTGGGGGCGTCGATCTCGAACGTGACGTCGAGCCGATCCGCGGGGAGCGCGGCCGCGATCCGCTCCGGCCACTCGACGAACACCCAGGTCGTGCGGGCGACGGCGTCGTGCCAGCCGATCTCCCAGAGGTCCTCGGGGGATTGCAGGCGATACATGTCGGCATGGAGGAGCGAGGCTCCGGGACCGGCGTGCTCGTGGACGAGGCCGAACGTCGGGCTCACGACCTCGGTCGGATCGATGCCCGCCGCGGCGGCCACCGCCTTGACGAGCGTGGTCTTGCCGGCACCGAGATCGCCGTGGAGCGCGACGAACGCGGGACGGGGCAGGGCGGCGGCGAGTCGCGTGGCGAGCAGGTCGAGCTCCCGCAGGTCGTGGACCGCCACCGCCAACTGGCGGGAAGACGGATCGTCCGCACTGCCGTCAGGCGCCGAAGTCATGGATGTATCCCCGCGGTTCGAGCGGTGCGACCGTGCCGTCCGCGGATCGTGCGGCGAGCCCCGAGCCGGCGACGACCTCGCCGATGATCGTGAACGGCGTGCCCACGAGGGCCGGCGCGTCGGCGACGAGTCGGCGGGCTTCGTCGGGGGGCAGGGCCAGGACCAGTTCGAAGTCCTCCCCGTCGGCGAGAGCGTGGTCGAGCGGGCTGCGGCCGTCCCCCGGCCGCGAGGCCAGCGCCACGGCATCGGGATGGATGGGGATCGCCGCGAGATCGAGCACCGCCGCGGTGCCGCTGGCCTGCATCATGCGGGCCAGGTCGAGTGAAAGCCCGTCGCTGACGTCGATCGCGGCGTGAACGACGAACCGCTCCGAGATCACGACCGCCTCGCGGCAGCGGGGCGCGACGGCAAGGTGACGGCCCAACAGGCTGCCGCCGCAGCCGCCGCTGACGAGGATCAGGTCGCCGGGCCGGGCGCCGTCGCGACGCCACGCCCGCCCCGGTAGGACGCTCCCGATCGCCGTCAGGCTGATCACGAGCGGGCCATCCCAGGAGTTGGTGTCGCCGCCCGCGAGCGTGACGCCGTGCGCGGCGGCCAGTTCCAGGATCCCGTCGAGCAGGCCACGGCCGAGCGTCTCGCCGTGGCGGTGCGGCAGCGCCACCGCCACGACCGCCGCTTCGGGACGGGCGGCCATCGCGGCCAGATCGCTCAGATTCACGGCGAGCGCCTTGTGGCCGACGAGCCGCGGCGGGCAGTCGGGCCCCAGGATGAAGTCCACGCCCTCCATCAGCATGTCCACGGTGACCACCGTGCGTCGTCCAGCCGGCGGTCGGAGCACGGCCGCGTCATCGCCGGGGGGCACTTCGAGCCGCGGGTCGAGGGGGATGCGGGCCAGCAGCTGGGCGACGAAGTCGAGTTCCATGCCCTGATTGTCGCCGCCCCGGGGAGCCGGGGAAGCCCGGGCCGCGACCGCCGGGAAATCGGTCGGCCGCGACGGCGTGGCGACGCTCAGCGGCGGACCGTGTCGGACACGATGTGACCGAAGAGCGTTTCGCGGCCGCGAAGCACGTAGAACTTGATCGGGTTGAGATGCTCCTCCACCGCCTTGTCGAGGATGTAGGCGATGTTCTCCGGGGCGATCGTCTCCCAGACATGGAGCCCGACGAGGATATCGCCCTCCTGGATGCCCTGTTCGCTCGCCGGGCCCCCGTCGCGGACGGCGGTCACGATCATCCCGCCGCGGTAGCGGGCCTGGAGTTTCTGGACCTTGGCGGCGGGGGCGAGTTGGAGCCGCAGTCCGATCTCCGCCCAGCAGCGGTCGTCGAGCGACTCGGCGTCGCGGCGGACCTGCGCCAGCGGGAGGTCGAACCGCTCCGAGGCGCCCGCCCTGACGACGGTCACGGCCACGCTCTCGCCCGCCTTGCGGCCGAGCATCGCCCGCTCGACGTCGAGTTGGTGCGACACGGAGACGTCGTCGATCCGGGTGATCAGGTCGCCTGCCCGCATGCCCAGCCTCTCGGCCGGGCTCTCGGAATGGACCGTCTCCACCACCGCGCCCCGCTCGCCGTCCCCGCGGACGACCAGGCCGTGCCAGGTGTGGTCAATCCGTTCGGCGGAGAGCAGCCGCGAGATCACGTCGAGCACCCGGTCGATCGGGATCGCGAATCCGATCCCCTGGGCCCCGGCGCGGACCGCCACGTTGATGCCG
>SXHR01000114.1:0-4069 GCA_005773625.1 Planctomycetaceae bacterium | reverse complement strand
CGGCCTGGCGCCGGTGGCCAAGGTGCTGCACGAGAACTGGGGCATCGACCGCGGTCTCCTGACCACGGTGCACGCCTACACCAACTCCCAGAAGACGGTCGATACGGCCGCCAAGGATCTTCGTGACGCTCGGGCCGCCGCGCTCAATATCGTCCCCTCGAGCACGGGTGCGGCCCGGGCCGTGGGGCTCGTGATCCCGTCCCTGCAGGGAAAGTTCACCGGCATGGCCTTCCGCGTGCCGGTGGCCACGGTGAGTGTCGTCGATTTCACCGCCCTGTTGAACAAGGAGGCCACGCCCGCCGAGATCAACGCGGCGATGAAGGCGGCCGCCGAGGGGCCTCTCAAGGGCATCCTGCGCTACACCGACAAGGACCTCGTCTCGACCGACTTGAAGGGGGACCCGCACAGTTCCATCTTCTCCGCGGTCGATACGATCGGCCTGGGCAACCTCGTCAAGGCGGTCAGCTGGTACGACAACGAGTGGGGCTACTCCAATCGTATTGCCGACCTGCTCAACTTCCTCGAAGACCGCGGGCTGTAGGTTCGACCCGGTGAGTGACCCCCGTCAGGGGGTCGCCACGAGCCACGAGCCACGCTGTCGGGCCAGCGGGTGGAATTGCAACCACGCCGGTTCCCGCGGCAACCGCTCGAGAGGGTGCCCCCGGCGGCGGCCTCTACCGCGCCCGGTGCGTCACGGCGGCCGGGAGCGTGGCGTCGGCCTCGAGAGTCGCGCCATCGGAACCAGCCATGCTGACGACCACGCGAACGTGGTCGTCGCTGGGCGGTGCCGCCGTCCAGCGGAGCGGCACGTGGATGCCGCGGAGCCTGCCCGTGCGGCGGAAGTGCGCGGCAGCCTGCTCCGTGGGAATGGTCCAGGTCGCGAGCGGCGTCGCCGGATCGCCCGCGTTGAAGATCAGGATCGACACGGCACCCGCGGCCGCGACCAGTTTCTCGTCGGCATCACGGGGCTCAAACGTCACGTTGATGCCGTCGCTGCGACCGTCCCCGTTGTCGTCGAAGCAGCCGGTCGGGGTGGTGGTGATGACGAGCCGCATCGCCCGCCCGTCCGAAAGCGGCTGGTCGTACGATACCGGCACGGCGGCCGGCGGGGCTGGAGAAGCGGCCGCGCCGGCCGGTGCGGGCAGCGACAACGGGCTCGGTTCGGTCGTCGAGGAGGGGGTCGCCGGCAGGGGCGGAATGTTGTCGAGGGCGGGGGGCGAGAGGCCGCCTGCCGGGGCTGCCGGCGGGCGGATCGCCTCGGGAATCTGGATGGCCGGGGGCACCGCCACGGCGGCCGGCACCGCGGTCGGCCGCGGTCGGCCGGTACGCGACCCCGTCAGCGGATCGGCTTCGGTCACACCGAGTTGCCGCCGCAGGCTGGCGTTCTCCGTGGCGACGGAGTCGAGGCGGGCGCACTTGTCCTGCAGGTCGTCCTGCAACTGGTAGATCTGGTCCTCCTGGTAGCGGAGTTCACGCTCCAGAATTTGTTGGTTCAAGTCGCTCTTGCAGCCGGCAAGCGCGAGGCATGACAGGGCCGCCGAGCATGACAGCGCCGCCAAACAAGGGACGCCAACCCGGTTCCGCCCGAGCATTTCCTGTGACAGCATTGACGCGCCTCCTTGCGCCTCGAATGGCCGCCGGCCCGCGGGCCGCCGACCGTACTGCTTCCCAGTTCCACCCGAATCCGATCCGCCACGCTCCCGTTTCCACCGGCTCCCGAGACGCTAGACGGCCGTCTTGGGGGCGGGCATGCGGTCGATCACCTCGTCGATCAGTCGGTAGTCCCGCGCTTCCTGCGCCGACATGAACCGATCACGGTCCGTATCCTCCTCGATCTTCTCCAGGGGATGCCCGGTGTGCTTGAGCAGGATGCCGTTGAGCTTGTGCTTGATGTTCTTGAATTCCTTGGCGTGGATCATGATCTCCTCCGCCGTGCCCTCCATGCCCGCGAGCGGCTGG
This sequence comes from Planctomycetaceae bacterium, assembly GCA_005773625.1. Lineage (GTDB taxonomy): Bacteria > Planctomycetota > Planctomycetia > Pirellulales > UBA1268 > QWPN01. The sequence continues at coordinate 2,110 of SXHR01000114.1, read as the reverse complement.
TGGATCATGATCCGCGCGTTGGGCAGGGCGCGACGCTTGCCGTTGGCCCCGGCCGCGAGGAGCACGGCCCCCATCGAGGCCGCCTGCCCGATGCAGTAGGTGGCCACGTCACAGGTGACGAACTGCATGGTGTCGTAGATGGCCAGACCTGCCGTGACGCTGCCGCCCGGCGAGTTGATGTAGAGGTGGATGTCGCTCTTGGGGTCGTCCGACTGCAGGAAGAGCAACTGCGCGACGATGGCGTTGGCCACCTCGTCGTTCACCTGCGTGCCCAGAAACACGATACGGTCCTTGAGCAGGCGGCTGTAAATGTCCATCGCCCGCTCTTCGCGGCCGCTCTTCTCGATGACGTAGGGGATCAGGGGCATGGCGTGGGTCTCTGAGGCGTGCGGTGGCGGTCTGAAGCTCAGTCCTTCTCCAGCTCTTCGGCGGCGACGGGGGGCTTGGTCAGCACCTCGTCAACGAGGCCGTAGTCCTTCGCCTCCGTGGCGGACAGGTAGCGGTCGCGGTCGGTGTCGCTGGCGATCCGCTCGATCGGCTGGCCGGTGTGACTCGCAAGGATTTCGTTGAGCACCGACCTGGTCTTGATGATCTCGTCGGCCTGAATCTCGATGTCGCTCACCTGCCCGCCGACCTGGCCGTAGGGCTGATGGATCATCACCTTGGCGTGCGGAAGCACGAACCGCTTCCCTTTCGCTCCGCCGGCGAGGAGCACCGCCCCGCCGCTGGCGGCCAGACCGACGCAGTAGGTGGCCACAGGACACGAGAGGATCTGCATCGTGTCGTAGATCGCCATCGTGGCCGTGACGCTGCCGCCCGGCGAGTTGATGTAGAAGTGGATGTCTTTGCGACGATTCTCGCTCTGGAGATAGAGCAGCTTCATCACCAGTTCGTTGGCGTTGCCGTCGTAGATCTCTCCCTGCAGCAGGATGATCCGGTTTTCGAGCAGCAGGTCGCCGAGCGTCATCTGCCGCTGCCGCTGGTAATCGCGGTGGGCGGAGGAGGCCGCGGCGCTGCCGTGCAGGCGGGTGGCGGAGGGCATGTCGTGGCGTGCCATAGAGGTGGTCATGGGTGAGTTCGGGATGGACGGCCCGGAGGGGCCCCGGTCTCTAGCCGCGAGTGCCCGGCCGGGCGCCGGCTTCGGCCTGGGTCGCGATCGGAATCTCCTCCTCGCCGACCACGGAGCCGCAGACGGCGTGGTCGATCGCCTCGGCGTCGGCGCGGCCGAACTCGAAGGGCGTGTCCTTGAAGGATGCCTGCGAGGTGACCAGGTCGATCGTCTTGCGTTCGATGATCTGGTTGCGGAGCACATCCATCAGCCCGCGCCGCTCGAGGCTCGCCCGGACTCGGCGGGGCGACTCGCCCGACTGGGCGGCCACGGCGCGGATCTCCTCGTCGTAATCGGCCGCCGTGTCGGCGATCCCCTCCTCCTCGGCGATCCGCTCCAGGATGAAGTGTTCCTTGAGGGCCCGGGCGGTGCTGGCCATGACGGTCTGCCGCAGCTCGTTGACGTAGCGGCGGATCGAATCGTCGTCGAAACCGCTCCGCCGCAGTTCGAGGATCGCCCGCTCGAGTTCCCGCTGGGCCTGTCGCCGCAGCAGGGCCGGAGGCAGATCCCACGAGGCGGAGGCGGTGAGGGCGCTGGCCACCTGCTGACGGACCTGCCGCCGCTGGTGCCATTCGAGCTGGCCCTCGAGCTGCTTCCGCACGGCGGCCCGGAGCGCGTCGGCCGAATCGAATCCGCCGAGTTCCTCGAGCAGGGCCGGGGTCATCTCGGGCAGTTCGAGCCGCTTGACGTCGAGCACGGCGAGTTCCATCGTCACGTCCTTGCCGCGGACGTCCTCGAGAGCCGCCTCGTCCGACACCTTCACCTTCGCCTGCAACGTCGTGCCCGGCTTCGCCCGGGCGACGAGCGCGGCGAACCCCGGCAGTTCGGCGTCGGCGAACGAGAGCTTCTCCCGGACCACGATCTCGGCCTCGTCGGCCTGCGAGAGCACGCGGTCGCCATCCTTGAACACGAGGCTGGCAACGATCAAATCACCGGGGGCGGGAACGCCGTCGTGCGGGACGAAGCGGGCCCGCTCCCGGAGATGCCCGGCGAGCGCCTCAT
>SXHR01000113.1:0-16326 GCA_005773625.1 Planctomycetaceae bacterium | reverse complement strand
GACGCTCGATCGTGGCCTGGCGGATCGCCTTCCGCATCAGCTCCGGCGGGATCGGGGCCTCGCTCATCGCGAGTTCGGCGATCTCGTCGGAGAAGTCGAAGAGCGTCGACACCAGCTGCTCGCGGTAGAGGGCCGCTTCGTCGGCGAGCTCCTCGGGAATCGCCGACGCCGTCACCCGCGTGAGGGCCTCGCCGCCGGCGAGGGCCTCTTCCTTGGGCGGGAAGGTGAGGAGCTTCATCTCCACGAGATCGACGATCCCGCGAAAGGGGTCCTTCACGTGCGGCGGCCCCATGCCCTGCGGGAGATGGAGCACCAGCGGCTTCGCGCCGAGCCGCTTCTCGATCTGGCCGATCGTGCCGAAGAAGTCGGCCCCTTCGCGGTCGAGCTTGTTGACGAGCGCGAGCCGGGGCACGCCGTAGCGGTCGGCCTGCCGCCAGACGGTCTCGCTCTGGGCCTCCACGCCCTCGCGTGCCGAAAACACCACGACCGCGCCGTCGAGCACCCGGAGGCGGCGCTCCACCTCGGCGGTGACGTCCACGTGCCCGGGCGTGTCGATCAGGTTCACCGTCACGTCCCGCCAGCGGACCGAGACGGCCGCCGAGTAGATCGTGATCCCCCGTTCCTGCTCCTCGGGGTCGAAGTCGGTGATCGTGGTGCCGCGATCGACCTCGCCGAGCCGATGGCTCGTCTTCGTGTAGAAGAGCAGCCGCTCGGTGAGCGTGGTCTTGCCGGCGTCGATGTGGGCGACGATGCCGATGTTACGGATGTTTTCGAGCGTGCGTGCCATCACATCTTCTCGACGGTGCCGATGCCGAGCAGTGCGAGTCCACGGCGGAGAACGCGGCCGGTGAGGTCGCACAGGGCCAGCCGGCTGTCGCGGTCCGGCCCCTCGGCCTTGAGCACGGAGAGCGAGTCGTAGAACGTCGAATAGCAGCCGGCGAGGTCGTAGAGCCAGGCCGTGAGCACGTTGGGACGCGAGTCGGCTTCCACGTCTTCAAGGGCCTCGCCGAAGCGGAGCAACTCCAGGGCCAGGGCCCGCTCCTTCGGGTCTGACAAGAGCACGCCGTGGGAGGCCCGGCGGAGCGACTCGCGATCGACGCCCCCCTTCGTGAAGATTCCCTCCACGCGAGCCACGGCATACTGCATGTAGGCCGCCGTGTTGCCCTTGAGTTCGAGCATCTTGTCGAAGCTGAACACGTAATCGGTCGTGCGATTCTGGCAGAGATCGGCGTATTTGATGGCGCCGATGCCGACCGTCTCGGCCACGTGTCGGCGATCGTCGTCGTTCATCCCGGCGCGCCCCTCCTCGCCGCTGCCCACGATCGCCGCCGCCCGCTCCACGCCTTCGTCGAGCAGCGCCTCGAGGCCCACGGTGTCGCCCGCCCGCGTCTTGAACGGCCTGCCGTCCTCGCCGAGCACGGTACCAAACGCGACATGCACCAGATCCACACCGGCGATGCCATCCAGGCCCCACCGGCGGGCCGCCTCGAAGACCTGCTCGAAGTGGCCGCCTTGGCGATGATCGACGACGTACAGGATCCGGTCGGGCTTCCAGTGCGCGAGCCGCCACTGGATCGTGGCCAGGTCGGTCGTGGCGTAGAGGAAGGCGCCGTCGGCCTTGCGGATCAGGAGGGGCGGATCATCCTCGCCACCCAGAAACACGCCGATCGCCCCCCTGCTCTCCCGGGCAAGACCGCAGGCCGTGAGATCGTTCACCACGCCGGCGAGCATGGGCTGAAAAAAGCTCTCCCCCAGCGTGTGGTCGAAGGTCACGTGCAGCCGCGCGTAGATGCGGTCGATCTCCGAGCGGCAGACCGGCATGAACCGCTCCCAGAGCGCCCGGTTCTCGGGATCGCCCTCGTGGAGCTTGGCCGTTTCGGCGAGCACGTCGCGAGCGGCGTCGGGATGCTTGGCAACGAGGGCGGCGGCGGCCGGATCGGCGAGCAACTCGTCGGGCTTCGCGTCGGCCACCTTCCGCACGAGCCGGTAGAGCCGGCCCAGCTCGGCGGTGGGATCGGCGGCGAAGGCCGCGTCGTCACGGCAGTGCTTCCAGCCCCAGAGAATCATCCCGAACTGCGTGCCCCAGTCGCCGAGATGGTTGTCGGTGATCACGTGATGGCCGCGAAAACGCAGGATTCGTTGGATCGCGTCGCCGATCACGGTCGAGCGGATGTGCCCCACGTGCATCGGCTTGGCGACATTGGGCGAGCTGAAGTCGACGACCACCGTCCGCGGCTCGGAGACCGTCGCGACACCGAGCCGCTCGTCGGCCACCGCCCGCGCGACCGCCGACGCCAGCGCCCCGTTCTTCACGCGGACGTTGATGAACCCCGGCCCGACGGGATCGCCGGGAGGCTCGAAGAGCTCGCCGAACCCCGGGGCGATCTGGAGTTGGCGGATGATCTCGACCGCGACGTCCCGCGGCTTCTTCCCGGCCCGCTTGGCCAGGGCCATCGCCATCGTGCCGGAGTAATCGCCGAACTTCGCCTCGGCCGTTTCCCGAACCTGTTCGAGCAGCCCGGGCATCTCGGCGGCGGAAATCGTCACCCCGCCGTCGGCCGCCAGGGCCTCGAGCGCCGTGCGAAACGCCGCTCGCAGCGCCGACCGGAAGTTCACCCGGGCCGGTTGGCCATCGTCAGCCGTCATCGTGTCGCAGTCCCGGTGGAGGGTACGGGCACGGGCGTGGCGTCGCTCCAGAGGTGCTCGATATCCCAGTATTTCCGGGCCTCGGCGTCGAAGAGGTGCACCATCACGTTGCCGTAGTCGAGGACGATCCAGCGGCCCTCCTCGTAGCCCTCGCCGCCGCGCTTCCGGTCCTTGTGCTCTTTTTTGAGCACTGCCTCGATTTCGTCGGCCATGGCGTGCATCTGCCGCCGGCTCGAACCGGTCGCGATCACGAAGTAGTCGAAGACGGGTGTGATCTTCCGCAGGTCGAGCACCCGCACGTCGAGCCCCCGCGTCTCCTCGGCCACCCGTGCGGCAACGAGCGCGAGTTCGTGGGCGCGGTCGGCGGAAGCGGACGCTGATTCCTTGCGGGGAGTAGTCATGCGTGGGATTGTACCGTTCGGATGGCGAGGGCGATGCCGTGGAGGACGAGGTCGGGGCTCTCGACCGCGTCAGGGAAGGCGTCGCGGACGATTCCGCGGGAGCCGCCCGTCAAAAACACCTCGGGCTGGCCGCCGAGAGCCGTCACGGCCTCGGCCACGAGCCGTGTCACGGCTCCCCGCATGCCGAAGCCGATGCCGGCGGCAATCGCCGCCTGCGTGGAGCGACCGGGCATCACCGGCGGGGTGCCGCGGTCGAGTTCAGCCACCGCAGGCAGCCGGCTCGTGCCCTCGGCGAGGGCACGCGAGAGGAGTTCGGGGCCGGGCAGGATGGCCCCGCCGAGGAACCGGGCCTCGGCAGAAACGAGATCGACGGTCGTGGCGGTGCCGCAGTCGATGACGACGGCCGCTCGGCCGGGGCTCTGGGCGGCGGCGGCCGCCGCCGCCGCGAGACGATCGATCCCCACGCGGCTGGGTTCATCGACGTCGACCACGAGCGGCAGATGCTCGCGGACAACCCGCCGCTGCCGGATCGGACGATGCCGCGTGACCGACACCTCCGCGATCGCCGCCTCGAGCCGGGCGGCCGCGGCGTCGTGCACGCTGGCCACCAGGATCAGGGTCGGTCCCGGCGCGACCTTTTCCAGCCAGTTCAGCAGGTTCGACGGCCGAAACTCCCGGCTGAGGAGATCCTGGCGGCCCGTCACCGCCGGCCACGAGGTCGCCGGGCCGGGCTCATCGACCACCACGGCCATTTTGATCCGCGTGTTCCCCACGTCGGCCACGACGATCGTATCGCCGTGCGTCGTCATGCCGGCAGCCTCCGCCGATCGAGCTCGACGACGACCGCCCGCAGCAGCATGTCGAGCCCCTGCCCCGTCACGGCACTGACACCGATCACGTCGCGGCCGATCTCGCGGGCAAAAGCCCCGCGGATCGAGTCGGCATCCGGCAGTTCGCACTTGCTCATCACCACGATCTCCGGCCGCGCGCCGAGCGAGGCGTCGTATCGCACCAGTTCATCGCGGATTGCCCGGTAGTTCGTGAGCGGATCGCTCCCGTCCAAGGGGGAAGGCTCGACGACATGCACGAGGATTCCGGCCCGTTCGACGTGCCGGAGAAACTCGTGCCCCAGACCGATGCCGGCATGGGCTCCCTCGATGAGGCCCGGGAGGTCGGCGAGCACGAAACTCCGGTCCCGCGAAATCGCCACGATCCCCAGGATCGGGGCCTTGGTCGTGAAGGCGTAATCGGCGATCTCGGGCCTGGCCCGCGACAGCCGCGAGAGGAGCGTGCTCTTGCCGGCGTTCGGCTTGCCGACGAGCCCCACGTCGGCGATGACCTTGAGCTCGAGGAGCAGCCGGCGAACCTCCCCCTTCTCCCCCGGCGTCGAGTCGCGGGGTGCGCGGTTGGTCGATGACTTGAAATGGGTGTTGCCCCAGCCGCCGGCCCCGCCCTTTGCCGCGACAATCCAGTCGCCCGGAGCCGCGAGATCCTTGAGCGCCAGCCCGCTCGACTCGTCGATCACGATCGTGCCCGGCGGCACGAGCAGCGTCATGTCGGCCGCGTTGCGGCCATGGCAGTTGGCGGAGCCGCCGGCGTCGCCGTGCTGCGCCCGCCACTGCTTGCGATGGGCCAGGGCCGCGAGCGAATCGACGCCCGGCTCGGCACGGAGAATCACGCTCCCGCCATCGCCGCCGTCACCGCCATCGGGACCGCCCAGCGGCACGTATTTCTCGCGCCGAAAACTGCACATGCCGTGGCCGCCATTTCCGGCCGCCACCTCGATCTGCACGCGATCCACGAACACGCCGGCACCTTCAGAAAGTCACCGGACGAACGCCACCGCACACAGAGGTCAGGCCGATGCTGCGGCCACGATGTTCACGCGTCGGCCTTCGCGATCGAACATCACCACGCCGTCGGAGAGGGCGAAGAGCGTGTAGTCGGTCCCCATCCCGACATTCGAGCCCGGATGAAACTTCGTGCCGACCTGACGGACCAGGATGTTGCCGGCGCGAACCTGCTGGCCGCCGAACTTCTTCACGCCCCGCCGCTGGGCGTTCGAATCCCGACCGTTGCGGCTGGAACCCTGACCTTTTTTATGTGCCATTGCCTACGTCTCCCGGCCGGATGATCGGCCCAACACCGAACCTTCAAGAGCCTACCTTCGCCGCGACCCGGATGCCCAACCCCACCGTAGGGGTGTCGTCATCCTCGGCCACAACCAGGGCTGCAACCAGGGCCGCCGGGATTTTCACAGATCCCCGGCCTCGTTTTCGTATCGGAAAACCCAGGCGTGGTCAATGCCCTCGTGCACGGCAACGGCTGCCGCGTAGAGCTCAGGGCCGCGGGCCCCGAAGAGCCCGCCGAGAATCACATCGATGACCGCCTTGGTGCGGGCGTCGCCAGCGAGCGCCAGGAGCTTTGCCCGCCGGGCGGCGCTTTCTTCCGTCTTCACGCTCAGGCTCTCCGCGACCCGCTGCACATTGGCGGCATCGAGACCCTCGAAGGCCGGCCGCAGGGCCTCGATCGCCGCCAGGGCGTCGGTGCCGCCGACGGCCGGCAAATCGGCATCGATCGTCTGCAGGGTGGCCAACGCGCGGGCCTTGGCCACGGCATCACCGAGCCACTCGATCCGCCGCGAGGCCCCCCCGAATACGTCGGTCGCGACGGCCCGCCGCGCGTCGACGTCGGGCTTCTCCTCGAGCATCCGCACGATCGTGGCGAGCGACAGGAGCGGCTTTTGGCCCACCGCCTCGGGCGTGAGGCCCACGGTCATAAGGGCCGCCCGCCGCTTCTGATCCTGGGCGGCGTCCACCGGTCCGGCCGCAGCGGCGGCAAGCTCCTCGATCGCCGCCACGCCCAGATCGCCGAACAACTGCCTCAGCGCGGCAATCGGATCAGTGGGGCTCTTCACACCCGCCGCAGCCCGCAGCACCACTTCGAGCGGCCGGAGGCTCGCCGCGCCCCCGCCGACATCGGGCTCCAGGAGGTCTGACCATCCGAGCCCGAGGTCAGCGAGCCCGGCGATGGGCTGTGATTTCGCGTGGCCCGGCCAGCCGATCGCGGCAATCAGCCGGCCGCCGAGCGTCATCCGCTCGAACATTCCCGCAAATCCGACGCTCATTTCGCGATCGCCTCCGTCGCGGGCGTCGCCGGGCCGCCAGAAATCGAGCCGCAGGCTTTCCAGCGTCTCCTCGATTTTGCTTCCAGGGGGATCGTTCGACTTGATCACCGAACCCGGCTTCTGCCGCCAACGGATCGCATTGGTCAGGCCGCTGACGTAGATCGAAAAAAAGTCGATGCGGGGATCGATGTCTTCCCAGATGGCCACGCCCCACCGCTCCTCGCCCGCGGCCATGTCGGAGGCCGACATTTCGGCGCTGTCGAGCAGCCTTCGCTTCGAATCCTCGCGGGCGCGGATCGCGTCCATCGCGGAGGGCACGAGCCGGTCGAGATACCCGCGATAAAACGAGCTGCCCTCCCCCTCCTCAACCGACTCGAGGCTCTCGAGCACGAAATGAGGGAGAAACCGGACGGGTTTTTCGAAGTGTTCCGTTTCCCTCGTCGCTGGATCGGCAGCCCCCTCGTCGCCATTTCCCATCACCAAGCGGCGACCGCCGACGTTCTTGACGCGGTAGATCAGATACCAGATCCGCTTGCGCTGCATGCGGAGATCGGTTGCCGGGACGTCGATGTCGAGCATCCGGGGTGGCTTGAATGCGAACTCGAGGCACCAGATGTCGCGGGGATATTCGCGGCTCCTTGACCGCTCCACGAACGTCGTGTTCGGCGCCGCCATTTTGGGCTTCCACTGGAGGTCGGCCTGGCCCTTGGTGACCTCCAAAAGATCGGCGCGGAGCAGCGGGTCGTCGGCGGCCTGGTCGGGCGGGATGACCGTGAGCACCCCCGGCGCCAGGCGGCGGAATCCCGCCGGATCGGCCGCCGAAACACCAACCTCAGGCCCCAGCAGCCCGAGGCCGAGCAGGGCTACGAAGGCGGTGTGGACCGCGAAAATACGCGGTTTTCGGCCACTTTGGATGATCTCGAGAGGGTTCGCCATACAGTCCCGTCATCCCCGCCAGGCCGCGATGCTCAGAACCGCGATCATAGTCATCCATCGGCTTTTTGGGGGCGAAAGCCCATCCGGGCCTCCATCTCCCGGAGTTTCCTTGATTACCTAGAAACCCCAGATCACACTATCAGAAGAGTCGGGCCAGGATCCGGAAAACTGGCCTCCACCGGCCGAGCCTTCCGACAGACACTCCAGGCAATGCCCCGGGCCACGGCAGTTCGAGTCAGCCATGATCCTCAAGAACCCATGCCAGCCGCCGCTGCCCGTGAAATCGGCCCAGCGGCCGTTCAACCGTGCGGAAGCGTCCCCGTTCGTCTCGGCGGAAGACTTCGACCGTACCGGAATCCTGGCCGGAATGGATCCCTGCGAGTCGCGGTATTGGTGGATGCCGGAACTCTACGGCCCCGAGCCGGTCGATCAAGGTGACGCCGCCGCGCTCGGACTTCAGGCCACCCGCCGTCCGACTTCCCGCACGATCGCCGCGGCCTGATCGACCTCCGCCGCCAGTGCGGCGTAGTCTTCCGCCCCGTTGGACTCGGGGGCGTAATCGAAGATCGACTGCCCAAAACTCGGTGCTTCGGCGAGGCGGATGTTGCGGCGAATCCTCGTTCCGAAGAGCTTGCCGGAGCCCCAGGCCGGATGAGCATCGCCCCCTGCGGCGAAGAAACCCTCGACGTCTCGCCCGACCTCGGTGGCCAAGCGGGTCGCCGCCTCGTGCATGCAGAGGACAACCCCGAGCAGCCTGAGCCTCGGATTCACCCGTTCCGACACCAGTTCGATGGTTTCCAGGAGTTTGCTCAGGCCGTGAAGGGCGAGGAAATGCGGCTGCAGCGGCAGGAGCACCTCCCCCACCGCCGACATCGCGTTGAGCGACAGGAGTCCGAGCGACGGCGGGCAATCGATGATCACGTAGTCGAACGTCGGGCTGGATGGGGCGGCGTCGGCTTGAAATCGCCGATCGGCCGCCATGCGGCTGCGCAGGATCGACTCGCGGCCCGGCTTTCCGGCGAGCGCCAGCTCCACAGCCGAGAGGTCGATGTGCGCCGGCACGACCGAGAGGGTGTCGGTCACGGGAATACAGGCGGCTGCGAGCGGCTGATCGGCCGTGAGCACATCGAAGGCGGTCGGCCCATCGGCGCCCGGTGTCACGCCCACGTGCAGGGTTGCATGCGCCTGGGGATCGAGATCGATCAGGCAGACGTGCCGACCGGCTCGCGACAGGGCTACGGCGAGATTCACCGAAGTGGTGGTTTTGCCGACCCCACCCTTCTGGTTGGCCACGGCAATCGACCGCATGGGTATTTTCCTCGTGACCGCGAACTGCCCGCAGCGTGCGGGGTGGGAGGATAGGGGGTGGCGGCCACCCCCTCAAAGACCGATTTCTGCCCCGATTTCAGCCCCGTTCGCTCCGGCTTCACGCCGGTTCAGGGCAGATCGCGTGTCGTGGCCTCGATCCATGTCCGCAGCCCCTTGCCGAGACGTCCCAGGGATACCCGGCCGGGGCGGCCCACCACGGTCAGCCAGCCGTCGCCGTCGAGATCGATGGCCACCACCGTGGGCGGCCGCTGGCGGTCCTCTGGTCTTGAAAAGGCCAGCGCGTGATCCCAGTCGCCGGAGGGCCGACGATTGCCGTCCGGTGCCGGCCAGGCGAAGTTCGCGTCCTCCACCAGACCGCGTCGCAGGTGCACCAGCCCCGGCGCCTGCGACACATCCCGCCGATCGGCGGCGACGAGGCGGCCGGTCGCCGGGTCAACCGCCAGCCGCCAGAGTTCAACCCGCGTCGCCCCCTGGATGCTGCGGGCAGCCTCGGGCCCGTAGAAGCCCAGGCACCGTCGCGTCTGATTCCACTGAAACCAGACGGCAAACAACGCCAGCGCCACGGCGAGGGCCAGCAGCCCGACCACGAGGGCGGTTCCGGCCCCCCCCTTGTTGGCGACTGCGGACGGGCGTGGGGCGGCGGTCATCGCGGTGCTTGCTCCGGCGTCGCGGCGGCGAAACCGACTGTATACTCGCAGGAGACGATGTCTGCCGAGAGAGCCCCCCCGGAGTCCAGGCATTCTTTCGCGACCGGAGACGCCCCATGGCCAACGCCTTCGACCCCTATCGAGAAGCACTCGTCGTGGAGAACCACACGAACTGGCCTGACGCCTACGAAGACTGGTCGCCGGCCGACAAGGCACGCATCGAGGCCCTGCTGCACGCCAGCCCCCGCGAGGCGGCCGATCTCGATTACCTGCGGCAACACACCGGTTTCGCCCGGGTCATCACCGTGACGGCCGAGGACATCGACCGCGTGAGCGTCGCCTGACAGTGGCCACGATCCGCGTTCACTTGCCCGGTATCGCCGCGGCTTCCGCTCCCCTGGACCGCTCCTACGACATCGTCTGCGGAGGAGGGAATCTGCTGTCGATCGGCGGGCTGGTGCGCGATGCCGGCGGCCGGCGGGCCGTCGTCGTGTGCGATGCTGCGGTGGCTGCGACCCACGCGGCCCGCGTCCTCGGGGCGCTCGCCACCGCCGGGGTTGATGCCGCTGCGATCGAGGTGCCGTCCGGCGAATCGTCGAAATCGATCGACGCCGCCGGCCGCCTCTGGAGGGAGTTTGCGGAGCTGGGCGTCGATCGTGGCACCCACGTTGTTGCCGTGGGCGGGGGCGTTGTCGGAGACCTGGCCGGATTCGTGGCCGCCACGTTTGCCCGCGGCCTCCCCGTCTGGCAGGTGCCGACGACGGTCGTGGCCCAGGTTGACAGCGCTATCGGCGGAAAAACAGGGATCAATCTCGAGTCGGGCAAAAATCTGGTGGGGGTGTTTTGGCAGCCCCGCGGCGTGGTGGCCGATACCGAAACGCTCGCGACGCTTCCGACAAGGGAGTTCGTGAGCGGTCTGGCCGAAGTGGTGAAATACGGCATGATCCTCGACGCCGGATTCTTCGGGTGGCTCGAGGAGCATGCCGGGGCGGTTTTGGCCCGGGAGTCGGCCCCCCTGCTCCATGCGGTCGAACGGTCGGCCGCCATCAAAGCCGACGTCGTCGGCCGGGACGAGAGGGAGATCTCCGGCCTGCGAGCCGTGCTCAACTACGGTCATACGTTTGGGCATGCCTACGAAACGGCTGCCGGCTACGGCACGCTTTTGCACGGTGAAGCGGTCGCCATCGGCATGGCACGGGCAGCCCGCCTGGCGGAACGGTTGGGAATGCTGACAAACGACGTGGTGGCCCGCCAGGATGCGTTGCTGACCCGGCTTCAACTTCCCGTGGCACGCCCCGCCGGGCCCGACGAAGCCGCGGCTTTGATCGCGATCATGGGACGGGACAAGAAGACGCTGGGCGGGAAGCTGCGGTTCGTGCTCCCCAGCCGGGTCGGGCACGTCGAACTCGTGGAGGGCGTGCCGGGCGAGGCCGTCCACGCCGTGCTTCGGCAGGGGTAGCGTCAGCTCCACGCCGGCGACGAAACGCCGTTCTGTCCTACGGAAGCCCCTGCTCGGAAGCCCCTGCTCGAAAGCCACTGTTTCTGGCCGCGATTGGCCGAAATAAGTGCCGCGGTAGCCCCCCCGGCTCCCCTCCCCGGCCCGGGAGCAGACTGCGTTAAAACGGCTGCCTCGGCAGGATGCGGGGGTCGTCGACCGGGGAAGCCCTCGGCGGCTCAGGCCCGCCGCACCGAAGCCCCATCCGCAGGTGGAGCGATTCGCTCCACCCCTGGTCGCCAGGGACCAGGCACTGGAGCGATTCGCTCCAGTGCGACCGGCGGTGGTGGTGCGATTCGCCCCACTTTTGTTTCTGGCAGGAAATACAAAAAAGCCGTTTTTTTGGCCAAATACCCACTAATTCGTCTTTTTTTTGTTCCTTCCGCGGAGTTGGCACGGCACGTGCATCTGTTTTCCGGAGTGGGAGAGCGACGCCTCACCCGTCCCTCGTGTCCCCGCTGCCCCGCATGACCCCGCTGCAAGGAGTTCGCTCATGAATCATGCCCTTTCGGTTGATTCGTCGGTCTATGCCGTCAAGGCGCGTTGGGCTCTGACGCAGGCTGACGTCCTGTTCTGCGCCCTGCCGATCGCCGTGTTTCTCTCGATTGTGTCGCTCGTCTGAAAGAGTCGTCTTCTCGTCATCACCCGGAAAGGGCGGTCCTCATGATGCTCATGATCCACCAGTCTTCACGTTCGAGCGTTCAGTCGACCCGATGGGCGTCGTCGCTGCTGGCCAGTTGCCTGCTTGCGATCTCTGCTTTCGCTCTGGTGATCGCCGGCTAGTCCCTCTCCGCACTGCTTCCTCTCATTCATTCTCCGCAGCAAACGTTCCCGATTCACTCTTCTCCTCATCAGGTGTGCTCCATGCGATCTCTCCTCTCCCTGCAAACGCGATCGTTTGGCACGGCGTGCGTCATCGTCGTGCTGTCAGCCGCCTCCGCGAGCGTCGTTTCCGCCGCCGGACTCGACCGCATTGAAAGTGTCCCGAGCCTTGTGGCGCTCCTGACGGTGTCGAACGACCTCGAGCGAACCCTTCCGCAGGGTCCCGCCGCGAAGCTGGCAGGTTCTCATGCGGCTTCGGAAGGTGAGCTCTTCGCCAACTCCAAGGCCGTCATGCCGTTCCTCGTGGCCGACCTCGAACCGAAAACGAACTCGTTCTATCGCCCCATCGTGGGCCGCTCGGTCGGTGTTCGGACATCGACGCCAGGATCAAGGACCGCCGCATCCCGTTGACTCACACCCTGCCCTTCCATCCAACCCGCACCCAAGCTCTACACAAGTCAGGAAATCTCACCATGAACTCCACCGGCCACCTCACGTCCGCGTCCCCGCTTCGCTCCGTCGGCATCAACGAGATCGTGATCGCCGATGGGAAATGCGATCGCTATGCCGACTTCGTGCAGGCGGCCCAGGCGGGTGAAGTCGGGGTTCACTTCTGCGTCGATGGTCGGTCGGCCGTGAGGCTGTCCCGCCGGTTCCGGGCCGATGCCTGGCTGGTGGCGTCCGAACTCCCCGACATGTCGGGCTTCGATCTGCTCGAAATGCTCTCGCCGCACGTCCTCCAAGGGGGCGTCGATCCGCTGCTTTCCGGTTCGCGGATCTCGCTCGACAACATCGGCCACGGGATGCGTTCCGGGATCTTCATCGTTTCCGATGACTACCGTCTCGAAGAGGAGCAGCGGGCGCTGACGTCGGGGGTTGCCGGGTATCTCGTCCGGCCGATCACACTCGACGTGATCCGAGCCACGAGAATGCCCGCCGACATGTCGCCGATCACGTCCGTTGGCTGAGGCGGCTCTCGGCCCATTTGACGGGCAGCGGACCGACGCTCGCATCCGGTCGAGGATGAGTGCCATGCGATCGTTTTCTGCTTCCACTCTGACTGCCGCCTTGTTGATCGGACTGTCGCAGGCTCCCAAGGCCTTTTCGCAAAACGATTGGCAGTATCCGGATCCCTATTTCGGGGTCGTCGAAATAGAGAAGTCGCATCCCTCGCCGTCCGCCGTGCGGAAGTATCGGGAGGGAGTCTCGCCGACGCCGCAGCAGCAGGAACGAGTTGTCGTCCGCGGTCGCACGCGATTGCTGCGACCCAGACCGCGGCCTGCTGCGGTCAGCCGTTGACGAGGCTGCTTCGGCCGATTGCAGGGTAGGACCCGAAAACGCCTGTCGCGAACGGCTTGATCATGCGAACTGGGGGGCGGGACTCGAGAAGGCGGTTGCTCGCCGTCGGTTTCCGGCCCTGCCCCGGAACTTTTCTCCGACTCCTGTTCGTCGCCGCCGCCTACGGCGGCTGTCTGCCCCTGGCCCATGCCATCGTGAGCAGCAACACCGGTTCGTCCCCGCCGTTCACCGGGACGGTCATCAACTATCAGGTCGGGGCCGCTACCTTCTACGATCTCGGGTTCTTCGGTGGCCGGGCGACCGTTGCCAACATCGAAGCGGGAGCGATCTGGAACGGCCACGAATCGCTCGCCGGCCGGGTGAGCCAGTTCATCGCAGATCCGGCCATCGTCGCCACTGGGACGACGCAACTCGGTCAATACGACTGGCATGCCACGATGGTGGGCCAGACGGTCGGCGGTGCCGGCAATTATTCCTTCCATCAGGCGGGCATCGCCCCCGCGGCTCAACTGTGGTCGGGATCGATCGCCACCGAGTGGATTCCCGCAGGGGCGAGCGATTACACCGGCTCCTTCGACATCACCGACCAGAGCTTCCTCTACCCGTACGTCACAGCCATGCGCAGCGGCGTGGTGTCGGGCACCACGACGCTGCAGGCCGATATCGTCAACAGCAGTTGGGGCTACACCGATTCGGCCGGGCAATACGAGATGACGATCGCGATCGACGCGTTGGCGTTCGAGAACAACGTCGTCTCGGTCGTCGCCGCCGGAAACGCCGGCCCTGGATCCAACTCGGTCGGCGGCCCTGCGACAGGCTACAACGGCATCTCGGCCGCGGCGCTCACCGGCGACCTGACGACACCGGTCTACTCCCAGGTGGCGGCCTTTTCGAGCCGTGGACCGAGCGACTTCTACGACCCGGCCTCGGGCATCACGGTGCCGAATGTCCGCCCCACGGTCGATATCGCTGCCCCGGGCGACAACCTCACGCTCGCCTTCTACGGCGGCCTGACGGGGGGACATGTCGCGGGGGCGGCCGTCAGCGGCACCAACCGCTACATCCCCAACATGGACGGCACGAGCTTCGCCGCCCCCGTCGTGGCCGGCGGCGCCGCCTTGATGGTGGACGCAGGCAGACTGTTCGTGGCTGGGGGTGTCGCCAGCGGTGAGATGCTCGACGCCCGTGTCATCAAGGCGGCCATGCTGGCGGCCGCCCAGCAGCCCACGGGCTGGAACAACGGTCAATCGACCGCAGGGGGAGTCGTCACGACGACGCAGGCTCTGGACTATGCGAGCGGGGCCGGCATTCTCGACCTCGACGCGACCTACCGCGTCTACGTGGGAGATCCCTCGGCGATCACCATCGGGGGCACCACCTATGTCACCGCGGGCATCAACACGACGCTCGGCCTGTCGGGGTCGGCGGGCGGCAACGGGCTCGAGCGCCGGGGTTGGGATCTCGGCGGCGTGCTGAGCAGTTCGACCGCCAGCTCGGGCAATGTCAACGTCTACTCGTTCGCGACGCCCCTCGCCTCCGGCGACACCCTGACCGCCGCGCTGACCTGGTTCGCCGACCGTACGCTCGGCAGCACCTTGGCGTCGGCCGCGGATGTCTCCCTCAGCAACCTCGCCCTCGAGGTCTGGCGGGATGAAACCGGCGGGAGTTCACTGGTGGCCCTGTCGAACGCGACCTACGGCAGCACCGAGTTTCTGCGATTCGCCGTGCCTCAGACGGGCAACTACAGCATGCGGGTGGTGGGGCTCGACCAGATCTACAACCTCGACTCGACTCCCGACACCGGCACGGCCTACGGACTGGCATGGCAGACGGTCGCCGTGCCGGAACCGGCGTCAACGGCCGTCGTGGGCTGCATCCTGGTGGGGTCGGCCGTCCGGTGGCGGACGAGAAAACGGTTCCACGACAACGCGTCGTGACGCCACATCGGTTCACCAGCGGCCTTCCACGGCCAGGCCACCCATGTCGGCCGTGGGCATGGGAACGACACGGACCTCCATGCCGGCGAAGTGCATTTCGGTCATGCTCACCGCCCGCGAACTCGCCCACGCCAGATACCAGCCGAGGAACACCTGCGACGGGTAGTGGGCGTTGTCGGTCATCCGGGAGAAGCCGACGAACGTCGAGCAGACGTAGAGCGTTCCCTTGAGGAGCGGGCTCTCCACCATGTCGGCCGCGGCGAGGAAAGGAATCGCGCCCACGAAAGCGTGACCACTCACGCCGTTGTTGTCATTGAAGAAGTGCCATTGGCTGCCGACGCCTTCTGAAGGCCGTGAAGCCCCCGTCGCGAGCTGGAGCACGTAGAGCGGCGGCCCGCCCACGACGAACATCCGCAGTGAACGCGAACCCCATTCGCCGACGACGTCGCCCGCGGGATTCCCCTCGAAGACGAGCCCTGTCGCCGCCGCCGCGCCGAAGACGGCCAGGGCATACCGCCCCTCACCGATGTCCTTGCAGCCTGAAAAGAAGGTCCCCACACCGGTCGGCTCCACGCCCCGCTCCCACGCGGCCTGCATCGTGTCGTCGAAGCCGGTGTTGGCCATCAGCGCGCCGGCGCCGAAGGCGGCCGTCACGCAGGCGAGACTGTCGCAGGAGTAGAAGTTGCGGTAGTCCTCGAGCACCTTGTAGCCCGCCCGGGCCGTGCGGGGAAACCGGCTTCGCGACCAGGGGAGTTCGGGTGGGGGCGGCTCGAACAGTTCCTCACGGTCGAGCGGCGGCAGCGCGTAGATGGGCTCGGCTGCGGGCGACATCTGCGCGGCCAGCTGGACGGTGACGCTCTCGGCATCAGGCTCCGTCTGCCACTGCCCGACCAGTTCGATGCCCTGACCTCCGGCCGCCGAGCCTGAGAGTGTCTGTGTCTCCACGACGGCGGCGATCCAGGCTCCCGTGGCCGCGGGCACCACGCGGACCACCACCCGCTGCCGACGAGGCGGCCATGACTCGAGCAGGGAGCCGGGCGGCTCGACCCACGCCGACTCGATCCTTCCCTCGCGGGGCGGCATGGCGAGAAAGTCGGGCTCGACGGCCCGCATCACCGGCCAATCGGCCGAGACCGTGGCGAGTGTTCGCCGCCAGAGCTGCATGCCATCGGACGCCGGCAGGAACATTCCGGTGGCATCTTCGCCGCGCAGCGTCGCCGGCGCCACCAACGCCAGCGCAAAGGCCGCGCACAGGCGGCCCAGGATGCGGGTTCGGCTCACCGACACGGAGGTGCGATCGCGGGATGGATTCATGGGCGGCGGGACTCTCCCAGCCGCGTCATTCGGGGGCAAGCCTGGTTTCCCCTGTCAAAACGGGGGGGCCGGGGAGCCCGGGTGGCCGCTGCTCATCGATCCGTGGGGTGGGTCGTGGCGGCCGAACCGTGCGGGCCGGTCGAGACGGAGTCGATCCGTCCATCCTCCATGGAGGCGATCCGGTCGGCGAACGAGTAAGCCCGTGCGTCGTGGGTCACCACGACCACCGCCCGGCCGGGCTGCACGGCGATCCGTTGGATGAGTTCCATCGTGATCCGTCCGTTCTCGGCGTCGATCGCGCTGGTCGGCTCGTCGCAGACCAGCAGTCGCGGCGAGTGCACGAGCGCCCGGGCGATCGCGACCCGCTGCTGCT
>SXHR01000112.1:0-16451 GCA_005773625.1 Planctomycetaceae bacterium | reverse complement strand
GGGGGGGAAAACGGCGGCCGAATCAGGTCGGAAGCCTATGATGTTTTGGCAACACAACCCCCGACGGAGACCGAACCGATCCGTGTTCGGTCGGCATGCGGCAGCCCCTCATTCTCGTGCCCACCGAACTGGAGCGTGGCTCGATCGAGCCCGTGGTGGCGTCCGGATGCGGCTCATCACTCCGCGTTGAACTCTGCGGATTCGGCCCGGTGGTGGCGGCCGCCCGCACCGCCCGGCTGATTGCCGAGCATCGGCCGGCGGGTGTTCTGCTCGTCGGGATCGCCGGCCGGTTCACCGAGCGACTCGCCATCGGGCAGGCGTACGCGTTCGAGCGGGTGGCCTGCCACGGTGTCGGCGCGGGCTCGGGCGCTGCGTTCACGTCCGCCGAGGCGATGGGCTGGCCGCAGTGGCCCGGTGACGGACTCGATCCGACGACGCGCATCGGGGATTCCCTCGCCTGCACGATGGGCACCCTTCCGGCAGCGGCGGCGCGGGCCGGTCTCCTGCTCTCCGCCTGCTCGGCAGCAGCGGCCGGCGACGACGTGCGGTCGCGGCTGCGACTCCATCCCGAGGCGGAGGCCGAAGACATGGAGGGCTTCGCGGTGGCGGCGGCCTGCCGGCTCGGCGGGGTGCCGATGGGCATCGTCCGCGGCATCTCCAACACGGCCGGCGATCGTGACACGTCCGGCTGGAAGCGTGTCGAAGCCTGCCGGGCGGCCGCCGCACTCGCCGTCGTGCTCCTCGGAGGCCGGTCATGACGCAGGCCATTCGGCTGGGCATCTCCACCTGCCCCAACGACACGTTCGCCTTCCACGGCCTGCTCACGCGGGCGGTGGATTGGAGGGGGCTGGATTTTCAGGTCGAACTGCTCGACGTGGAAACACTCAACGAGCGGCTGCTCGCCGGGGGCTTCGACGTCTGCAAGGCGAGCTTTCATGCCGCCCTCCTGGCCGCCGACGACGTGGTGGTGCTGCCGAGTGGCTCGGCCCTCGGTTTCGGCGTCGGTCCGCTGCTGCTCGCGGCCGAGAGCGCCGCGCGACCGACCGATGCCGGCCAACTCACGCTCTGCCCCGGCCGGCACACCACGGCCGCCCTGCTCTTCGACCTTTTCCACCCGCAGAGCACCCGCGTCGAGCACGTCGTCTTCTCCGAGATCATGCCGCGTCTCGAGGCCCGCACGGCCGACTTCGGCGTCTGCATCCACGAAGGACGCTTCACCTGGCAGGCGCACGGCCTCGCACTCGTCGAAGACCTCGGCGGCCGTTGGGAGGCGGCGACCGCCTGTCCTCTGCCGCTCGGCGGCATCCTGGCCAGCCGCCGGCTTCCGCTCGAGACGATCGCCACGGTGCAGCGGGTGATCCACGACTCGCTCACGCTCGCGGTTCGTGATCGCCATGCCACCCTGCCGACGATGCGTCGGCATGCGCAGGAGTTCGACGATCGCGTGCTCATGCAGCATGTCGATCTGTATGTCAACGACTGGACGATCGACCTGGGCCCCACGGGCGCACGAGCGCTCGCTGAACTCTCGGCCCGGGCGGCGTTGCTCGGCCTCGCTGGCGGGAGGCTCGAGGTCTTCGCCGGCTGACGCGACGGCCGGAACCGAGGCCGCGGGGAGGCTTTCCGCCGAGACCGCTCACCGGCGTCACTCGGCTACTTCGACCGCCACGGGAACCGCGTTGACGCCGTCGGCCGGCGTGGGGCCGCCGCGACCGGTGGCCCGGATCATCACGGTGCCCACACCGAGCAGTTCGGCCGGCACCTCGATCGACGACTCGGCACCGGTGATGCGACCGAGCACGCGGCCCAGCGCGAACACCACCGCCCCCTCGATCCCCCGGCCCTTCACCGCCACGCGGACGGTGCCCCTGCGGGTCGTCTGCAGCGGCTCGACCGCCAGCTCGATCGAACGGTCGTGATTGGCAAACGACACCGGCACGATGATCCGACCCTGTGTTTCGACCGGCGACGACTCGATCGCCACCACCCGCACGTCATGGTGGCCGTCGGCCAGCGCCGTCGAGTCGAGCACGAGCCGGCCGCCGGGGCCGCACTCCGTGAGCCGCACGCCATCGACAAAGAGCTCGAAGCGATCGACCACGCTGTTGCCGGGCACGGTGGCCCGAGGCGTCAGCTCCACCTTGCCGGAGAGTGTCTGTCCAGGCTGGAGCGGCTGCGCATCGGCGGCGGTCACCACTTCGACCGTCGGGATCGAAGCCCACGGCTGACAGAGCGGATCGCCGACGACCAGCAGCTGGTAGGGGGATCGCACCGACTGGTAGAACGCCTCCGCAAGACTCGCCCCCCGGGCGTAGTGAACCTGAATCGCGGCGTGTGGAAACTTCGCCTGGATCGAGTAGGGCTCGATCACGGTGCCGCTGGACCCGGCGGCCCCGTGGCGGAGAAACTCCGAGAGCGGCGTCTGTCCGGCCGACGGGGTGAAGATCGCCCCGAAGCTGGTCAGGTTTTCACAGATCGCGCCGGGCAGGATCCTGCTGCCGCTGGCCCGCCAGTCGAAGTCGGGCGAGCCGACCATCAGCCCCGCCA
Organism: Planctomycetaceae bacterium; assembly: GCA_005773625.1. Taxonomy (GTDB): domain Bacteria; phylum Planctomycetota; class Planctomycetia; order Pirellulales; family UBA1268; genus QWPN01. The sequence continues at coordinate 13,904 of SXHR01000112.1, read as the reverse complement.
CGTCCTTCTTGTCGGCGGGGAGCACGCCCGACACGATCTCCGCACTCACGCCGAGCTTGCCGAGCGCCTTCACCGTGGCCGGAAACACGCTCGAGCGTGTCGTCGTCCGCACATCGCCGTTCGTCATGAAATAGATGGTGCCCTTCGGTTTGGTGCCATCGGCCCGCGCCGCCGACCGGAGATAGGCGGCCACCTCCCGGGGCGTGTTGCCGCGACCGGCGGTCACACCGAGCATCGCCGACAGCAGATAGCGGGTGCCCCCCGCTTCCAGAAGCTCGCCATCCTGGCCCCATCCATACCAGCCGCGGAAGCCGAGGGTCGTCTGCGGCACGCTGTCGTTTCCGAGCGGGCGGTAATAGTCGTTGCTCTCGGCGTCGAGCCAGGCGGGCGAGTTGCTCTGCACCGCGGCGTACAACATCGTCATGCCGGTGAGCGAGGCCGAGGGGAACTGGTCCCTGCCGACGAGCTCGGGGGGCAGTTCGTCCTGAAAATCGATCCGCCAGGGGAAGTCGCTCGACCAGACCACGCAGTCGATCTGCGGCGCGAGCCGGCGCGAGTCGATCGCCCGCAGCACCGGCATGAGCAGCTCGCTGCGAAACCGGGCGGTGGTCGTATTCTCCCTGGAGTCCTTCCATGGGAGCATGAAGACGTTGATCGGCGGCACGTCACGGGCGGCAATGAAGGCGTTGGCAACGGCCAGGCTGGCGTCGCTGGCGGGATTGACCACCACGAACAGGTTTTCGGGGCCGCCGCCGGCCCGCGCCGCCGTCGCGGCGGCGGGGAGGCTCATGGCAAACAGCAGCCGCATGACCGAGAACCACGCAGGCCGAGACCCGGGGCGGGAACGGAATCGTGCTGGCATGTTTGGCACCCCGGACATCACGGAACCTCTTCCACCCTCCGCGGAGTGTAGGTGCTCCGGCGGTGGTGCTCCACCGGTCGGGTGAAACGACCCGCGAGATCGCCCTCGCCGCTCATCGGCCTCGAGCGCGACCGCGGGGAAGACGCCCTCCACCCCATCATGCCCGCGGATCGCCATGGCTGGCTCGTCCGTCCGCTGGGTAGACTGCCCGGAGGAAGACCCTGCCCCTGCTCCGGCCGCCGTCTCATGCCTCCCCCGACCGCCATGCACCGCCTCGGCCCGCTGGTCATCGCCCTCGTGGCCGCGCGGGTGGCCGTCGGTGACGTCGCGGCCGAGCCGGCTTTCTCCGGCGCCCGGGCCTTCGCCCATCTCGAGGCCATCTGCGAACTGGGGCCGCGGCCCAGCGGTTCGGCGGCGATGGACCGACAGCGGGCGGTGCTGGCGGCTCACTTCCGCAAGGCGGGGGCGACGGTGAGCGGGCAGGCTTTCCAGATCCGCGACCGCCGCACGGGCAGGCCCGTGCACGTCGAAAACCTGATCGTGACCTGGCATCCGAACCGTGCCGATCGCGTGCTCATCGGCGCGCACTACGACACCCGGCCCTTTCCGGACCGCGATCCGATCGATCCCCGCGGGCGGTTCGTCGGTGCCAACGACGGCGCCAGCGGCGTCGCCCTGCTCATGGAGTTGGCCGTCGCGATGCCGACGCTTCCCGGTCCGGTCGGCGTTGACTTCGTCCTCTTCGACGCGGAGGAATATGTCGTCGCCCCCCGCGAGCCCTACTGCCTCGGGTCGAACTATTTCGCGCGGCAGTATGCGGCCGACCGTCGCGCCGGTCGCCTGAAGCATGCTTACCGCAGCGGTGTGATCGTCGACATGGTGGCCGACCGCGACCTCGCGATCTGGCAGGAACAGCACAGCGTCGACTGGCCCGAGACCCGCGAGGTGGTCGATGCCATCTGGGAGACGGCCGCCCGGATCGGCGCCCGGCAGTTCATTCCCCGTCCGAAATACACGGTGGAGGACGACCACGTGCCGCTGCGGATGATCGGCGGCATCCCCACCTGCGACATCATCGATTTCGACTACCCGCAGTGGCACACGACCGAAGACGTCCCTGCGAACTGCGCCGCGGAATCGCTCGAGGTGGTGGGGAGCGTGGTGCTCGCGTGGCTCCGCGGGCTGCGGTGACCCCGATGACCCCTTCCCTGCCGCGGCGGCGCGAACGGCTTCTGGTTCCCGAACTCGGGCTCGGTGCCGCGCCGCTGGCGGTCTCGCTCTGGCTGGTGCCCACGGGAGCGACGGTCCTCGCGGGCGACCGCGTCGTCGAGCTCGTCGCCGGCGCGGCCACGATCGACCTCGAGGCCCCCGTCTCGGGTCGGCTCGTCGCGCTGTTCGCCGAGGAGGACGACCTCGTCGCGGCGGGGACGGTGCTCGCGGAGTTCGAGGTGGACGAGTGAGCCGGACGATCCGCAACGACACGGAGACCGACGCCGAATCGATGACGGGTCCGTCGGGCAACCGGCGGCTCTGGCTGCTGGCGCTCTCGGGAGCGGTCGCCATGTTTCTCGTGCAGCCTCCCGCCGACCTCTGGCTGCTCGCCTGGCTCGCGCCGCTGCCCTGGCTCGCAATCGTGGCGGACGAACGACTGCCGGGCCGTCATCCCTGGCGTGCGGTCTGGGCAGGCGGCCTGCTGCATTGGCTGCTCGCCATCCACTGGCTGCGGCTGCCCCACCCCGCGACCTCGATCGGCTGGGTGGCGCTCTCCGCCTATCTCGCGGTCTATCTGCCGCTTTTTGTCTGGACGGCGCGGCGGCTGGTCGGCCGCTGGCGCTGGCCGCTGCTGCCGGCGGCCGCCGTTTCGTGGATGGCGTGCGAGCAACTGCGGGGCTGGGTGCTCGGGGGCTTCACCTTCGCGATGCTCGGCCACACTCAGTGGCGGTGGACCACGCTCCTCCAGACCGCCGACGCCCTGGGCGCGGTCGGCGTCGGCGGGATCGTGATGGTGGTGGCGGCGGCGATCGCGACGTTGATCCGCCGGGGTGTTCGCGGGGCGCTCGGCAGCGTGGCCGTCGCGGCGGGCGTGCTCGCGCTGGCCCTCGGTTACGGCTCCTGGCGGCTCGCCTCCGCACCCGCCGTGACCGGCAGGCGGCTCGACGTGCTGCTCGTGCAGGGCTCGATCGACACCGAACTCAAGCACGATCCCGACGCCGCCGCCGATGTCGCCCGCCATTACGACGACCTCACGATCGAGGCGTTGACGACGCCGGAGCATGCGGGCCGACCGGACCTCATCGTCTGGCCGGAGACGATGTGGCGGTGGGGTCTCATCGAGATCCATCCCGACGAGCCGCTCGACGACGCGGTCGTGGAGCAGATGCTCGGCCTGGAGCCCGCCGGTGCCGACGAAGCGACCCGTGCAGAGCGGCAAACCCGCGTTCGTGAGCTGCTCGGCCGGCAGCGCCGCGACGCGCTGGCCGTCTACGCGAAGCGCTACGGCACGTGCTGGCTCGTCGGTCTCGATCGGCAGGTGGTCACACCGCACGTGCCCGCGGGGGTCGAGAACTTCAATGCCGCCGTCTTTCTCGATCCAGAGGGCGTGGCCTTGGCGTGCTACGACAAGATGCACCCGGTGATGTTCGGCGAGTACGTGCCGCTGGCCGACCGATTCCCGGTGCTCTACCGGCTCACGCCCCTGCCCGGAGGTCTCACGCCGGGAAAGGCACCGGTCGCGGTCGACGTCGCCGGCTTCACGGTCGCGCCGACGATCTGTTACGAGACCGCCCTTCCCGGTGCATTCCGCTCCCTCGTGCGGGGCCTCGCGGCCGCGGGCCGACGGCCCGATCTGATCGTCAATCTCACCAACGACGGTTGGTTCTGGGGATCGAGCGAACTCGACATGCACCTCGTGGCGGCGGTGTTTCGGGCCGTCGAGGTCCGCACGCCCGTGGTGGTGGCGGCCAACACCGGCTTCTCGGCCTCCATCGACGGTTCGGGCCGTCTCCTGGCCCGGGGGCCCCGACGGGCAACGGCCGCCCTGCGGGTGACCGTCGGGCCCGACGGTCGCACCAGCCCCTGGCTGGTGGCGGGAACCCTGCCGATTGGGCTGTGCGTGGCGATCATGGCGGCCGCAGCGGCCGAATCACTCGTTTCGTGGCGGCGTGGCAAGGATCGACCATCGACCGAAGGGGCGGGCGGATCATCCCTTGAGCCATCCTGACCCAACTGCCGATCACTTTCCCGGGGGTCGTGGCCAAGCCCCGGGAGTCTTGCCCGGCATGGCCGCTGCCGCCGAGAATACGGTGGTCGGCGTCGCGACCACCCGCGGTGCGGCCCCACGGCGAGGGATTTCATGAACGTCATCGGCAAGATCTTCGTGTTCGCGGTGTTTGTCATGAGCCTCGTGCTGATGACGTTCGCCGGCGTCATCTACATGTCGCACGTGAACTGGAAGGACGAGGTCTACCGCGATCCGAAGGACTGCCTGCCGGGCCAACTTCCCGGATACGACTACCGGCTCAAGCAGGCGACGGCCGAGCGCGAGAAGCTCGACAAGGACATCACCGAGCTCCAGCGGAAGGTCGCGGAGTCGGAGCAGTCGCGGGATCAGGTCGTCGCCAGACTGCAGTCGGCCATCATCAAGAAAGACGACGAACTCTCGCAGCTGAAGACGGCCAAGGCCGATCGTGAGGAGGCGCAGCAAAAGGCGCTCGACGAACTGAAAGACGCCCGCGAGCAGTTGAAGGCCGTCGCCGAGGAGGTGGAGCAACTCACCGCCCAGGTGAGCGAGCAGCAGGCGAAGGTCGACTCGCAGGTCGATCGCTCGGCCAAGCTCTCCGCCTCGCTGGCCGAGGTGCAGGCCCAACTCGCCATCGCGGGGGAACGAAAGGCCCAGCTGGAGAAGCAGGTCGCCAATGCCCGGATCCTGCTCCAGCAGAACGGCCTGACACTCGAGAGCCTGCCGAAGGACCGCGTACCCACGCTCGACGGCGACGTGATGGCGGTGGCCGCCAGCGCGATCCAGGTCTCGCTCGGCAGCGACGACGGGCTGCAGGTCGGCCACACGCTCGAGGTCTATCGGGGCGGTGACTACATCGGTCGGGCCGTCGTGAAGACGGTGATGCCCGACCACGCGGTGGCGGAACTCGTGAAGTCCTACGCCCGCGGCATCGTGCAGCGGGGCGACAAGGTCACCACGCGGCTCAAGGCCTGAGTTCATGTCTGGTCGCGGGAGCGACGGGAGGTTTCGATGGCCGACGACGATACACAGCCCCGACGACGCGCTCCGATGAACGTCGACACGGCGATGCTCCTGCTCTCGTTTGTCGCCCTCTCGGTGGGCTGCCTGATCATGGCCCTCGACCTGTTCCTGCGGCGCATGCCCCTCTCCCCGGTTCCACCGCAGTAGCCCCCCGGCCAAGGGCGTGCGTGCCATGCTGCTGTCGTGGATGCGGGGCCGCCGTCGTCGAGCCATCGCCGAGCAGGCTTTCCCCAACGCCTGGCACGACATCCTCCGCCGCGGAGTCAAGCAGTCGCAGTGGCTCGACGAGGCTGGATCCGATCGGCTCCGCCGCTGGGTCGCGGTGTTCGTCGCCGAAAAACGCTTCGAGGGCTGCGGTGGCCTCGAGATCACCGACGAACATCGCGTCACGATCGCCGGCCAGGCGGCCCTCGTCACGCTCGGGTTTGAAGGGCAGTGGTTCGACTCCCTCAAGTCGGTGCTCGTCTACCCGGGTGACTACGTCGTGCCGCGATCGACGCCACTCGACGGCGGCGGAGAGCTCGAATGGCGGGAGGCCCGGGTCGGTGAGACCTGGTCGGGTGGCAGCATGGTGCTCTCGTGGCCGAGCGTGCTCGACGGGGGCCGACTCCGGGACGGCCCGCGCAGCGTGGTGATCCACGAATGCGCGCATCTGGTCGATGCGCTCGACGGCGACATCAACGGCATTCCGCCGTTGCCCGCTGCCGACCGTGGGACATGGGTCGCGGGCATGGAGGCCTGCCGGAGCCGCTTCGAGGAATCGCTCGACGACGGCCGCTCGACGGCCTTCGACGACTACGCCGCCGAGAGTGACGCGGAGTTCTTCGCGGTGGCGAGCGAGTGTTTCTTCCAAGACCCGCACCGGCTGGTGCGTCACGACCGGACGCTCTACGACCTGCTCGGGGCCGTCTGGCGTCAGGACCCGAAGTCCCGTGTGCCCCTCAGCCCCGGCCGCTAGAGCGCATTCGGGATGGCTCTGGCGACGATCCGCACATTGGAAGGGGTCGGCGAGGGGGTCGGCGAACGCTCGAGGAGCGCTTGGGCGTATCCTCGCCCCGGCTTGGGCGTATCCTCGCCCCGGCTTGGTTGGGCGTATCCTCGCCCCTTCGACCGCGTCAGGTCTCCGTCGGCTCATCGACCACCGGCTCGTCGGCGGCCGGTGGTTGCCCGTCGTCGTCCTTCGCCGGCGGAGGGGGCAGTTTCGAGGTCGTGCTCCGCGGAGCGAGCGAGACGACGAGACCGTCGGGAGAGGCGAGGACCAATCGCTCCGTGAAGGTGTTGGTCAGCGGCAGCGTGAAACTTCCGAGACACATCCATTCGCTCGGCATGCCGGTGGCGAGGTCGAGGCTCGCCAGCCGGCCGACGCGGTCGACGCACCAGACGCGGTTGCCGGTGGTGGCCACGAGCCGACCGGCCACGCAGCTCTTCCAGAGGAGGTCGCCGCTGGTGGCCGAAAAGGCGTGGATGCCCGAATCGCCCAACGAGACGACGACGGTCTCGCCGGAGACGAGCGGGCTCCCCTCCGGACGATCGACGAGAACGACATGCCAGACGGCTGCGAGTTCGGGTGAGTCGGCCGGCCCCTGTTGGTCGAGGCGGGCGAGGTCGCCCGCTGCGGTGGCCACGAAGATCGCCGCGTCACGGATCGAAGGCGGACCGGTCAGCGCGGACCTGAGGTCGAACTCCAGCCTCTTCCATCCGAGGCTGTAGGGAACCATACCCACAAGCAGGCCTTCCTCGGTGCACCAGACCGCCCCCCCCTTGTAGGCTGTCGGTCCCGACTCGACGCGGCCGCCGGCATCGAGCGAGATCGGCAGCAGGGGATCGGCGGCCGTCCCGGCGATGCCCTTGTTCGCGGTCTTCGCCCGCCGCGCCTTGCCGGCCGCGGCGTCCTGGTCGCCGCCATCCGTCGCCTGGGGCTTCGCGGCGGGGTTCACCGGCAGCCGCATCACGCCGTTGGCCGACAGCGGACCGTAGACCCAGTCATCGGAGGAGACGGCGGCCCCGGATGGCGGGCGACCGAAACTCCGGTGCCACTTGCGGCTGCCGTCAACGCTGTCGAAGGCATAGATGTCGAGATCCCGCGCCACCGTCACGATCGCGGGACCGACGCCCGCAGCCTCCACCGGCCCGCCGGGTGTGCCCACCCGCTGCGACCAGAGCACGCTCCCGGCACGGGCCGCGCCCTTGCGGCCGGGCGAGGCCTGAATGGCGTGCACGCCGCCGTCGCCGGAGCAGGCGACCACGAGATTCTCGCCGATCGTCACGTGCTCGAGGCTCCAGCCCGCCGAGTCGAACGGAATCTGCACGGCCCACTCGCGGGTGAGGCCGGCGCGGGCCGCGACGAGTTCGTCGCCTGCCGTGCCGCAGAGGAGCGTCTGCCCCGCGGCCCAAGGACAGCTCGCGATCGAGGCGAGCATCGCGAGCAGGGACGTTGCGACGAGGGGCGAAGTGAGGCAGCGCATGAGAGCCGATGTCCTGGCGGTTCGCGCGGGCCCGTGGCCCGGCGTCAGGCCAAGGATAGTTCGTGCTCGCGGTGTGGCAAAAATGATAGGATTTCATCGGTTGTTCCGATTTTTCCGCTCCTCCCGCTCCTCCCGCGAATCCCCCTTCCGATGCCGCATGCCGTGAAGTCACCAGGTTCCAGGGATGCCGCGGCGATCGTGTTGGGCTACCTCAACTTCTCTGCGGGCGCGTTCGATTCGGCGGCCTGGCGCGGCATCAACGACCTGTATGCGGGAATCGAGCCCGCGGCCCCCGATGGCTCGGTCACCGAGGGGGCCGACACCGCGACGCGGATCGCAGCCCTGCTGCGGGCGAGGCTTCTCGAACTCGAGCAGACGGAGCCGGCCTTCCGCGACGCCGTCCAGGCGCGATGGGCGATCGACGCGGTGTTCGAGGGGTTGCTGCCGGCCTACCGGCGCTTCCATCACGATCTCCTGGAGCACCAGCCGCCGGGGGCGATCGAGCGTCCGTTCTTTCTCATGGCCGCGATGCGAGGGCTGCTCGCCGAGGGAAACGCCGAGGACGACCGTGACGCCGTCATGGCACGGGTGATCGACCGCCTCGACGATTACGTCGGCTGGCGGCCGCTCGCCGTGCTCGAGAACGGCCGCCTTTCGGAGCCATATCCCCACGAACGCGTACGGCCGATCCCCCTCTACGTTGCCGGCGTGGGGGCGGCGCACGGCAGGTATCGCCAGCTGGTGACCGGGGCGATCGGCATCCTGGGTGAGGTGCCCGTCGAGCTGCTCCGTCAGGCCGACTTCGACCTCGACGCGCTGGAGGAACTCGCGATCGATCCGCGGGCCTTCGACTTCCTCCACCCCGCGGCGAGCCGGCCCAACTATCTCTTCGGGCTCTGGGATCCAGCGCGGATCGACGAACGCGGGCTGTATCGTCGGATGGTCGTCCAGCAGGCGACGCTCGACGGGATCCTGTCGTGGCCCGACGCGGCTCAACTCGTCGATCGGACGCCCGCGACCACCGCCGAGTTGCGCTGGGAATCGTCCGCCGTGCTTGCGGGGGTGATGCTGATGGCCAGCGGCCTCTCGGGCCACGGCCCCGGCGCGATCCAGGCGGGGCTCCCGCTCGCCGAACTCCTCCCGCGGATCGCCTCGTATCGCGACGAGTTCTACCGGCGGCTGCTGACGCACCTTCCGGCCGCGCACCGGCAGCGGCTGGAGGAGGAGGCCCATCGGGTGCGACAGCCGTTCGGCGGCGTGCGGCGGCACATCAACGCGATGCTCGCGGGCCGCCGCGGCCGGCAGGTCGAGAACGTGGCCCTCGCGGCTTTGCTGGCGCGGCTCGGCCGGGCGGAAGCGGCCGAGCGGCTCGCGACGGCCGTGCCGGCCGCGTCTGCCCGGATGTTCGCCCGGATCACGAGCCATGTCGTCGCGGCCCAGCAGCAGGTGTGGCGGGGAGCGGACGCCGCCTCGGCGCTCGAGGAGCTCGACACCGCGACCGACCTGCTGTTCCGAGCCGTCGGCTGCGGCGCCGCGGTCGATCCTTGGAACATCCTCGGTCTCTCCGGCCAGTTCCCGCTCCATGAACCGGGGGGTGAAAGCCTGCCCGATCCCCGGGTGGACGACCTCGTGCTGGCCACCGGCTCGATCCTCGACGGATATGCGGCGGCCTGGCGACACGCCAGCATCCCCACGGCCAGTCCCGCAGCCGCCCGCGCTGCCGCGTCGCTCGAAAAACTCGCGGCGTGGTGGGATCGCCATGCCACCACCACGGTCTCCGGAGTGCCGCATCTTTCGGGTCGGGAGTGCCTCGACTCGGCCCGCGAGGTGATCGAGTCGCTCTCCCGCCGACGCGAACATGCGTCGGAGCCGCCGCAAGCGGGATTCTGGCGGCGCGAAGTCGCCGGCTTCTCGTCGCCGAAGACCCACGCGCGGGCGGCCGACGCCCTGCTCGATGAAGGCGACCTCGACGGCGCGGCGGGGCTGCTCGTGCACTGGGCGTCGCTGCTCGAGGGTCCGGCCGTCGAGCGGAGCGGCCCGGTCTGGCTCACGGCGGCGAGCCGTTGGATCGCCCAGGCATGCCTCGACCGTTCACCCCAGGGGCGGTCGCGGGTGCGCCGCTTCCTGGAACTCGTCGAGGCCAACACCGGCGACGTCATCGATGTCGTCGAGGCGGCGGCCGTCGGCCGCGAGCCGGGAGACGACCCGAGCGGGGGGGATGCCGAAGGCGACGACGAGGACCGGCCCGATGCCGAGGAGCGCGTCGCCGCCGCCTACGAATCGATGGTGTGGCGTGACTCGGCCGACGACGGCGTGGACGGCGGCATGATCGATCTCGACGGCGGCGGGGCGTCGGTCGGGAGCCTGGCCGCCGTGGAGGATGCCGCCGAGTTCATGCGGGGGATGTTTCGTCTGTTTCACGAGGCGGTTTCGGCATGGTGTGCCATCGACGCGGCGGACGGGGCGGAGCCCGTGCGGGAGGAACTCGACTCCGTGACCGGCTGGCGTCATACGCTGCGCCGGCTGCGGCGGACGATGATCCGGGCGGCAACGCTGGTCGCCGCCCGCGATCAGGAGCCGCCCCCGGGCATGGCACCGACCGAGTTCGACCGGCTGCGATGGCAGCGTGACGCGGCGGCGGAACGGTTGATCGAGGCGGCCGTCCAGGCGGGCGAGACGCTCTGGATCCTGTCGGCCCGGCTGCGGCTGGGGCAGTCGCCAGCCGTGCCGGCCCCACCGACCTCCGTCGGCGGCCTCGTCGCGGCGCTCATCCGGGGCGACGCGGCCGAGTCCGCCGATCGTTGCCAGGCCGTCTGCGAACGTCTCGTCGGCAAGCCGGTGCTCTATGTTCCCCTCTCCCGCGGCGGCCGTCCCGACCGGATCGTCAGGGCGCGGACCCGCGAACGGCTGCTCGAGCGCATGGCGGCGTCGCTGCCCCGCCTGGGGCTCGTTCGGGGGGCGATCATGGTGGTGCAGCTCGCCAAGGCGCTCGAAAGCACGCGGCCTCCGGGAGGGGCGAGCGTCAGCGAGTTCGACCGCGTCTTCGAGGCGGGAACGACCGCGCTGGTCGAACGGATCGTGGAGAGCAGCCGCGACGGCGATCCCGAAGCCGCCGCGCAGACGGACCGCATCCTCGAGGGACTCTCGCTGCTCGTCCCCAAACTGCTCGAAACCTGGATGACGCATGCCCGTCAGTTGCGGCTCTCGGTCCTCGAACGCGTCCGCGACGACAAGGCCTTTGCCGGAATCCGGGAGTTCGTGGAACGCTACGGCTCGGGGCTGTTCACCCAGCACCTGCTGGCGCCGTCGTCGCTCCGCGGAATCCTTCGCGGCGGCGTGCGAAACTGGCTCGAACACCTCCTCGAACGGGCGGCGGATTCCGAGGGGCCCGACGCACCGGCCAGCCGTCATCCCGCCCGGCTGATCGAGGACCTCGCCTCGGGGGCGCTGCCGATGAAGCAGGCGGCCACCCGCCTGCGGCTGGTGCTGGAGAGCGTCGCGGAGAACCATGCCGAGTATCGCGACTGGAACTCGACCACCACGCAATCCGACCGGGGCGAATGCCTCTCCATCCTCCTCGACTACCTGCGTGTGAAGGCCGAACACGACCGCATCGCCTGGACGCTGCGACCGGTGAACATGGCCCATCGGGTGCTCGCCGGCCGCGGCGTGGCCGCGGCGGCCGAGTCGTGGCGGGAGCGGCTCCGCGAGGAGACCCGCGACACCGCGGCGGGGCTCGTGCGGAAGCTCGACCAACTCGAGGGGCACTGGAGCGTGCGGCTGGCCAGCATCGGCGACCGGGTTCGCCGGCCGTTCACCACGATGCTCGAGCAGCACGAACTCGAGGCGTTGGTCGATCCCGCCGTGGCGGAGCTCATCACCGGCAAATCGTCCTCGGCTGGAGCGGCGCTGGAGGCGAAGGCGACGTCCTTCATCGGCCTGGCCAGCGGGTCGGGCGTCGAGGTGCCGGAGTGGCTCGAACGACTGGGCACGGCCATCGACCGGTCGATCGACCGGGCCAACGCGACGCCGGTGCGAACCGTCGGCACGGCCCGGGCGCCGACCGGCCTGCCCGACTGCGTGAACTGGCTGCCCATGTCCTGGGAATCGCTCACCGCCTCGCTCGCGGACTGACGGCAGCAGCCGGACCACCGACGACGAGGTAGGATCATGGTCTCCTCCGGAACCCCTCCCCCCGGAATCCCACCCCGATGAGTCTCCGACCGCTCCGCGCCTCCGAACACCTCCACGAGGTCCGCTACGAGATTCGTGGCGCCCTTGCCCGCCGCGCCGAGCAGCTCGAGCGGGAGGGTCATGAGATCGTGAAGCTCAATATCGGCAACCCGGGTGCGTTCGGGTTTCGGATGCCCGGATCGATGCGGGTGGCCGTCGTGGAAAACCTCCACCAGGCCGATCCCTACTCGCATCAGAAGGGCATCTTCCCGGCACGCGAGGCCGTGGTGATGCAGCAGCAGAACCGGGGCGTGATGGACATCACGGCCGACGACGTCTTCATCGGCAACGGCGTGTCGGAGCTCATCATGATCGCGATGCGGGCGCTCCTGAACCCGGGCGACGAGGTGCTCGTGCCGAGCCCCGACTATCCGCTCTGGACGGCCTCGGTCGTGATCCACGGCGCGAAGGCGGTGCACTACCCCTGCCGTCCGGAACACGGTTTCGTCCCCGACCCCGCCGAGATCGAGGCGCTCGTCACCGAACGCACGCGGGCGCTGGTCATCATCAATCCCAACAACCCGACGGGCGCCGTCTATCCACGCGAGGTGCTCGAAGCCCTCGCCGGCATCGCGGAGCGGCACCATCTCGTGCTCTGCGCCGACGAGATCTACGATGAAATGCTCTACGACACCGCCGAGTTCGTGCCCACCGCCACGCTCGCCAAGGGAGCGCTGTGCCTCACCTTCGCCGGCCTCAGCAAGGTCTACCGGGCCTGCGGCCTGCGGGTGGGCTGGTTGATCTTCTCCGGTGAGCGGGAGCACGCCCGCGACTACCTCCAAGCCGTCGAGTTGCTCGCGTCACTGCGGCTCTGCTCGAACGTGCCCGGCCAGTTTGCCGTGCAGACCGCGCTCGGCGGCCACCAGTCGATCTTCGATCTGACGCGTCCCGGCGGCCGGCTCCACGCCACCCGGGCCGCCATGCTCGGCGCCGTGGCCGGCAGCCGCTGGCTCTCGGTGGTGCCGCCGCAGGGGGCGATGTACGCCTTCGTCCGCGTCCACGCCGACCGTCTGCCGGGTGGCCTCGCGGGCTTCGACGACCAGACGTTCGCCCTGCACCTCCTCGAACGGAAGCATGTCCTGGTCGCGCCGGGTTCGAGTTTCAACGTCCCCTACCGTGACCACTTCCGGGTCACGCTCCTGCCCGATGCCGACCAGATGGCCGACGTCTTCGCCCGCATCGAGTCGCTCCTCGACGAATACGCCGACGCGGGCTGAATCCGTGACGTGCCCCGCCTCCCCGGCGGGACGAACCGGGTGAACCGGACGAACCGGGTGAACCGGACGAACCGGACGAACCGGACGAACCGGGTGAACCGCGGTCGGTTCGCCGTCACTTCACCGCGAGCATGCGTTCCAGCGAGGTGACGGCCCACGCCGCCGTCTCGTCATCGACGCGGATCACGTTGACGGGCCTGCCCCGCTCGAGGTGCTCGAGGCTCCAGCAGAGATGGGCGAGATCGATGCGGTACATCGTCGCGCACATGCAGACCACCGGCGAGAGGAATCGGATCGTCTGCTCCGGATGATTCTGCTCCAGCCGCTTGACGAGGTGGAGCTCCGTGCCGATCGCCCACCGGGTGCCTGGCGGGGCGTTTTCCACCTGCTTGAGGATGTAGCTCGTCGAGCCCGTGAGATCGGCCTTGTCGACCACCTCCATCGCACACTCCGGGTGGACGAGAATCTTCACGCCGGGAACGTTCGCCCGCATGGCGTCCACGTGCTCCGGCTTGAACATCGCGTGCACGCTGCAATGCCCCTGCCAGAGGATCACGCGGCTCTTTTCCAACTGCCCGCGGGAGTTGCCGCCAAGGGCGGGGGCGTGGGGATTCCAGACCGACATCTCGGCCAGCGGAATGCCCATGGCCCGCGCGGTGTTGCGGCCGAGGTGCTGGTCGGGAAAGAAGAGCACCCGCTTCGTGCGGGCAAAGGCCCATTCGAGCACTGGCAAGCCTAGAGCTCCGCTCTGAAGCTGGCGGCTCCGCGCTCAAGGTAGAGGCGGAGGCGGCGCAGGATCTGCTCGGGGAGCTAAACCTGCTCGCGCAGAACGGCCGCGAGTTCCAAGGGCTCCGCTCTGGCTACTC
>SXHR01000009.1:0-17338 GCA_005773625.1 Planctomycetaceae bacterium | reverse complement strand
CCAAGGGACTCGCGAGAGAATCGAGCGAAGCGGCGAGCCCTGCGGTCGCGAGCCGCTGACCGGGAACGTCCAACGGAGAACGCCTCATGAGATTGCCATTGAGCATGATCCTGGTTGCGGCGTGCGGAGGATGCGCATATGGCGCTGAAGAGGTTCGCCCGAAGCCTGACGACATCAAGGAGTTCATGGCCGACCCCGTTCACCGCGGCCCTGCTTCCGAGTACTTCAACGATTTCATGGTCAAGCAGAAGGATTTCGACGCCATCCTGAACGACTATCATCAGGTTGAGGAGAAGCACTGGAAGCATGGCTACAGCCACGTTGCTTTCGGTGATCGGACTGGTCATGTGATTTTGACGGATGGCCGCACGGTCGAGTGGATGGTCAGGCCGGGAGGCCTGGCTTGGCTGAAGTTTCCCAGCGGCAAGAAGCTGTTTTTGGCAAGGGAGAAAACTCCGGTCGAACCAGGCGTCGGAGCAGACTCGCAATAGCGTCTTGCGGCATGGTTATTCGTTTGGTCGCGAGCCGCTGATCGGGGCCGTTCGGCACCAGAGACCCCAGAGCCCGAACCGGGGTGGCGTGATTGCTGCTCCGAGGGCCGCGAGCCTTTGATCGTCATGCTCTGCGGTGCGGCAAATCGTTGATCGGTGCCCCCGGCTTCCTGACCTTTTCACGGGAACCAACGAGGATGGAACGAAGTCCGGCGTTTTCCGTCGCGATGTGCGGACTGGCCAGCATGTGGGCCGTCGCCATCCTGGTGATAAGCCTGGCGATTGCAGGTGATGCCGCGATCGGCTTCGGCCTCGCATGCATCGTGAACGGTGCTGCTGTCGTCTTCATCAATCGACCGATCGTGTCGCTCGTTGCTGGCCTGATGGTCCCGCTCGCCTTGCTGATTGCCTTTCCGTTGCCCCATGGACACCCGTCGTGGATTCACGACTCCCAAGAATGCCGGCATCGCCTGCATGCCATCGGATTCGCGATTGCTCGATATGTCGACGTACATGGGCATTATCCGCCGGCTTACGTGGCCGACGAGCACGGCACCCCGATGCACAGCTGGCGAGTGCTGATTCTTCCGTATCTCGACCGGCCAGCCGCCGATGGGCGTAGCGGAGCCAACAACACATACGCCGACGTCTATTCCGAGTATCGCGACCATGAACCGTGGAACAGCCCCCACAATGCGACATTGGCCGAGCAGGTGACCGCGTATCAGTGCGCCGCTCATCGACGAAAAGGATCTGCCTCGCCTCACGCCACGTCCTACCTTGCTGTCGTCGGAAAGCGGGCGTTCTGGCCCGGTGCGACGCCCCGGCAGCCCGGCGACATTCCCGACGGGACGAGCCGAACGGCATGCGTGATCGAGGCGCCGCCCATCGACAACTGGATGGCCCCGGAGGACTTGTCGTTTGACGAGGCAGTGGCGTATTTGAGGAGCGAACTGAGTGAGCACCGCATCCCTTCCCGCACCAAGCTGTGGGATGCTTCTACGCCGCACCCTCGATTCCTCCTCATAGCGGATGGTCACTTGGAATCGGCCGCGGCAGGCCAACCTGCGGATGTATCTGCCGCCGTGCTCGACGTCGCAGATGGAAAACCGACGCGGGGAGAAGATGGCCTGTTCGCGGATCCCTCTCGTGCCGGACGGGCTGGAGACGAGCGGCTCGCGATCGTGTGGTGCTGCCTCGTCGCCATCCCAGCGTTTGTGCCGCTCGCCCGGCGGTTCGTTCGCGGCCAAAAGGGAAACCGCCCAGGTGATTGACACTGCGCTGTGATCGTCGGGTCGTGAAGGACCCGTCGGTGCGACTATCCTTCTGTAAATCACCGGTAGGGGCCAGCCCGAGTCGAGCGCTGCGCGACGAGAGCGGATAGAATCCCGCGGCGTGGCTGGGTCGCTGGCCCGGCGCTGATCAGCTTCAACGTTCTGCAGTGAAGACCCACGGGTTCACAACTCCCGCTTCATCGCCATGCCCAGCTTTTCCAGCCCGGTGTTTCTTGCCGCGTTGCCGCTACTGGCGGGCGCTGCGTTGAACTACGAAATGAACGGTCCAGGGCAGAGTCTGCCTGCCTCGCCGGTCTTCGATTACCTGAAGATGGGCGTCTATTGCGGCGAATACATCGCGTTGACGGTATGGCTTGCCTGGGGGCCACACACTCTGTTGCGGCGCGCGGCCGCAGTGTTTCTCGTTGCCATAGCCTGGTCGCTTGCGGCATGGGCTGGCTTCTGGGTGTCACATCCCGACCAGTTCAGGCAGTTTGCCGGCGAACGATTGCAGATCCTCACCGTGGGCCCCTTGGCGCTGACGCTCGGCGCGATCCCATTGGGGTTCATGCGGAGACGCTTCCATTTCGTCGAGGCGTCTCCCCCGACCGTGCAATCCGAGTTCATGCTTGTGAGCTGTGTGTGTGCCCTGTCGTGCCTGGCCCTCGCTGTTGCGGCCGCGTACTTCGCGAAGGGCCGCGGCTTCGGGTGGGATCTCCTGACCGCAGTGATCTTGTCGGTCGTCTTGGGACTGATCGCCTCCGCCGTCGCACCGTTTTTCGCGCGGGGCATCCTTGACGAGGAGATCAATGCCCGCCAGATCTTCCTTGCCGTCATTCTTTTGGTCGGGCTCTCAATCCTTCCCAGCGGCCTCCTGGCAGAGCCGGGGCCGGGGGCTGCCGGCGCCAAGGCTCCCAAGGCGCCGGTTCTTCTCGCCGCCATGGCCGCGAGCCCTTGCTTGATCGTCGCATTCTGGTTTTGGCGCAGTCTCGGATTGAGAGTCGTCGCCCGCACGAAAGTACATGGATGAGGCCCACCGGGCGGGGGTCAGTGGGGGAAGCGGTGTCCGCGCCTGCACCCCGCGCGAATACCTGGGCAAACAGTTTGCCCAGGATCACAAACTCGAGCCGCTCCCAACTGGCATCGCATGCCAATCCGCTTACAATCCTCCCACGGCCTGAGCGGGCCTTCATCCACGCACCTCCGACCCCATGTCTTCAGGGCCACCATGCGATCCATCCACACTCTCCTGCTGCTCGCCGTCGCGTCGCTCGCCATCGCCGGCCCGGGCCGCGCGGCCGACGACATCGTGATCGCCGATTTCGAGGGCCCGAGTTACGGTGCATGGAAGACCGAGGGCGATGCGTTTGGCACCGGCCCGGCCAGGGGCGCCCTTCCGGGCCAGATGGACGTCAGCGGATTCCAGGGAACGGGCTTCGTCAACAGTTTTGTCGGGGGCGATGGCTCGACCGGCACCCTCACGTCACCTGAGTTCGTGATCGAACGGGACTACATCACGTTCCTGATCGGCGGCGGCAGCCATGCCGGCAAGACCTGCGCGGACCTGCTCGTGGACGGGAAGGTCGTTCACTCGGCGACCGGCCCGTCGCCCGACGCCGGGATCGGCGAGACGCTCACCTGGCACACGTGGGACGTTCGTGGGCACAAGGGTGGCAAGGCCACGATCCGCATCGTGGACGACTTCAGCGACGGCTGGGGACACATCAACGTGGACCAGATCGTGCAGAGCAACACGCCCCGCAAGAAGAAGGTCCCCGGCTTGAATCGGGACGCCCCGCCGCCCAAGCTCCAAGACCCGATCGAAGTCGCGATCACCGGCCGCTACCTGATTTTTCCGGTGGCCAACGACAACGTGAAGCGGGGGCGGATGACCGTGCTCGTGGGCAACGAACTCGTCCACAGCCTGGAATGCGACTTCCCGCAGGACGAGGCGGGCATCGACTGGTGGGGCTGGCTCGACGTCTCGGAATTCAAGGGGAAGACGGCCCGTATCGGGGCCAATGCCCCCGACGCGATCCGCCGCCTGATCACTTCGAGCGATGAGCTCAAGAGCCTCGCACCGCTCTACGACGAACCGCTACGGCCGCAGTTTCACTGCAGCCAGATGCGGGGCTGGAACAACGACCCCAACGGGATGGTGTATTACGACGGCGAATATCACCTCTTCTGGCAGAGCAACCCGGCCGGCTGGCCCTGGCAAAACATGTACTGGGGCCACGCCACGAGCCCCGACATGGTTCGCTGGACGGAGCATCCCCACGCCCTGCGTCCCTGGGGCGGCCGCGTCGGCGACCGCCACCCATCGATGGCCGACAAGGAGTGCTTCTCGGGCAGCATCAACGTCGATGCCAACGACTCGGCAGGCTGGCAGAAGGGGAAGGAGAAGACGCTCGTGGCGGCCTTCACCGATACCGGCTGCGGCGAGTGCCTCGCCTACTCGCACGACCGGGGCCGCACCTGGACCTACTACGAGGGCAATCCGATCATCCGCCACAACGGCCGCGACCCCAAGCTCATCTGGTATGAGCCGGGGAAGCACTGGGTGATCGCGGTCTACAACGAGTCGAACGAGTTCGGCCGCAACATCGCGATCCACACGAGCACGGACCTCAAGGAGTGGAAGCACGAGAGCAACCTCCCCGGCTTCTACGAGTGTGCCGAGTTGTTCGAACTCCCGGTGGACGGTGATCCGGCGAACAAGAAATGGGTGATCTTCGCGGCGGACGCGCAGTATGTCGTCGGCTCCTTCGACGGCCGGAAGTTCACGCCCGAGCACGAGGGGAAGAGGCAGGTCCACTGGGGCGCCTACTACGCGTCGCAGTGCTTCTCGAACTCCCCCGATGGCCGCGTCGTGCAGATCGGCTGGGCCCGGATCGACATGCCCGGCATGCCCTTCAACCAGACCTTCAGCCTGCCCACGAACCTGACGCTGCGCACCACGAAGGATGGCGTGCGGATGTTCGTGGAGCCTGTCGAGGAGGTGACCACGCTGCGGAAGCCCGATCCGCGGGTGGAACGGGGCCGCCCGCTCACAGCCGCGGCGCCGACGCTCGAACTCGAGGGCCTCGACCAGTGCCACGACATCGAGGTGGTGCTCGCCAAGGGCACCGCCACCAGGGCCGTGCTCCGGTTTGGCGGCAACGCCGTGGCCTACGACTTTGCCGCGGGCAAGCTCGACGAGATGCCACTCGCGGCCTCGGACGACGGCAAACTGACCTTTCGCGTCCTCGTGGACCGACCGATGGTCGAGATCGTCGGCGGAGGCGGCGCTTGCTACAAGACGATGGGCCGCCACGATGCCGGCCGGCCGTTGGGAAAGCTCTCGCTCACCGCCGAGGGGGGCGATCTCGTCGTCGAGTCGCTCACCGTGCACGAGATGGAATCGATCTGGAAGAAGCCCTGACGTAGGGAGCCCCTGACGTAGGGAGCCCCTGTCGCTCCGCGGTTTTCATCCGTCGAGACCGCTCCCGCGTCTCTCGACACACCCCGGCTGCCCGATCGGGGGCCCGACCGTCGAGCCCAGCCCCGCCACCGGCGGAGCCCGACGCGAACGGTGGCGGGGTTTGTCTTGACAAAAGGCACCGTCCAACGATCATTTTTCATGCCAATGCCCCGCGGATGCCGTAAAAAGGAGAGGCGGGCAGTGCCGCCGGGCCGCCTATCCTTCACTCGAGCCTGAGCCACATCCGGAGATTGCGCCATGTCGGCTCCCCGAGAGCAGTTCCGCACCACCCGCCGTGGACTCCTGCGTGCCGGCGGCGTCTGCCTGGCCCTGCCCGTGTTCGAGAGCCTGCTGCCCCGTGCCGCCCGGGCCGCGGCCTCCAGCGGCAAGCCGACCAAGCGGATCGTGGTCTCGAGCAACAATTACGGCTGCTACAAACACGCATTTTTCCCCAAGACGGCCGGCCCCGACTACGAGTTGCCCGAGACGCTCCTGCCCCTCGAGCCGCATCGCAAGGATTTCACCGTCTTCTCGCACCTCGACCACGGCATCGGCGGTGGCCACAAGTGCGTGCCCACGATGCTCAACGGCGTGTTGCCGCACCTCGCCCCGCAGTTTCCCGATGGCAACATCAGCCTCGACCAAAAGGCGGCGGAGTTCGTCGGTAGCGCCACCCGCTACCCGTCGATGGCGCTCTCGGTAAACGAGGCAAACCTTATCAGCATCACCCGCACGGGCGTGCAGGTGCCGGCGGTTGACATCCACGGGATGTACAGGGCCCTGTTTTTGGAGGAGCCCGCCGAAGTCAGGAATCGCCTCAAGCAGAAGGGCGACCTTCACTGCAGCATCCTCGACGTCGTGCTCGATCAGGCCAAGGGCGTGAAGGGGGATCTCGGCAGCCACGACAAGCGGAAGTTCGACGAATACCTCGACTCCGTGCGGTCGTTGGAGAAGAAGATCGTCCAGCAGAAGCCGTGGATCGACCAGCCGAAGCCGAAGTGCGACCGTCCGGAGCCCCCGCAGGGAAAGGGGACCGAAGCCGATCTGAAGACGATGATGGAACTCGTCGCGCTCGCCATCCAGACCGACTCGTCACGGATCTTCACGCTTGCCAGCGGCTACGCCGGGGGCGACTACGGTCTCAGCGGCGGCTACCACGATTTCTCGCACCACGGGGAGCGGGAATACCAGGTGAAGGCCGTCAAGGCGATCGAACGCGGACAGATCGCGGCCGTGGCCCACCTCGTCGAACTGCTCAAGTCTCAGCCCGACCCGATCAACGGCGGGACGCTCTTCGATCACACGATGATCCTGTTCGGCTGCGGCATGGCCGAGGGACACCACACCACGAAAGACCTGCCGCTGCTGCTGGCCGGCGGCGGCTTCCGTCACGGGGAAAGCAGGATCTATCCCGAGGAGGAGGGCAAGCGGGTCATGGCGGCCAACCTGCTGCTCTCGATGCTCCAGAACTTCGGACTCGAAATCGACCGTTTCGGCACCAGTACCGGCACGCTCACCGGACTGGAGCCGCTTCCCTCCTGACACCGCCGACCGGGCGCACACCGGAGAACGTCATGGCGGAACAGTGGCTCGTCATCGTCCGAGGCAAGCAGCGCGGGCCGTTCTCGTCGCGGCAGCTGCGTTCCCTCGCGCGGCACGACCAACTCGGGCCCGGCGACCTTGTGTCCCGGGACGGCAGCCTCCGCTGGGTGCCCGCCTCGAAGGTCCGGGGCTTGTTCGGAGCCCCCGCGGACAAGTCGGCCGACCCGCAGACACCGCCTGCTTCACACCCGCCTGAAGCGTCGCTGCCCGCGGCCGACGGCCCGCTGCCGCTCGTGGTCGAGCGGTCGACCGCGATGCGAATCCAAGGCGTCAAGCGGTCGTGGTCGCCCGCCAGGGTCTTTGCGTTCGCGGCCGGATGTGCGGTGGTCGCGATCGCGGGCATCGCCGCCTTGGTCTTGATGCGTGAGCCGCCGAGCGACCGGCGGGCGTCCGGGCAGCGTGAGATGGCCGCCCTGAAGCCCGCGGCCCCGGCGGCGGACCGGCCGGTGGCCGACGCAAGCCCCGCAGCATCACCGGATGTCGTGCAAGCCGATCCGTTCGCCGAACCTGGGCACACCCCGCCCGCCGAACCGCCGGTGAACGAGGTCGCCGCCGATGACCCGGCCGCGGGAGAGCCGGAGGCGATTGATGACTTTCAGGATGCAGTCGCATCGGCCGCGGAGCTGGAGCCCGAGCCCGACCCCGAGCCGGAGGAAGCCCACGCCAGCCGCACCCCGATCATCGCCAATGCCGCCGCCATGCGGCACGTCCAGACCTTCATGAAGCGGCACTGCCACGATTGCCACGGCCCCGACACCCAGGAAAATGGGATCCGGCTCGACAACCTCAGCACCGACCTCGCCGATCCGCTGGTGCTCGCCACCTGGCAGGATGCCCTCGATCAGATCAACAAGGGGGAGATGCCGCCGCAGGACGAGCCCCGGCCGGCGGATGCCGATGTCGAGAAGGTGGCCACCGCGCTCGGCTCGATCCTCGCCGATGCGTATGCCCGTCAGCAGACGAGCGATCGCAAGGCGATCGTGCGGCGGCTCAACCGCTCCGAGTTGCGGAACACCCTCCGCGACCTGCTCCACCTCGACGGCCCCGACCTCCGCGGTCCCGCCGGACCGCGGCTGGAGGACATCAACGGCGACGGCAATCTGGTCAACACCTCGCGGGGGCCGGTCCGGGAATTTCCCGCCGACGAGGAAATCCACGGCTTCGACACCATCGGTCAAAACCTGGTGATGTCGGACTTTCTCCTCAAGCTCGTCCTCGGCGCCGCCGAGGAGGCTCTGAAGATGGCCACCTTCGAAGGCCCGAAGCCGTCGGTCGAGCCCCGGAAGTTCAACGGCCATCTCCGCCGCGACGGCCCCGGCCTGGAAGCGCTGGCGCGGGCGTCGAACCCCGACTTCGAGTTGATCCTGCAGCGGTATCGTGAGCCGGGCGCCGCGGCGGGCATTCTGGGCCGCGTCGCCCCTCACGACATCGGCCACGGCGGCGTCGGCTTCTCGGGACGCTACCGGATCACGATCGACGTGTCGGCTCACAACCAGAAGCATCCCTGGGGGGAGATGATCCGGTCGCATCAGGACGAGCCGATGCTCGTGGGACTGCACACCGCCGACACCCGGCGCGGCGCCTACGGCGACGGCAATCCAACCTGCCGCCAGCTCAAGCAGTGGGAGATTCCGGGCGACGGCACGAGGCACATGCTCGTTCACGAAGCCTGGTTCGACGACAAGTGGACCCCCTGGGTGGGCTGGGAAAACGCGCCGTTCGATGGCGAGTTGCTCGCCTCGCGGCTGATCGAGAAGTATTACCCCGACCTGTTCACTCCCCGCCCCAAGGACGACGCACCGGAAAAGGAGCGGCAGGACTACGAGCCCGCGATGGTGAAAAAGCTCTTCGAGCGGGGCTACCTCGGGCCGCAGTTGCGGATTCACGGGATGACCATCGAGCTTCTCCTCGATGCGTGGCCCCCGCAGAGTCATGTGGCGCTCTACGGCCAGAGCGGCTCGGAACCGCCGGAGTCACTCATCCTGCCCTTCGCCCGGCGGGCGTATCGGGAGCCGGTCACGGCGGCGCAGATCGAGCCGTATGTGCGGTTCGTGGAATCCAACATCACCGCGGGCGTGCCCCGGCCCGACGCGCTCCGCGCGGCCTATTCCGCCATCCTCGCCTCGCCCCGCTTTCTGTACGTCGATGGCGGGGAGGGACGTCTCTCGCCGCATCGACTCGCCGAACGCCTCGCCTACTTCCTCTGGTCGAGCATGCCCGACGAGGAGCTGTCGAAGCTGGCTGACAGCGGCGGGATCACCGACCCGGAGGTGCTCCGCGGGCAGGTGGACCGCATGCTCGCCCACGAGAACGCGGGGGAGTTCGTGGAGCGGTTCGTGGACCGCTGGCTGCGGCTCGACAAGCTCGGGAAGATGCCGCCCGAGATGAGCGGGCCGTTCCGGTGGTACTGGGATCGGCAGATGGAATCGGAGATGCGGCTGGAGACCTACACCTACTTCGCCGACGTGCTCGCGAGAAACGGCCCGATCCGCGACTTCATCGACTCCGACTACTCGTTCATGAACGAGCGGATGGCGACGATCGTCTACGACCGCCGCGACGTGTGGGGCAACGGCTTCCGCAAGGTGAAGCTCACCGATTCCCGCCGCGGCGGCGTGCTCACGCACGCCAGCGTGCTGACCGCCACGGCCAACGGTGTCGACACGTCGCCCGTGGTCCGCGGCGTGTGGGTGCTCGAAAGCCTGCTCGGCACCACGCCCCCCCCGCCGCCGCCCAACGTGCAGCCGCTCCCCCCAGACCTGCGTGGCGCCCTGACGATCCGCGAACAGCTGGCAAAACACCGCGCGGATACGGCCTGTGCGGCCTGCCACCGCAAGATCGACCCGCTGGGATTCGCCCTGGAGAACTTCAACGCGGTCGGCGTCTGGCGGACCAACTACCCGGGCGAGAAGAACCTGCCCGTCGATCCGTCGGCGACGATGGCCAACGGCCGGCAGGTGCCGGACATCACCGCGTTTCGCAGGATGCTGCTCGAGCGCGAGGATGAGGTCACCCGCTCGCTCTGCGAAAAGCTCCTCACCTACGGCACCGGCCGGCTGATGGAGCCCGGCGACCGCGGGGAAATCGATTCGCTCGTCGCCCGGCTCAAGAAGCGGAACGGGGGCCTTCGAGACCTCATCGAGCTCGTCGTGCTGAGCCCCGTCTTCCTCGAGAACTGAGCCGGCCCATGGTCAGGCCCGCCTGCCGCACGGCTCCCGCTGTCGCGCGGCGAACGGACCAGCCGGGGCCCGAGGCGGATCGTCACCGGCTGTCCGATGGCGTGATGAGCCACTCGACGGCGGCGGCCGGGGCGTCTGCCGGGGGGCCGGCGTCGAGGGTCGGTCGGTCGGCGCCGCAGGCCCGGTACGCGGCGGCGACCGGCGACGGCAGGCCGGCTGGCTCTCCGGAGATCCAGAGCGGCTGCGGAGCCTGCGCCGCGAGCAGACCGGGCAGATCGAGATATTTGGCGGCCCCCGGCAGGAAGCGGGCGTCCCGCCAGTCGTCGAGGTCGGCGAAGCGGAGGCCGCCGGTATCGACGGCGGCCCGCGCGATCACCCGGCCCGACACGGCGCGGGCCGCCGCCGCGATGGGCCCGGTCTCACCGAACGCCGCCAGCAGGATCCGCCCCGGCCGTGGCCGATCCCCACGGCCGCCCGCCTGCAGACAAGCCGCGACGGTGAGCACGTCGTGCGTCCGTTGGGCGAAGAGCGAGTGGTTGTAGCAAAACGTGTCGGCGGCGGAGTCACGCTGCTTCTTGATCGCCACCACGCGGTTGCGGGCCGGCTCCGGCTCCGCCTGCCGAAAGAGATCGGCCGCGACGACGGTCGCACCACTGTCGAGCAGCCGCCGCACCGCCGGCACGAGCTTGCCGCCGTTCTCCTCGACGCAGCGGCGGCCGCCATCGCCGAGCCAGATGACGACGTCGCCGGACGGCGTCTCGGGGTCGATCCAGGTCACGTTCACCTCTTCGCCGTGCGTCTCGTTCCGCAAGACACCACGCCGCCGGTCGTCCGCGGCGGGCTCCCACGTGACCCGTCCAGCCGTCGCGATCGTGCGGCCCACGAGCACTTCGAGGGCCGGACGGAGCAGGCGTTCGAGCCCCTCGGGCGTGGCCGCCGCCGCCGTCAGCTGCGCCGTCGCGTCGGCGTCGAGCCAGGCGAGCAGCCGCCGCTCGAAGCCGGGATCGCCCTGCGGCGGCGCGGGGTGATCCGCGTCCCAGACGGTGAGCGAGGCGGCCGGCAGCGGCTCATAGTCGCTTTCGATCACCGGCCGCTCGTGGCCCAGGCGAAAATGCCGGTCGAGGAAATCGTAGAAGCCGCTGCGGGTCACCGCGTTGTAGTTGTGCGGGAAGTGCTCCCCCCGCTGCAGTGCGACGGAGTCCTTGGCGCCGAGCAGCGTGTAGAGCCGCTTGAGTTCCGGGAAACCCGCGGCCGCCAATCCCCGCGTCCAGTCGTCGGCGGTGTTCATGCCCTGTGGCTTCGGCGCAAACAACGCCGCGAACTCGACGTTGCCGGTGCCGATCCGCAGCAGCGGGGCGTTTTCACAGACGCATCCTCCCTGCATCGTCGTGCTCACCATCGACACGGGGTAGGAGAGGGCCAGGCGGTCGTCGATGCCGGCCAGCACGAAGGTCTGAGTGGCTCCGCCGCTGGCACCGGTGGCGGCCACCCGATCGGGATCCACCTCGGGCAGCGAGCGGACGAAATCGAGCGACCGAACCGCATTCCACGCCTGCAGGCCCATCACGTTCTGGAGGCGGGCCTCGGCCCGCGGGCTGAACAGTCCCCAGCCTTCACGGCCGTTCATCCCGGGCCGCTGCCCGACGAAGCGGTGGGCGAGTTCGGCCGTGATCTGACGGCTGTCGGAGTTGCCGAGCATGTCCCACTGCCAGACCACGCAGCCCATCCGCGCCAACTGCACGCAGAGCGACTGAAAGCGGCTGCGGCCCCCCCGTTCAAACCGCTCGCCGCCCGACGCGATCTCGGCCAGGAGCTTCGGCCGCGGCTCGTCGGAGAGCCGGGCGTCGGCCCAGTGGCCGTGGGCGAAGAGCACCGCGGGCACGCGGCCCTTGGCACCGACCGGCCGGTAGAGATTGCCGGTCACGAACAGGCCGGGCAGGCTCTCGAAGATCACCTTCTCGACCGTGTGGTCGCCGCGATCGATGCGGCCATGAATGACCGGAGCCAGGGGCGTGCGGGTCGGCTCGGGCCACAGCCCGAGGGCCACGAGCATCCGCCGACGCACCTCCTCCCGTCGTCGGGACCAGGCGTCGGAGTCGGCTGGTGGCGTGAAGGTCAGCGGCCCGTCGAGGGTGCGGAGCGGGCCGTGCCGCACGTCTTCGCCACGGGCTCGCACGACCGTCGTCAACAGCATCAGGAGGGAGACGAGGATCGCACGGAGAGCGGGCATGACGCTGGAGTTTCGGAAAAAGAGTGCCCGGAAAAAGCCCTGGCGAGCGGCGGCGCGCCGCGGACCAAAGCACGATTCACCATGGTAACGCGGGCCGGGGTTTCCGAGGCGATTCCGGCGATGGGGCGTGGTCGCCCCCGCACCACGCGAAGGTTTCCTCCGGCCCCCCTTCGCAAAAACGCCGGCGTCGGCGTCAGGCCCGGCGCCGCAGGCACGCCCAGTGCCAGAGGGCGGCCCCGCCCGCCACCGGTTGCGTCCTGATCTCCACGGTGTCGAGGCCGCACTGCCAGGCCATCCGATGGATCTGCGTGACGGTCCAACTCACGGATGGCTCGTAATCCTCGAGCCGTGCGTCGAGGAACGTCTCTCCCTCGACCATCGTCTCCAGGAACTGGACGACCAGGACCCCCGTCGCGGACAACTTGCGGCCGAGTCTGTCGAGGTAGTCCCGCGTCAAATCCCGGGTGAGATGCTGCGTGACCACGAAGCAGAACACCAGGTCGATTCCGCCCGGGATCACGCGGTCGTAATCCTCCGCGAGAACGGGCGTGAAGTTGCCGACGCGGCGCTCCGACAGGAACGCCACCGCCTTTTCGAGGATCGTGCGATTGACGTCGATCCCGTAGACATGCGCGACCCGCGGGGCGATCTCGGCCACATCGCGGCCGTACCCACACCCGATGACCACCACCTGCTGGGTGTCGTCGAGTTTCTTGAACTGCTCGATGATCTCGACTTCACCACTCCCGAACGCCCGCAGGCCTTGGTGATTGGGGTGGTTCTCGAAATAGCCCTTGTCCTGGAGTTGCCGCCAGTTGTCCAGGTTGCTCCGTGCCGGGCCTTCCGTGAAGTCAACGAAGCCGTTGGCCCATCGGTAAAAGCGGTCGCGTTCCGCCCTCGTCGCTTCCAACTCGCCCCGCAGGGCGGCGATCTCCTTGGCTGACACGGGGATCCTCGGCGGTCCGGAGCGGGACTCGGTCTTGGTGCCGACTGCGGTGGCGGCTCCGGTTCGTGCGGCAGTCGAAGCACGGGCCGCTGACGGGCTCCCATGCGGGGGAGAGGATAGCCCTACCGACGGAAACTCTGCAACAGGTGGCAGGTCGATGGCACGCCATCGAGCGGTCGATGCGGACCGCTTTTATGAGATGGGCGGATACTGTGGTGTCGGGGTGATGGTGCCCCGCACGCCCAGGCGATACGCCCGGGCCACCAGCGCGTCGTGCTCGGCCTCCGAGGGAAACTGATCGCGGGTGAGGATGGTTCCCGAGGCCCCGGTCGGGTCGCTGACGATCGCCCAGCTGTAGTCCGGGGCGTAGTCCAGGATCCAATAGTTGCCCGGCTCGTTCCCGGTGGGTGTGCCGGAAAAGTTCACGCTGAGCCGGGTGTTGGCGGCGTTCACCGGGATCGCCGACCCCGCGATGCTCCACATCGGGCCGTCGGGTCCGGCGGTGCCGGAGTTCTCCACCCTGATGCTGCCGTCTGGCTGGAGCGTGTAGACCGTGGCGATGTTGACCAGCCCGCTCGAGGGCGCCTGCTTCACGCTGCCCTGTTCGTACCAGCGGCCTGCATATTGATTGATGTCCACCGGCGGCGGCGCGGGCAGCACGGTCGCCCCGGCCTCGCCCAACACGATCGGCTGGTTGGAAACGTAGGTGCCGTCGTTGGGGTTGCCGTAGAGTCCGAAGAAAGGATCGGTCGGCCCAAACCCCGCGTAGAAGTCGTTGAACCAGCCGGTGGCGAGCGTGGTCACGGCGTCGAGGGGGCTGGCATCGTCGAACTGCACGCCGACGAACTGGTCGGGGTACAGGGCCGCGAGCTGCTCCGTGGTGCGGCCCCAGTTGTTCGCGGCCTGCGGCGGCGAGGCGATCTGGTAGGTCGGGATGCCCAGGGAATCGAGCTTGGCGAGCGACGCGGCGAACTGGTCCGGGTCGGCGACCCCATCGACCATCACCACGCCCAGCACGTTCGCGGCAACGCCGTTGTCGACGGTGCGGGCGGCCACCTCGACGGCAAACCCGCCGCCCAGCCGCTGACCGGCCAGCAGGATCTTCTCGGGCAGCACCCCCTGATAGCCGGCGGCGTTCGCGCTGACGGCGAGCGCTCCGCGATCACCGTCCATCATCTCGGCGACCGCCTGCTGCAGGCCGGCGCCGCCCAGGAAGCACCCGGGCTGGGTCGGGATCTCGAACGAACTGATCGTGGGCGTGACGACGATGCTGTTGGTCTGCCCCGCGATCCGGGTGGCGAGCGCCGCGAAGTCCGCCGCGTCGCCCAGGTCGCCACGCTGGAGCCAGACGATGCCGTTGGCCGAGACTTGCCCGTCGGCCTGGGTCGGGAAATACCAGTCCGTCGAGGTCACATAGCCCCAGGGGCCGTAAGGAATGGCCAGCGACGAAGTGCCGGTCTTCACACCGGTCACGCCGTTGCTCCCCTGCGGGGTGACGGCCCCCTTGAGGCCGTTGCCGCCGCTGTTGACCACGGGCCCCGGCTGAAACCCGGACACCCCGCCAAGGGCGGCCAGTTCCTCATTGAGCCTCCACTCCCCCGCCGACCACGTGTTGGCGACGGGGCTGGGAAGCGGCGTCGCCGCGGCGGCGCCCAGCAGGATCGGGCGATTCGCCGCGGCATAGAAGCCATACTGGGCCGCATCCGGCGTGACGCCCGCATAGAGGTCGTTGATCCAGCCGGCGGTCAGCAGGCGGGCAGCCGCCGCATTGCCGGGCAGCGACCATGTGGTCACCCGCTGCGCCACGATGTCGTCGGACGGGTCGCTGCCCACCATGGCGTCGACGTGCGAACCGCCGGTGAGCACCACGCCGCGAAACCGGCCGGGATTCGTCGCCACCAGCGCGTTGGTGGTGGCGCCGTAGGCGTTCCAGAGCTGCGCGGGGGCCGCGAGCTGATAGACGGGGATGGAACGGGCATCGAGCTCGGCCACCTGCGCCGCGAAACCGCCGCTCCCGTCGAACGCGCCGCGCGAGACGCCGTCCTCCATGATCACGCCGACGAGGTCGGTGGACGATGGGTTGCGGTCGGCGTAGTCGGCCGCGACGGCTGTCACGAAGCCGCCGCCCGCGGAATGACCGGCGAGCACGAACTTCCCCGTGAGGTTGCCGGCGTCCCCGACATAGCCGGCCGCCGTCGCACTGCCGACGAGCGCCGCTCGACCGCCCTCGAACAGCGACGCCACCGCCCGCCGTGCCGGGTCGTCGGCGAGCGACCAGTTCATCTCGGTCGGTAGCGACGGCGCCACCACGATGCTGTTGGTCTGCCGGGCGAGATCGACGGCCAGCGCGCGGAGCGAGCCGCCGGTGGTGCCGGAGGCATGCTGCAGCCAGATCACGCCCTGGGCGGCGATCGTGCCGTCGACCTGCGTCGGGAAGTACCAGTCGGCGGGCGCTTCCACGCCGGCCCCAGAGGGAATCGCGAGCGTGGAGTGGCCCACCTGCACGCCGCTGACGCCGTTGGGCGTTCCGGGCAGGCTCGGACCCCCGCTGCCGAGGATTTCCACAGCGGCCGGAACCGACCGCGTGCCGGCCGCGTTCGTCCCCGTGGCCTGCGCCGAGGCCGGCGCGGGCACGAAGCCTGTCGCCCCCTGCCCGCGCAGCGACATCGTGAAGGCGCCGCCCGCAAACACCCCCGCGATCCGGCTCACGTTGCCCTGGGCGTTCACCCACACGTCCACCGGCACGGGGCTCCCGTCGGCGTTGATGGGCGGGGCAGCCTGCAGGTCGGCCAGCGGGATCATGCCCGCAAACGTCGAGAGCCCGACGAGGGCCCGATAGTGCCGGCCATACGAATCGCTGCCGACATACTGCACGCTCTTCGCGAACTCGATCCCGGGAAGCGTCTTCCAGGGCGTCAGCGACGTGGCGAGGTGGTTCTGGCCGAGCATGGTCCGCTGCATGCCCGACGGGAGCATCAACTCCGCTGACGGCACCATGAAGCCGACGGAGGCGTCGATGTCGAGCGCCGCGGTGCGGGTGTCGAGCCACCCGGTCGAACGGGCCGACACCACGAAGGCCTCGACCCCGACGTCGAAGGAATAGCTCCGGGCCTTCTCCGCCCGGTAGGCCGCCCGCCCCACGTCGTTGAGTTGCAGCAGCAGCCCCGTGCCGTTCTGGACGAGCATGCTGCCCGAGAGCGTGCTCGCCAGATAGTTCTGGACCTGGCCGAGCGCGTTGGCGCCAATCTCGCTCCCCACCACGAGCGAACCTGCGCACCTCCCCGTCGCCGCGACACCGAATCCGCCGTTGGAGACGATCTCGTTGCCGGCGCCCGGAGTCCGACCGCCGATCGTCAGGATCCGCGCCGCCTGGAGCGACACGCCATTGCCGACGTTGCCGCTGAAGGAGCTGCCGGAGATGACGGTGCCCCGGTAGAGGCCCGCGCCGACCAAGAGCCCCACGCCATTGCCCGTGCTCGTCACGCCCGTGATCCGGGATCCGTTCGATCCGCCCGCGAAGCGGATGCCGGCCCCCCCGAATCCGCTGATCGTGCGGCCGCCGGCAAGGGGTGCGAACACGACATTGTGGACGTTCGCCCCGATCACGAAACCGCTCGTGCCGGCTGCCGTGCCCGATCCGTCCAGCGCGAGTCCGCCGCCGACGAGCACGCGACTGGCCTTGGCCAGCGTGATGCCCTGCAGCGGCAGCCAACTGCCGACGTCACCCGCCATCGTGATCGCCCGCCCGGCGGAGAGCTGCAGCCTGCCGAACCCGTCGATCGTGGACGAGAAGGAGATGTCGCCGCCGGCCTGGAGGGCCACGCCGTTCAGGAGCGTCACGCCGCCGGCGAACGACTGAGAACCTCTCGCCGCCACCACGTTCGCTGCCACCAGAATCCCGTGGGTCAGGCCCGAGCCCTGCGTCGAGAGGCTCACGCCGCCCGCTCCCTTCGCCACGATCCGACCGGCGATGGCGATGCTGTCGGCCGTCCCGGCACCGGTGTCGATCACCAGGCCCTGCGCGGCGGCCCCCCGGCCGATGGCGGCGAGGTTCACGCCCCCGGGCCCGATCCTGACTGAATCCGTGTTTGCTCCGCCCACGATCGAGAGGCCCGCGAACCTCCGGATCTTTTTCAGGTCCACCGTGATCGTG
>SXHR01000111.1:0-4846 GCA_005773625.1 Planctomycetaceae bacterium | reverse complement strand
GTTGGCGGCAAGCGAAGGCAGGATGCCGGGAGCGCAGCCGGCATCGAGTGAGCGGATGCCCCGATGGCATCCGCGAACGTCCGGCGACTGGGCATGGGCACCCCCGACCTACGCGACGGGTGACTTCCACCACATCCACTCGGAAAACTGCAAAAGTCGAACTCAGCCGACGCCCCGGAAGTTGGGACGCAGCCGCGCCGCCCCCGACGCATGTCGCTTGAGGATCCCGACGAGTTGGCCGGCCTCGTCGATCGCCGCGACCGCCCCGGGCGACTCGGGAGGAAGATCGACGAGTCCGCCGCGGACGGCCTGCTCGAGGAGGTCGCCCGCGAGCACCAATCGCGGCATCCCGGGCACGGCGGCCGCCGCGGGGAGCAGCGCCCCGCGGACCGCGTCGCCCGTCACCGCATCGAGCGGCAGCGACACCTCCCGCGTGAACGGCCCCACGGCCGTCCGCACCAGCGACTCCATCACCGCCGTGGTGCCCAGCACCGCGGCGAGGTCGCGGCCGATCGCCCGCACGAACGTGCCCGACGAGCAGACGATGTCGAGTCCGAGCCGCGGCCACTCGTGGGCCGTGACCTCCAGTCGCGTGATGCGGACCGGCTTGGCCGCAAGCTCCATTGGCCGGCCCTTTCTCGCCAACCGGTAGGCGCGCTTGCCATCGACGTGGACGGCCGAGTAGTCGCAGGGACGCTGGAGGATGTCGCCGCGAAAGCGGGGCAGTGCGGCCTCGAGTTCGGCGGGCGTGGGCCGCCGTGGATCGTCCTCCTGCTCCACCGGCGTCTCGAGGTCGTCGGAGGGGCTCGAGCAGCCCAGCAGAAACGTCGCCGCGTAGTGCTTCTCCAGGGCGTGCAGGTGATCGACGAGTTTCGTCGCGCTGCCCACGCACACGACCACGACGCCGCTGGCCAACGGGTCGAGCGTGCCGGCGTGGCCGACCGCCTTCATGCCGAGCGCCCGGGCGACGGCATCGACGACGCGGCGCGAGGTCACCCCCACGGGCTTGTCAACCGGGATCACACCCGTGAATGGGAAACGCATACAGCTCCGCGATGTCGGCCGGGGACTTGCCGGCGAGTCTCATCCGCTCACGCAGTTCACGTGGCTCGTCAACGGCGCCGGCGACGAGCCGGTCAAATTTGAGATCCACCACCTCCGCCGTTCTCGCGGCATCCGACCGCGCGTGGCCGAGGGGATGGGTGACGAGGCCGCCGCCGAGGCGCCCCAGCGAATCGTGCTCGATCGTCACGCTCGTCGGAATGCCATCGGGGTAGCGGGCGTCGTAGTCGGCGCCACCGTGCTCGATCGTCATGCGGGCGATCAGCCGCGCGACCGCCGGATCGCGGATCGCCTCGTCGGAATAATCCTCGGGCAGGAGCATGAGCGACTCCCAGCCCAGCGGGGCGGCCGAGGGGGCCGCCTGCCCGGCCTCCCGGGCGGCGCGGCCCGCTTTGAGCAGCGTCCGCGCGAGGATGTAGGGGAGCGAATGATCGGCCGACTGCCGCGTCGTGGGCGTCCGCTTGGCCGGGTCGGCGATGATCGAATAGGCCGGCTCGTAGATCCGGACGGCGATCGAGCGGATGCCGTCGAGATCGTCGGCCAGTGACGGCCTCGCCGCGCAGACGTCCACGAGCGACTGCAGGGCCCCGGCCGACTGGTGCTCGTAGAGGCCGAGCTTGAAGTGCATCGAGTGGATGGCGAAGGCGTCGCCGCCGACACCCAGTTCGAGATCGAAAGGACTCCTGCCCTCGGGGCAGGGCTCGTTTCGGCGGTAGAGGGCGAGCGGATTGCGAAAGATGTCCCGAGGTCCGAGAAAACCGGCGAGCGCCCGCCGCGCGCTCATCACCGCCACCTCCGCGGAGAGCGCCGCCGACGCCCCCTTGCTGTCGGAGAGCTGGTGGCCGGCGCGGATCGCCCGGTAGGGCACATAGTGCGCGACCACCATCCCGATCGCCGACTCGACCTGCTCGGCCGTGCCGCCGAGGGCCGCCGCGTAGGCGGCGGCCGCGGCGACGGCCCCGTGGTGCACGTGGTCGATCGCATATTTCCGCAGGGCGAAGACCTCGGCGAGCCGGCCGCGGATCTCGTCGATGAGCAGCATGAGCCTGAGCGTCTGATGGCCGTCGAGCCCCGCCTCGCCGGCCGCCGCGACCGCGACCGGGTAGTAGTCGTTGTGTCCGAACTCCCCGGCGGTCCGCCCCTTCACCGGGTCGTGGCCGAAGTTGGTGCCGTTGGAATCCCACTCGCGCACCGCCGCCGCGTTGGCGGCCACCGCCCGCTCGACGAGGCAGCGCCGCGGCGAACCGAAGCAGACTCCCCCCTTGCTGCCCGACATCGGCGGCGTGGCGAGAGCCTCGCGGCGGAGCACGCTCGGCGCGTTGGCGGCCCGCGCCAGGGCCGACACGCCGCAGCCCACGCTGTCGAGGTGGAATCGCTCCAGCAGCCGCAGGGTGGCGGCTCCCACCGGCCGCGGGTCGCGAAACAGAAAATCGATCGCGTGCTCGGCCAGGCCCCGGGCCTGGTTGGTGTCGGCCGGCAGGAGCCTCGTGTCGCCGTCCGGCGGTCGTGCGGTCGTCATGGTGTCCTCGCCTTTCGCCCGCATCGACGGGCGGGCCGGATGTTGTACCCGACCGCCGGCAAACCGGGCCGATGCCGTTCCGGGGCGGCGACGACTACACTGGGCAGCCGGTGGAAAGTTCCGTTCCCGGCTCCGCGGCCGCGGAGCGGCGGGCGGCGGCTCCACGGAGAAGACCGGGGAAACGCCGCAGGTTTCCCCGGTCGGCCGCCGCGTCCGGCGGTGGCCGACTTCATCCGCGCATTGTCAGGCGTCATGCAGCCCTCGCACCTCGGACCGTACACGATTTCGGCATCGCTCGGCCGGGGCGGCATGGGGGCGGTCTACGAGGCCGTGGACACGACGACCGGCCTGAGCGTGGCGGTGAAGACCCTCGCCGCCCACCTCGGGGACGACCCCGGCCTGCGAAAACGCTTCGCCGCCGAGATCGAAACGCTCAAGGCGCTGCGGCACCCGTGCATCGTGCAACTCCTCGCGTTCGGCGAGGATCGCGGCCAGCCCTACTTCGCGATGGAGCTCGTCCGCGGCCGGAGCCTCGAGCAGCTGCTGCGGTCGGGCCGACGCTTCACCTGGCAGGAGACGGTCGGCGTCGCCCTCGACATCACCCGCGCGCTCAAGTCGGCCCACGATCACGGCGTCGTCCATCGCGATCTCAAGCCCGCCAATCTGATCGTTCCCGACGACCCCGCGGCCGGGGCCGCCATCAAGCTCGCCGATTTCGGCATCGCGCGGCTGTTCGGCGGGGCGGGGCAGACGATGGCCGGGATGGTGGTGGGCACCGCCGAATACATGGCTCCGGAACAGGCCGCGGGCAGACCGGTCGATCATCGCGTCGATCTCTACGCGCTCGGACTGGTGATGTTCGCGATGCTCAGCGGTCGGCCGCCGTTCCACGGGGGCCATCCGGCCGAGGTGATCCAACGGCAGCAGACGGAGCCCCCGCCGCGGCTCTCGGACCGCAACGCAGCCGTGCCGGCCGAACTCGACCACCTCGTCGATCGGCTGCTGGCGAAAGACCCGGCGAAGCGGCCCGCCAGCGCCCTCGTGGTGAGCCGCGTGCTTGCGGCCCTCGTCGCCAACGCCCCCTCGACGCCGACGACCACGCCCGACGGGCTGCCGCCCGCCGGCGTCGATCTCCTCGCGCAGACCGCCGCCTTCCCCGCTGCGGGAGACGGGCCCGCGTCCGGTGCCGCGGTGCTCGGCGGGGCGGTCACCAACCGCGACGTTCCCGCCGACGCCCAGACGATGCCGATGCCGACGAAGGGGGGCCAGGCCCAGTGCCTCACCACGCCCGCCACCGACGACCGGGCCGGTCCCGTCGCCCACGCCAGCCGGTTCACGACCATCGAAGCACTGCGGCACGCGACAGAGGCCGAATCCACGGCCCGGCAGCGGCGGGAAAACCGGCTCCGTGCGGTCCTCGCGATCGGCCTCGCCGCCCTGGTGACGGGGGGTGGCTACCTGTTGCTGCGGCCGCCGACCGCCGACGAGCTGCACGCCCAGATCATGGCGGTCGCCTCGGCTCCCGATCCCGATCTCCGCGACGCCCGGCCCCTGATCGACCAATTCCTCTCCCGGCATCCCGCTGATCCGCGGGCGGCGGCGGTTCGCGATCTCGACCGCGGCCTCGACCTCGACATGCTGGAGCGCCGGGCCCGCCGCCGGCGCCGAACCGACGCCGACATGCCGCCCCTGGAACGCGAATACCGGGCGGCGATGGCCCGCGAGGACGAGAGCCCTCTGGCCTGCATCGCGGCGCTGCAGGCGATCCTCGTGTTGCACGCCGACACCGGCGCGGCGGCCGTGCCGGCCGCCGGTGCCGCCGTCGAGGAGGATCCCGCCCTCTGGCTGGCGCTCGTGCGGCGGCAGATCGACAAGCTCGCGGCCCGGGCCGACCAGGAGCGGGCCGAGGACGTCGCGAAGGCGGAGGCGACGCTCGCCGAGGCGGCGGAACTCTCCGCCCGGGCCGACGCGGCCCCGGAGGCCGCCGAGCGCGAGCGTCTGCTCGAGCGGCGGCGGAGCCTGCTCGAGGGCCTCGTCGAGATCTACGCCCCGCGGCCGCACGTCGCGGATGCCGTCGCGAACGCCAAGGCCCTGCTCGCCGCCCCCTGATCGACGATCGTCACTCCCGGTGCGTCCCCCCGCCGTCTCACCCCCTGGTTCCCCGCAAGCCCCGATGAACAACCCCTCCCGGCCCGCCCCTCACGAACGCACCGCCGCCGGCCGCGGCCGCAGCCACGCCGCGTTCGCCCGTGCCCGCACGCTCAT
>SXHR01000008.1:0-26928 GCA_005773625.1 Planctomycetaceae bacterium | reverse complement strand
GTTGCCCACGCCCCGTCGTCGGACGTTCGCTGCGGCTATCCTGCCCTCCGCTCACTCGATGCTGCCGGCGGTTCGGCATCCATGCCTCCGCCTGGCAGCAACGCCGGCTCCCGGGGCATGGGCAACCCCTCTGGTCCACTCTGCATGCAGCCTGGATTCGCGTTCACTGTCGAGGCGACGGACCAAGCGGCGCGGGCGGGCACCCTGAAGACGCCGCATGGCAGCGTGCCGACGCCGCTCTTCATGCCGGTGGCGACGCTGGCGAGCGTGAAGGGTGTCGATATCGGCCGCGTGGCCGAAACCGGTGCGGGGATGGTGCTCTCGAACGCCTACCACCTGCACCTGCGGCCCGGCGAGGCGATCGTCGAGGCGGCCGGGGGCGTGGGGAAGTTCATGGGATGGGGCGGGCCGACGCTCACCGACTCCGGCGGATTCCAGGTCTTCAGCCTCGCGCGGCAGGTGAAGGTGACGGAGGAGGGGGCCTTTTTCCGGTCGCACATCGACGGGAGCCCGATCGACTTCACCCCTGAAAACTCGATGCTCATCCAGCAGCGAATCGGGGCCGACGTCGCCATGCAGATGGATCACGTCGTGGCCCTGCCGGGTGAACGGGCCGTCGTGGAGGACGCGATGCGGAGGTCGCTCCGGTGGGCGGAACGGTGTCGCGCGGCCCACACGCGGAGCGATCAGGCGCTGTTTGGGATCGTGCAGGGAGGGCTCGATCCGGAACTGCGGCACGAGAGCGCCGAGGGGCTGCGTGCCCTCGGTTTCCCCGGGTATGCCGTGGGCGGGCTCTCCGTCGGCGAAGGACCCGAGGCGATGGTTCAGGCGTTGCATGCAACGGTGCCCCACCTTCCCGGCGACCGACCCCGCTACCTGATGGGCGTCGGGCAGCCCGCAGACATCATCGCCGCCGTCGCGGCGGGGATCGACATGTTCGACTGCGTGCTTCCCACGAGGTGCGGCCGCAACTCGCTGGTCTACACCTTCGGAGGTCAGGTGCGGCTGCGAAACGCCTGCCATGCGACCGCCGATCGGCCGCTCGAGGAGGGCTGCCCCTGCATCGCCTGCCGCCACGGCCGTGGCTACATCAGGCACCTGTTCCTCGCGGGCGAGATGCTCGGGCCGATTCTGGCCTCCATTCACAACCTCACCTTTTATCAGCGGCTCGTCACCCGGCTGCGGGAGGCGATCGTCGCGGGGCGGCTGGCGGCCATCGCCGGGGAACTCCTCTCGGCCATGGGGGCACCGGAGCCGGGCGAAGCTGCATCCTGAGCCCCGTGCGTGGCGTCCGCCCGCCACGCACCGCTCTTGTCGCTCGCGCGCGGCGGCCACTACATTTGCGGTCTTGTGTTTCCGGGACCCTTCCCCCGGCACCCCCCATCCCAACCGGTTGACCGATGACGCTTCCGCCTTCGACCCCCGTGGTGTCTCCGCTCGTGGCAGCGGCGTGGTGTCTCGCCCAGGCCGGGGAGGGGGGCGGGGTGCGGCCGGAGGTGCCCTTCGCCCTCCAGTACCTCCCGCTCCTGGCGATCGCGGCCGCCGCCTACCTGTTGCTCTTCCGCCCGGAACGCGAGCGGATGAAGAAGCAGCAGGAATTGCTCGGGGCGCTCAAGAAGAACGACCGCGTGGTCACCTCGTCCGGCATCTACGGAACCGTCGCCAATGTCGAGCGTGATGCCGACCGGGTCACGCTCAAGGTGGACGAGGCTTCCAACGTCAAGATCGTCGTCACACTTTCGAGCGTCGCCCGGGTGCTTCGCGATGGGGACGCAGGTGGCGGAGCGGGCGACGGCGGTGGAAGCTCCTGAGCCCCGCCGCAGGGGCCGGCTTTTTGAACGGCCGCGTCCGCAGGATCGGCCAACGAACGACATACGCAGGAACAGGGTCAGGCATGAATACCTCGAGCATCGCATTCGGTCTTCTCGCGCAGGCTGCAGCCGCCATCCCCACGGCGCCGGCCGCACCCGTGGAGTGGTGGCGTGAGAACTGGGCCCTCTGGGGCATCGCGCTGCTCACGCTCGCGGTGCCGACGTTCGTGGCATGGCTGATCGCCGGCCGTCTCCGGGCCGCCGACATGTGGGGACGGATCGCCACCGTGCTCGTCGCGCTCACGGCCGGGGCCGTCATCTGCTGGATGGGGTGGCCGCCGCGGCTGGGCATCGACCTCAAGGGGGGGCTGATCCTCGTCTACGAGATCGACACGTCGAAACAGGCTGCCGCCCGCGTTGACGACACGGTCCGGCGGCTCGAGGGGATGCTGGCCACCCAGGAAGGCAGCCAGGGTCGGCTCAGCCGCCGATCGGGCGGCGGCGTCACCGTGCGGCTTGCCACCGGCGATGCCACCGCCCGCGAGGCCTTTCTGGCCGCGGTGAGCGCGGCGGATTTCGACCGGGTGGCGGTGCGGGAGTCGGGGCGGCGTTCCACCGACGACGCACTCGAGGTCGATTTTGACGTGGTGCCCGAGGCGGCGTCGATCGCGATGGACAAGCTTGTCGCCGCCGTCAGCCGGCGAGTCAATCCGGGCGGCCAGAAGGAGGTCACGGTCCGGCAGTACGGTCTCGACCAGATCGAGGTGATCATTCCGGATGTCGAGCAGTCGGAGGTCGACCTCATCAAGCGGATCGTGTCGAGTGCCGGTGTGCTCGAGTTTCGCATCCTCGCCAACCGCGAAGACCCGCGGCATCAGGCCGCGGTCCTGCTCGCCGGCAAGACGGCCGGCGCGACGGTGCGTCAGAAGGAGGAGATCCTCGCCCGCTGGGTGCAGCTCGACCCGGCGAAGATGGATCCGGCCGACGATCGGCGGCTCGTCACCCGACCCACGCCGGACGGCGGCTTCGAGGTGCTCGTGATGGCCGATCCGTTCAATGTCACCGGCGGGGATCTCGGCCGGGTCAGCCCGAGCATGGACGAGAACCTCAGCCCGTGCGTGAACTTCACGCTCAATTCCAGCGGTGCCGCCCGGTTCGGCCTGCTCACCGGCCGCAACCTCCCCGACCCCGCCAACGGCCTGCAGAGCCGTCTCGGTATCCTGCTCGATGACGTGCTGCAGTCGGCGCCGTCGATCCGCAGCACGATCACGTCGTCAGGCCAGATCACCGGCAGCTTCAAGCAGCCGGAGGTCGATTTCCTCGTCGAGGTGCTCAATGCCGGCAGCCTCCCCGCCGCCCTCCGCAGCGAGCCGATCAGCGAGC
This sequence comes from Planctomycetaceae bacterium, assembly GCA_005773625.1. Taxonomy (GTDB): domain Bacteria; phylum Planctomycetota; class Planctomycetia; order Pirellulales; family UBA1268; genus QWPN01. The sequence continues at coordinate 23,734 of SXHR01000008.1, read as the reverse complement.
AGCGGATCAGTTCGCAACTCGGCGACGACACGATCAAGTCGGCCCGGATGGCGATGCTTTTGGCCACCCTCCTCGTGCTGACCTTCATGCTCGCCTACTACCGGTTCTCCGGGTTCGTGGCCGACCTGGCTGTGCTGCTCAACATCGTCCTCGTCGTCGCGGTGATGATCTCCTTCAAGGCCGCCTTCACGCTCGCCGGTCTCGCCGGCCTCGTGCTCTCGGTGGGCATGGCCGTCGATGCCAACGTCCTCATCTACGAGCGCATGCGGGAGGAGATCGACCGTGGTGCCGCGGTGCGGATGGCGATCCGTAACGGCTTCCAGCGGGCGTTTTCCACCATCGTCGACTCGAACCTCACGACGCTGATCACGGCGGTCGTGCTGTTCGCGATCGGCACCGACCAGCTCAAGGGCTTCGCCGTGACGCTGTTCTTCGGCCTGCTGCTCAATCTCTTCACCGCGGTGTTTTGCTCCCGCGTCGTTTTCGATCTCGCCGAGCGGAATCGCTGGGTCAAGACGCTGTCGATGGCGAGGCTCTTCGGCCAGACCAACTTCCAGTTCGTGAAGTGGATGAGGCCGGCGGTCGTCTGTTCGCTGCTGGTCATCGCGGCCGGCGTCCTGGCGGCCTGGCAGCGGGGGCAGGGGCTCTTCGACATCGACTTCACCGGCGGCACGAGCGTGCAGATCGAGTTCAAGCCCGACAAGCCCCTCGACATAGCCGCCGTGCGTGCGGCCGTCGCCTCCCTTCCCGACGCGGCCGTCAGCGCCGTTTCGACTTCGGAGGGCGATGCCGACCTGCGGTACAAGATCGACACGTCGCTGCGTGGCGACGATGCGAACGACGTGGAGGCGCGGATCCGGGGCTTCTTCCCCGATCGGCTGGCCACCTACGGCATGGAGATCATCGACGTGGCGACGGCGGCCCGCGACGAGGCCGCCGACGGGAAGCAGGAGGGCGAGTCGTCTCCGCCCGCGGTCACCACCGCGACGCTTCGATTTCCCCAGAAGATCAGCCGGCCCACCCTGCGGGCCACCGTGCGGGAAGGGCTCGAGTCGGAGAAGATCGGCGACGCCGACTTCGACATCGCATCGACCGACGCCGGCGCCTCCGCCGGGCGTCCGTGTCGTGACTGGACGCTGACGACCACGCTCGACCCGGCCTCGACCCGGGGGATTCTCGAGGGCGTGAAGGCGAAGCTCGCCGAGACGCCGGTCTATCTGGCCGCCAACACGATCGGCGGGAAGGTGGCGGGCAACACCAAGGTGACGGCGGTCTACGCGCTCCTGGCGAGCCTGCTGATGATCGTGCTCTACGTCTGGATTCGATTCCAAAACGTCGCCTTCGGGCTGGCGGCGGTGATCGCGCTGGCGCACGACGTGCTGGTGGCGGTCGCCTGCCTGGCCATGAGCAAGTATGTCGCCCCCTTCCTGGGCTGGGCCCTGGTGGACGACTTCAAGATCAGCCTCGACGTCGTGGCCGCGCTGCTCACGATCATCGGTTTTTCCATCAACGACACGATCGTGATCTTCGACCGGTTGCGGGAACTCCGCGGCAAGGGGCGATTCGTGACGGCCGACATGGTGGATCGCGCCGTCAACCAGACCCTGAGCCGGACGATCCTCACGTCGGGCACGGCGTTGTTGGCGACCCTCATCCTCTACGCGGTGGGCGGGCAGGGGATCCATGCCTTCGCCTTCACGATGCTCATCGGCATCATCGTCGGCTCGTACAGCACGATCTACATCGCATCGCCGATCGTGCTCTGGCTGCAGCACGCGTTTGCAGGGGGCGAGCAGTCGGCCCGTGCGCCGGGTGCGGCGATGCAGCGGGCCTGAACACCGCGACCGGCCGGGCCGGTTGCGCAAACCTGGCGGCTCATGCCAATGGCGCCGCCCGGCGGTCTGCCCCCGGCGGTGCGTCGGCGGGCGGAACGCCCGTTTGGCGGCCGGTGGTGGGGCATGATTGCCCTGTGGCGGATGCTGGCCGGCAACCGCCTTCAGGAGCCAGACACCCGTGGGTCGCATCGCGAGCTGTATCAGATTTCTTCTCGGGCTCGGGATGGTGACGGCGGGCGTCACGATGGCCGTGCCGTTCGGGTGCCTGGTGTCGGACGGCTGGAGGCGGTCGATGGGTGACGGCGTCCCGGCGGCCGTCGCGACGCCGGTCGCGGCCGCTACCGTGGCCGGGCCGGCGAACGGTTCGGCTCGGCAGTGGCTCGTGCCCGACGACATGCAGCCCGGCCCGGTCGATCTGCAGGCTGACTACGTGCCGCCACCCGCACCCGACCTGCTGCCGCCGGTGAATCCGGCGATTGCCGCCGTCGGCCCGGCGATGAACGGCATGTACCGCTCCACGCTCGAGGTCCCGCCCCCACCGCTCCTCGATGCCCAGGCCCCGCCGCCTCCGGCCGCGGCATGGTCGGCCCCCGAGCCGGCACCGCGCCTGCCGCCGTCCACCGGCATCGCCGCCGATCTCGTGCCGGCGACGTGCGTCGTGCGCGACGGGGACGATCTGACCGGCATTTCGACGAGGTTCTACGGGCATCCCGGGGGAGCCACCGCCGTCTGGCAGGCCAACCGCGATCTCATCCCCGATCCCAACCTGCTCCCCATCGGAGCCGAACTCCGGCTTCCCCCGGCGTGGTCGGTCGGTGGACCGCAGCTGGTGTCGGCGGGCAGCGGACGTTCGATCGAGCCCCCCGCCGGCCCCCCCGTGCCGCGATCGATGCCGGCAGTGCCGGTTGGTCAGGGAAACCCGCCGGTCTGGCTCGGCACCCATGCCGCTCCACCGACCGCCGCCGCACCTGTGCGGCCGGCCGTGAGCGGCGGCACGGTGCGGCTTGCGGCCGGTGAGACGCTCGAAACGTTGGCGGTTCGATTCTACGGCGACCCGAGCGCCGCGCAGCGTATCTGGGAGGCCAATCGCGATCGGCTCCGAAGTCCCGACCTCGCAGTCACGGGCATGGAGCTGCGGCTGCCGTAAGGCGGCGGGCCACCCCCTGAAACACTGCAAAGGTCGAGGCTCGAGCGCATCCAGGTTCCGTGGAGCACCGGCTCAGGGGCGGCAAAAGTCGCCGCTCCGCGGTCCTCCGGATGGTCGCCGGGGCGAGGATACGCCCAAGGCTCCTCGAGCGTTCGCCGACCCCCTCGCCTACCCCTTCCAATGTGCCGCATCGTCGCCAGAGCCATCCCGAATGCGCTCTAGCGTTTGGTGCCGGCGGCGGTCTTCATGAACCCGATGATCAGTTGCGCCGGATCGACCCCTTCGCCGGGACGTTGGGAGGCGAGGGCATCACCGCTGGTGCTCGCTTCGTTGACGAACAGGGCCAGCGTTGCATCGACTGGCTTGACGGGGGAACCGTCCTTCTTCTCTCCGAAGGGATGCCGGCTGTCGAACCAGCTCTTGGGTCGCTGTCGCTTGAGTTGATCGAAGACCTTCACGGCATCCCGATCATCGGCGGCTGCGATCACCAGCAGGGGCACCGTGCGTCTCATCGCCTCGCTCGTCAGGGCCGTGGCGATCGAATATCCCTTGCTCGTGAAGGCCGGGCTCACCATGATCAGGCCCGTCACCGCACGGCCCTGTGGGCCGCTGGCGAGGTCCGGCCAGAGAAAATCGGCGGCCGTCCAGGTGGCGGCCAGCGACGCGCCCAGCCCTGACCCCACCACGAACAACGGCTCCATCGGGAGCTTGTCGTCTTCGGCCTGCTGCTTGATCCAGTTACGGACGCATTCGAGGTCGCCGCGCACGCTCGCCTGTTCCCGCTTTTGTCCGCCGCGGGTGGCGACCATCATGTCGAAGTCGGGCTTCTTCAGCAGCTTGTGCTGGTCTTCCGGCGATCCGGGAAGATTCTTGAGCGGGGAGTCACCATGGCCCCGCAGATCGGGGGCCACGACGGCATAGCCGCCTGCCTGCAGTCGTCTTGCCAACGGTTCGACCGTGAGATGCGAGCCGCCAAGGTCGTGGACCAGGATGACGGTGCCCAGGGGCGGCTTCTCCTCCAGCACCGGGTAATACCAGGCGACGACCGCGACGCCGTCGCTGGTCTCGAGCGGCACATCAACCGGGGGTTTCGGCGCCGGCGCGGCCTTCGTCTTCCCGCCGGCGGCGGGGGGCGCTGCCGCGGGCTGGCCGGCCACGGGCCGGTTCGTGGCGAGGGCGGCAGCCAGGCAGACGATGATGGCGGATCTGCGAAAGAAACAGCGGTTCATGGCTATGGAAGGCGAAACTCGCTCGTCCCGGGGGCTCAGGGGGCGGAAGTCGCCCTCCGGGAATAGAATACCGTGGTCTGCACGAACTCGGCCATGGCGGGGCCGACATCCTCCAGGGCGGTCCAAGCGGGCTTTCCCGGCGGTGGCGCCGCCGTGATGCCCCGAAACGAGGGATTACCATGTCTTGGCTCGAGCCGGCGCGACGGTGGTGGCAGGAGTTCACGGGCGAGGAGGAGACGCCCCTGGACGGCGACACGCCCGCCTGGGCCATGAGCCTGACGCTCCACGTCGCGGTCCTTCTCGCACTGGCGTTCGTCGGCATCCCGTCGATCGCCACGAAGCAGCCGCCGATCACGATTCTCGCCCCGACGCCGGTCTTCGAGGACGAGTTGCTCGCTGCGCCGGAGATGACCGTGGCGGTCGAGGAGTCATCGGCATCGGCGTCGGCATCGGATACCGAGACCCTCGAGATCACCGACGCCGTCGCGTCCCTCGTGTCGGATGAACCGGTGGTGACCGTCGACGTGGCCGAGGCCCTCGATGGCGAACTGGTGATCGCCCCCATGGACCTCCCTCCCACCGGCGTCGAACTCGGCGAGTATCTGCAGGTTGGCCGGGTGGGAGCCGGCGACACCGGCGTGGGAACGGCCGGCACCGGCGGGGCCGTCGATCGCCTGACGATGGAGATCGCGGCCTCGCTCCAGCAGCGATCGACCGTCGTCTGCTGGGTGTTCGACCAGTCGGTGAGTCTCGCCGGACAGCGGAAGGAGATCGCAGGACGGCTGGAACGCGTCTTCGACGAACTCGGGCTCGCCGGAGCCGAGGTGAAAGACCACGAACTGCTCAACCTCGTGTTTGCCTACGGCCAGAAGGTCACGCCGGTCGTCAAGGAGGCCGTGCGGGAGACCAGCGGGGTCGTCGAGGCGATCGAGTCGATCCCGATCGATGAATCGGGCGTCGAGATGACCTTCACCGCGATCGCCGAGGCGGCCAAGGCGGCCAAGCAGATGCGGATTTCGGCCGCGAAGCGGAACGTGATGATCATCTGCTTCACCGACGAGGTGGGCAACGACCAGCAGTATGCCGATCAGGTGGCCGCCTTTTGTCGTGCCCAGGCGATGCGGGTCTATGTCGTCGGGGTGCCGGCCCCCTTCGGCACCCGCGAGGTGAAGATGAAGTTCCGGGAGTTCGATCCGAAATACGACAACGACGTGCAGTGGGCCGTCGTCGAACAGGGCCCGGAGACGCTCTACCCCGAGTTGGTTCGAGTGCGGTCCGGCAGCGACGCCGACGAGCCGATCGACTCCGGGTTTGGCCCGTTCAGCCTCTCGAAACTCTGCGCGGAGACGGGCGGAATCTATTTTTGCGTGCACGCCAATCGAAACGCCAGCGGCCGCGTGAGCGACGGCGAGGTCGCCGACATGTCCTCGCGGCTCAGGTATTTCTTCGATTCCACCGTGATGCGCAACTATCGGCCCGACTACCAGTCGGCCGCCAAGATCGACAAGATGCTGGCTTCCAACCGCGCCATGAAATCGCTGGTCGAGGCCGCGCGGAGTTCGCAGGTTGGCCCGATGGATTCGCCGAGACGGGTGTTCCCGAGGCAGGACGACGGCGCCTTGGCGCTGCTGCTGAGCGAGGCCCAGAAGAAGGCGGCCGTGTTGCAGCCGAAGATCGACGCGATCTACGGCATCCTCGCGGCGGGGCTGCCCGACCGTGACAAAATCGACGAAAAGCGGTGGCAGGCGGGGTACGACCTGGCGATGGGCCGCGTGATGGCGCTGAAGGTGAGGACCGACGCCTACAACATCATGCTCGCCCAGGCGAAGGCGGGGATGAAGTTCAAGAATCCCAAGAATGACACATGGAGACTCGAGGCCGACGACGACATCTCCGCGGTCGGGTCACAGACCGAGAAACTCGCCGGCCAGTCGCTAATGTTCCTGAAGCGGGTCGTCAATGACCACCCCGGCACGCCCTGGGCCAAGATGGCGGCCGACGAGCTGCGGCAGCCCCTCGGCTATCGATGGGACGAGAGCTACACCGGGGTCAATGCTCCGAAGATGGGCGACGGCGGCGGCGGTGGCAATCCTGCCGATGATCGGCGGCGGATGGTCGCCCCGCCGAAGCCGAAGCGGCCGCTGAAGAATCTCTAGAACGCGGCCGGGTCAGGTGGCTCGTCGAATCCGCTCCGGTGGCCACGGCCGTCCCGGATCCGGCTTAAAACGTCAGGCTGTCCTCGGCGAAGACTTCCCGGCTCTCGTAGGCGTGGAAGCATCTCGAGATCTTCTGCGAGAGGATCTGGAGGAACATGCCGCGAAACTCCCCCTCGGACCGGTCGGTCGCGGGGATCGCGGTGTTGGACGGAAAGGCGAAGTCGTCGATCCGCTTTTCGAAGAGGACCTTCTTCGAAGAGACCTCGAACACGCGGACGTGGGCCGACGCCCGGCCGCGGTAGAGCGTCGAGCCTTCGTGCATCCGAAACTCCTCGAGATCGATACCGACGACGAGGTCGGCGTCGAGTGACTTGCCCAGAGTCGGGTAATCGACCCACGAGTTCTCGTCGATCCAGCGGGCCACTTCCTGTTGTCCGATGACCCGCGCGCGGCGGACCTTTCCGTCGAGCTGCGTGCCGACCAGCGTGGCGAGTTCGCGGGCGGAACCGGCATCGCTGAACTCGAGCTCCACGATCGGCCTGCAGACCACGGCCACATGCTTGCCCCGCAGCCCCTTGAACTCCGCTGGCACGTCGGCCGGCTGGAGCAGGTAGGCGGCCGTCAGCAGGGTCGAGCAGCCGCAGCAGGCCGGGATCATGAGGAGCGTCAGGGCCGCGAGGCTGACACCTCGGGAGGCGGAGGCGAACATGTTCGATTCCTGGGTGGTCCGGCCAGGCGTTGGCCGGGGCGGGGGAGGGTAGCCCCGCACTCGGGGCTGCTCAATGCCGCTTCGACGACCGTCATCTGGCAGAATGGGCAAGGAGCGAGCCATGGGATCCACGAAGCAGGCGAACGAGCGGGTCGAGCCGGCGGACGAAGACCGCCCCGGCTTCGTCGCCGCGTTGCGGGCCGCGCTCCCGGCGGAGGGCTTCTGGACGATGCCCGTGATCGCCGCCGTGTCGGGGGGAGCCGACAGTGTGGCGCTGCTGATGGCGTTGCGGCGGATCGTGCCAGCCGCCGCCGAGCGGCGGCTGATCGTCGTGCATGCCGAACACGACCTGCGGGTGACGGCGGCCGCCGACAGGGCGTTCGTGGAGGCGCTCGCGGACCGACTTGGCCTGGCGCTGGTCTGGCGGCGGCTCTGCGTGCGCGACGCCGACGATCTCGGCGAGGGGATCGAGGGCCTGGCCCGTCGGCTCCGGTACGGTTTCCTGGCGGAGGTCGCCGCCGCCGTCGGCGCGAGGCACGTGGTGGTGGCCCACACGGCCGAAGATCAGGCCGAAACCATCCTGCAGCGCATGCTTCGGGGCACCGGGCTCGCCGGCCTCGGCGGCATGCCGGCGGCGCGGGCCCTCGATCCGGGCGTGTCGCTGCTGCGGCCGATGCTGGGGCTGGCCCGTGCCGACGCGAGGGCATTTCTTTCCGCGATCGGGCAGGAGTGGCGGGAGGATCCGACCAACGCCGATCCGCGGCATGCACGAAACTTCCTCCGTCACGAGGTCATCGCCCGCTGTGAGGCCGGGCCGTTTCCGGCCGCCACGGAATCAATCGTACGACTGGGCCACCAGGCCGCGTTCGTGGCGGCGGCGATCCGCAGTGCGGCCGAACATCTGCTCGAGGCATGTGCGAGCCGGCACGCCGACGGCCGCATCGTCCTGCGGGCCAACGAGATCGCCCATCTCGACGGTCATCTCGTGGCCGAGATTTTCGTGGCCCTTTGGCGTCGGGAGGGCTGGCCGCAACGCGACATGACCGCCCGACACTATGCGGGGCTCGCGGCGATGGCCGGGGGTGACGTGGGGGCCGCGACCGCCTTCGATGTCCCGGGGCGGATCAAGGTGCGGCGACTGGAGAATGGCCACCTTCACATCCAGCCGCTGTCGCTCCCCGACGAAAGCCCCCCGTCGTGAGCCGAGGCCCGGCGCCGGAGATGTGCCGATGGTCCCGGGCGATGAGCAGAAGGTGGAAAACGTCTGCCCGAGCAGGATGCGGGGATCATCGACCGGGGAATCCCGCGTCAAAAACCGCAGAAGCCGAAGTTATACGGCTCCCAGTTGAGCCTCGCGGGCCACGGGTTGATTGCCCGCGGATTGGGGATTCTGGTGGGTGACGCCCGCCGCAGGCGGTTGGTCGGCCTACGCCGGCTCCCGGGGCACGGGTAGCCCCTCACGGTCTCCTTGTTCGCCGAGAAGAACGGCGCCACATGCGTGGTTCCCTGCGAACCCTGATCGTGTCGGCTTGGCCATCTTTATCGCCCGGGAGGGGGCGAGCAAGCTTCGCCGCCGCGAGCATGCCGTCATGATCCTTGACGGCCCAGGCTGGCATCGCGCTCACAGGCTGCGATGGCCACGGCGGAAGCCATCAGGAGCTACCGGACGCTTCGCAGGAAAAACATCCGATCCATCTGCAGAACCCGGTGGATCGCGCCTGAGGATCAAGTAGGAACCGTATCAGTGGTGCATGCCCTTGGCCTGATAGCCGCCGCGGGCCCGGAACCAGCCGAGCAGGAGCGCGTAACAGGCGAACATCGCGGCGGGCACATAGGCCGTGAGTTTCAGCGCCTGGCGGCCTCCGAACAGGCCTGCCTGTTCGACGAGGGGCTTGTCCGCCGCGGCCGACGTGCTCGCGGTGCCCGTCCACCAGGTCACCAGCGACTGCTGCGCGTCGATCGTCTCCGGCTTCGCATTCTCCTTCTGCAGCAGTTCGAGGGCCCGCTGGGCCTCCTTGCCGCCATCCTCGAGCACGCCCACCTTTGAGCCGTCGAGCCCGACGGTCTTGAGCCAGAGAAACTCGTTCTCCTTGGGCGCCTTGTAGCGCTCGTAGACCGCCTGATCGGCCTCACGGAGCTTGGCCGACGCGTTCTGATCCTGGAGGAAGCCGATTCCGGGGCCACCGAGCAGGCCGGCGGCGAGCATCCCGACGCCACCAGCCGCGCCGATCGTGATCGCGCCCCCCTTCGGGAACTGCTCGCTCACCACCGCCAGCATCGTCGGCCAGAGGAACGTCTTGCCGATGCCGTAGACGGTGGCCGCGACGATGCACATCACCGCGCCTTCGGCGTTCCCCAGCAGCGTCAGCCCCGTGGCCCCAAACGCCGCCGAGGCGGCCAGCAGCCCCAGCGGGGAGATCCGCTCCACGATCGGGCCCGCGAAGAACCGCAGGATGAACATCAGCGCCGACGTATAGACGAAGAGCAGCAGGCCGTTCGCCTTGCTGGCCATGATGGCGCCGGTGATCTTCGAGATCCAGGAGTCGGTGCCGAGTTCGACGTATCCCACCATGGCGTGCACGATGAGCAGGAATGCCAGCAGGAAATGCCCGGCGCGGAAGCCGGTGGCGGCACCGAACGCGACGAGCAGGCCGGCGGCGATCGACCCGGAGACGACAGGGGAGAGACCGAGGTCGTTCTTGAAGAAGAGCGCGAGCAGACCGCAGATGACCGCGGCTCCCCAGAGACCGAGTTCGCCGAGCATGTCGCGGTAGGAGACGCCCGAACTGCTCGCTTCACTCTTCGGGAACCGCTGGCCGATCATCATCAGGCCGTAGAGCACGACCGGGATCATGAACAGCGAGATCTGGATCTGCCAGGCGACGGGCTTCGTGGATTCGTTGCCCGCCATGAAGTAGCTCGCCAGGCCACCGGCGATCAGGCCCCCCGGCCAGCCGGCGTGCAGGATGTTCAGGTAGTGCGTCTTGTTCTTCGGGAAAAGGGTGGCCACGAGCGGATTGACCACCGCCTCCGCGATCCCGTTGCCGATGGCAAAAAGGAACATGCCCCAGAAGAGGCACTGGAATGCAAGCGGCTTGCCACCGGCCGCGAAGGCGGCACCCGTGGCGAGCGTGAGGCCGGCGGAGATGACGTGCATCACGAATGCGGAGAACATCAGCGGGCCGAAGCCGATGCGGTCGGCGATCAGGCTCGACAGCAGAATGATGATCCCGAAGCCGGTCAGACCGCCGCCGGTGATCGTGCCGAGTTCGGTCTGGGTGAAGCCGTACTGCTCGGCCCACTGGCCAAGGATCCCGGCACGAATCGAGAAGCCCACCCCGGCGGCGAGGATGGCCATGAATCCGGCCCACAGGAGTCGCTGTGCGTTGGGGACGGCACCGACACGGTCGTCAGCGGAATGGGAGTGGTTCGCGGCCATGCGACAAAGCCTCGTGCGTTGAGATGAATCGGAAGCGCGACGGGCCAACAACCGGTCGCCGTCTTCCCCCCGGATATCCCGGAAACCGCGGCAGCATAGCAAGCGGGGCAGGCTGGCGAAATGGCGGGTTCTTGCGATGCGAAACGGCCCGTGCCGTGGCTTGACCACCCCTCGGGTGACCGCGTACTTTCCCGCCCCGCTCCCGGAGGAATCGGCTGCCGCGCGATTCCCGTGTCCTGGCCGACGCTCGTCTGCATGAAACCGCTCGCCGACTTACTCTGGATGCTCGTCCGTTGGACGCTGCCGCTCTCCGTGGCGGCGGTCGTGGTGGCGGTCGCACTCGGATCGAACCGGATCGGCGAAGAGGTGCGGCGACGGATCGAGTCGCGGCTCCAGGAACGGTTTCCGGGACTCACGGTGCGGGTCGGTGCGGCAAGCCTCGTCGATGGCGAGGGGATCGTCGTGCGTGGTGTCACGTTCGTCGATCCGACCATGCCGGCGGAACACCGGCGTCTGCTCGTGGTGGACGAAGTCCGGGTCGCCTGCAGCACGACGCTCCAGGATCTCGTGGCGGGTGAGCCAAAGGTCACCGCCGTCCGGTTGTGCAGGCCCGTCGTTCACGCCTGCCGCAACGCCGACGGATCCTGGAGCCTCTCAAAACTGACACGGGGTGGCGGGGGGGTGCTGCCCGTGCCGGTGACGATCGACGACGCGACCCTGATCCTCGAGGGCGCCGGGCTCGGCGCGCGGCTCACGCTGCGGAGCATCGGCGTCGATCTTCGGCCGCTCGCCGCCGGTTCGGGGGGCACGGACACGGCCATCCGCGGGACGGTGGCGGCCGATCTGTTCGATCGCGCCGGCTTCGATGGGAAACTCTCCGCGGGGGGCGTCTTCACACTGGCCGGACACCTGCAGTCGCTCGACATCTCGCCCCGCCTGCAATCGCTGCTGCCGGCCACCGCCGCCGTGCCGGAGTGGCTCGCCGGCCTGCGAGGACGACTCGACCTCGAATGGCGGACATCCGGCACCCTCGACGCGCTCGACGCCGCATCCTTCGCCGTCGCGGGTGAGCTCGAATCGGGCCACTTCGAGCACGCCTCGCTGCCGTTCGCGGTCAGCGACGTGTCGGCGAAGTTCACCGCCGACCGCGGCGGACTGGCCTGCGAGAGGCTCGAGGCCCGCTCCGGGGCGACGCTCGTGCGCGGCTCCGGCCGGCTCGCCGGCTGGAACCAGGACGCCGACTTCGATTGCCTCGTCGAGTCGGATCGGATGCTCGTGGGCCGGCACTGGGAGGGCCTGCTGCCGGCGAAGATCGCCACGCACTGGAGCAAGCTTCTGCCGGCCGGCGAAGTCGATCTGCGGGCCCATCTCGTCCGCCGCCGGGGGGTCGTGACGCCGGACGTCTCGCTGCGTTGCCGCAACGTGTCGCTCACCTACTACCGGTTTCCCTACCGGGTCGATCGCACCGTCGGCACGGTGACGCTCAAGGACGACCTCCTCTCCATGCACCTCACCGGCGAGGCCGGCGGGCATCCCGTGCACGTCGAGGCCGCGGTCGCCACGGTCGCCGGCGGCCGTGGCTTCGTCGAGGTGCGGGGCGACGGCATGCGGATCGACGACGCGCTGCTCGCGGCGATGCCACCCAAGAGCGCCGACATCGTGCGTTCGCTGCGGGGGGGCGGCGCCTTCGACTTCGTGTTCCGGCACAACCGTTCGCCGGAGTTCGCGGGCGGGTTTGCCAACTCCCTCGGGATTCGCCTCACGCAGTGCAGCATGGCCTACGCCGGCTTTCCCTATCCGCTCGGCAACGTGTCGGGCAGCATCTCGATGGACCGGGGCAACTGGACGATCGGTGAGATCACCGGATCGAACGATACCGGCGTGGTGCGGTGCACGGGCACCCTCGAGCGGATCGGCGAGGACGACGGCGAACTCAAACTCCACCTCGCGGGGACCAACGTGGTGCTCGAGAAGGAACTCCGCGACGCGCTTCCCTCGGGCATGCGCCGCATCTGGGACGACGTCGCGCCCCGCGGCAACGCCCGGTTCACGGCGGAGGTGCGGCATCGCGTCAAGGCACGCCGCACGGAGGTCGAGTTGGAGGCCGAGCCACAGGGGGACACCGTCTCGATCGAGCCGGCCTGGTTTCCCTACCGGCTCGAACGGCTGCGGGGCCGGGTTCAGTTGAAGAACGGCCTGCTCCGTTTCGAGGACGTGCGGGGGGCCCATGCCCGCACGACGGTCTCCGCCGAGGGGGTCTGTCGATTCACCCCGGACGGCGGCTGGCACGTGTCCTTCGAGCGGCTCTCGGCCGACCGCTTTCGCGCCGACCACGAGGTGCTTCAGGCGCTGCCCGCCGGACTCGGGCAGGCCGTCGCCGGCGTCAGGTTGCGGGGCATGCTCGCGGTCGATGGAGCGCTCGAGATCTACTCGACCGCGCCGACGATTGTCGCGGGGCCGGGCGGACGCAGCGAGACCGTGCCTGGTCCGGCCGCCGCCGCCTGGGACATGCAAATCGACGTGGAACAGGCCGCGCTCGACGTCGGCTTGCCGCTGGCGCACGTGCACGGCGGCGTGCGTCTGCGAGGCCAAAGCGACGGCCGGACCTGGCGAACGACCGGAGACGTCGCCATCGACAGCGCCATGTGGAACGGCGTGCAGATGACGGCCGTCCGCGGGCCGTTGATGATGGATCAGACGGGCGCGGTGTTCGGGTCGGCGGCGGGGGGCGATTCCCAGGCGGCCACCCGCCGGCTGACGGCGCGGGTGGCCGACGGCACGCTCACGCTGGACGGCAGCGTCGCGGCGGGCGATGCCGGAGGCTTCACGGTCACCGCCTCGCTCGCCGAAGCCGACCTCGAGCGGCTGGCGGGCGACCTGTGCGGCGGGGCCCACCACTTCAAGGGCCGGGTGCATGGCGGCATCGAGATTCGCGGCTCGAGGGCCGGCCGGCACTCGCTCACCGGTCGCGGACAGGTCCGGCTGAGCGATGCCGACATCTACGAGCTCCCCGTGATGATGTCGCTGCTGAAAATCCTGCGGGTGAAGTCGCCGGACCGCAAGGCATTCACCAGCAGCCTGGTCGATTTCCGGATCGAGGGCCCGCACGCCTACCTCGACACGATCGAACTCTCCGGCGACGCCATCAGCCTCGTGGGGAATGGCGAACTCGACTTCGACTCCAACATCAACCTCATGCTCCGGCCGATCATGGGGGAGGCCCAGACGCAGTTGCCCGCCATGAAACGGATGCTCGGCGGTGCCAGCGGGCAGTTCCTGCTCGTGCGGGTCGATGGCACGATCGCCGATCCCCTCACCTCGACGGAGGCGTTTCCGACGCTGGCGGCCGCCGTTCAACGGCTCCAGTCGCAGCGCCGGGGCGAGGGGCCGCTCGCCACGCGGCCGGCCGATCAGGCGCAGCGGTGAGACACTGGAGGCGGGGTAGACGGGGCCGGATTGGTAGAGTGGGCAGGACGCGCGACGCCACCGACCGGCGGCCGCGCATGAACCGAGGAAGCGACCGATGAAGTTCGTGAAGATGCACGGTGCCGCCAACGATTACGTCTACGTCGACTGCTTCGTCGAACCGACGCCGTCCGATCCGGCCGCCGTGGCGGCGTTGGTCGCCGATCGACACCGCGGCGTGGGAGGCGACGGACTCGTGCTGGTGCTTCCCTCCGACAAGGCGACGGCCCGGATGCGGATGTTCAACGCCGACGGCAGCGAGTCGGAGATGTGCGGCAACGGTGTGCGGTGCGTGGCTCATCTGGTGGTCTCGCGCGGGCGGGCTCCGGAGGGACCGGTGACGATCGAGACGGGCCGTGGCGTGCTCACGCTCGACGTCGTCCGCACGGGGCCGCGGACGTCGCAGGTGCGGGTCGACATGGGCGAACCGCTGCTCGACGCCGCCGACATCCCCGTGACGGGAGCCGGCACGGGCCGCGTGGTCGATGCGGCCTCGCCCGCGCTCGGCGGCGAAGAGCCTTGGTGGCGTGAGTGCGGCCTCGACCCGCGAATGACCTGCGTGTCGATGGGCAATCCCCACGTCGTGTTCTACTGCCGCGACGTCGATCGCGTGCCGCTTGAATCGATCGGACCGCAGGTCGAGAAACACGGAATGTTCCCCCGACGGGTCAACGTGCACTTCGTCGAGGTCGTCTCCCCGCACCACGTCAGGATGCGGACCTGGGAGCGGGGCAGCGGGATCACGATGGCCTGCGGCACGGGCGCTTCGGCGGTCTGCGTCGCCGGCGTGCTCACCGGTCGGACCGACCGCGCGATCGCGGCCGACCTGCCGGGTGGCAGACTGGAACTGGAGTGGGCCTCCGGCGGCCACGTCTTCATGACGGGGCCTGCCGAGGAGGTCTTCGAAGGCACCTGGTGGAACGGTTGACCGGCGGCCCGCCGAATCACAAGAAGGACAGAGATCAGTGAAGTTGAAATCCGCATTCGCGATCGGTGCCTGGTCGCTCGCATCGACCGCTGCCGTCCGGCAGTGGATGGGCACGCTCGACTACCAGGTCGTGTTCGGGGATCCCGAGGCCGACCCGGTGAATCCCGGCTACCGGGGCGCGAAGATCTATGTCTTCTGGCACGAAAACATCCTGATGCCGCTCTATCTCCGCGGCCACAGCAACATCTCGATGCTGCTGTCCCGGCACTGGGACGCCAACATCCTCGACCGGGTCGCCCGGATGATGGGATTCGGCGTCGTGCGGGGCAGCACGTCTCACGGCGGATCCTCGGCCCTGCGCGAACTCGCGGAGCGGGCGGCGGAGGGCAATCTCACGATCACCCCCGATGGCCCCCGGGGACCGCGGCGACGCCTGGCGCCGGGATGCGTGTTTCTCGCGAGCACGCTCGGGATCCCGATCGTCGCCATGGGCATGGGCTACGACCATCCCTGGCGGGTCGGCACATGGGACCGGTTCGCCATCCCCCGACCGTGGTCGAGGGCTCGGGGCGTCGTCAGCCGCGCGATCAGTGTGCCGCCCGATCTCGACCGGGACGGCATCGAACACCATCGGGCGGGCGTCGAGCGGCTCCTCACGCATCTCTCGAACGATGCCGAGGCCTGGGCCATGGACGGCACTCGTCGGGAAGGCCAGCGGCCGGTGCGGAAGGAGCCGTCGCGGGTGGCGGCCCGAATGGCGGCGTGCAAGGGGCCTGACGGCGTGAGCCTCGATGCCGAACTGGAGCGGGTCGGGGTGTCCGCCGCGAAGGCCGGAGCATCGCCCGCTCCGCAGGCGGGCCGATCGGCGGCGTGAGCGGGCTCGCCGGATCCCGGCGCGGGCCCTGCGATTGTGAGAGCCCGAATGCCGGCGGGGAGAATGTGATCCCCTTCACCGCAGTGACGTGGGCCGAATCCTTGCCAGCGAAAAACCGGCCGGACAGGTCTCTACCGATCGCTGCGCGAGAGCCGCTCGAGCCGGCGCTCGAGCATGTCGAGCCAGGCCCTGACGAGCCCGACTTCGCGACGCAGCTCGCCGACTTCGGCTTCGGCCGGTGTCATGGGGCGACGGCTCGTCCGCGGGGCGGGGCCGGGCTCGAGCGCGGGGGCCGTCGTCGGCTGCATCGGGCCGTCACCGACGAGCGCCTGTTCGAGCGGCTGATCCAGCGACTGCAGCACCACGTCGGCCCGCTTCTCGGTGCCACCCGGCAGAACGTAGTCGAGCGGCACGGGGCGGTCGATCGGGCCCGTGGCGACGAGTTGCGTGAGCTCCTGTGGCGAACGCACGGGGCGATTTCCGAGTTTCACGATCACGCTGCCAGGTGGAACTCCGGCCTTCGAGGCCGGCAGATCGCCCACCACGCCGATGACGTAGGCGCCCGCGGCCTCTGGAAGGCGAAACCGCGACTGGATGCCGGGATCGATCGGTACGGTGCGAACGCCGAGAGCGGTACGGCCTCGCGGCGTGGCCTGTGAAGCAAGCTCGGCCGCGGGCAGGGCCGCGGTGGGGATGGCCGGCGCGACCGGCGTTGGCGGAGGCACGAAGGCCGGTGCCACGGTCTGCCGCTCGGCTGGCACGAACGCTGGGACCGGGCCGGCCACGGGCACTGAGGCCCTGGGGGAGAACGTGGGCTCCACTCGGGGCTCCACTCGGGGCTCCACTCGGGGCTCCACTCGGGGCTCCACTCGGGGCTCCACGAGAACCGAAGCGGTGGGGGCTGCGGCGGGCGGCGGCGGCACCACGACCACGGGCTGCTGCGGCGCGATTGGCGTCAGGGGCTGCTGTGTCGCGGTTCGTGATTCCCGGATTGATGATTCCAAGGGTGGTGACACGACAGGCCGGGGCGCGGCCACGAGCGGCACGTCCCCCACCTGATCGGCCCGCGCGACGGAGACGACGACCTTTTGTCCGGAGGCGATCGCCGTCATCGCCTGGGCCACTTCATCGGAGTTGCGAGGTGCGACGCCGTCGATGGCCCGAAGTTCGTCACCGGTGCGGATTCCTGCCGCGGCGGCGGGGCTGTTCGGGGCCACCTCGACGATGGACCAGCGACCCGGCACCGCCGACTCGGCGACCGCCATCCCCAGCCACCCGTTCGGCGCGCTGGCGGCGGCGGTGAGCGGCGTCATGGGGGGCGAAGCCGGGACCGCAGCCGCCGCAAAGGGCAGGGCGATCGGCTCCCCGATCGAGATGTCGCCGGGCTCGAAACTCTTGGGCGGCCGCGGCGGCTCCTCCTCGGCCCGTGCCGACGAAAACCGAGGGCATGCCGTCAGCACCATCGTGCAGCCGACCCACGCGAACAGGCCTCGCGACAGCCACGTGACCCGACCGGCGACACCACGGTCGGGCCGAAAGCCGCTCGAGACTTCGCAGGCATCCAGCATGAGAGTCGCTTCCGTTCGTGGACGTCGGGGAGACGTGACTGTCGAGACGTGTCTGTCGGGGCGACAGTATAAGGGATGCCGAGTGCACCGGGAGCCGTGGCCCGCATTCCCCTCGGGGCCCGGGAAATCATCTGTTTTTCTGTCCTTGGCCGGCGTGTCGGCGGGCTGCGACACGCGGTCGCAGCGGTCGTCGTCGCAAGGCACCACGTGCGCACGCCGCGAACGGCACGGTGAAACAATCGGTGGGCATCGGCCGGGCGACGGCGTCGCCGACGTTTCGCGTTTCGAATCGAGGCCGGCGGTCGTTGTTTCCCTCGCGGTGCTGTCATGGTTTGACAGCACCGCATGCACTCCTATACTCGCGCCGCCGCTGCGATTCGCTGCGAATCGGGTTGCGAACACAAGGATGGAATTTGCCGGAAACCGCGAGGATTCTGGCAGGGAAGGACCCATGGGGAACGCACGAGACGTGGTCGAAGCCGCCGGATCGTACGACGGCGAAGCGACCGCGGCCCGTGTCCTGCGAGCCTTCCGTTCACGCATTGGGGACGACCGGTTCGCGGTCTGGTTTGGGGACGCGGTCCGGGTCGCGGTCGAGCCGAACGCAGGCGGCGGGCCGCGGGTGATCGTGACCGTCGGCAGTGGCTTCACCTACGACTGGTTGTGCCGCACATTTCACACGGAAATGGCCGCGGCGGCCCGAGATGCCTGCGGACCTTCCGCCGAAGTGGCCTGGGAGCCGGCCGCGGTGGATGCCGCGGTGGTGTCGCCGCCCCAGCCGGCCGAGCCGGCGAAGTCCCCGCGGAGCCGGCCCACGAGCACCCGGAAAGACGGTCGGCCCACGGCCGCGTCGTCCGCCCCCCGGCCGCATCCGCCCTCCCAGGATCTCAGTGTCGTGGCCCGACAGCCGAGGGGCGTGGTGACGCCGGGCCGCCGGCCCGGTCTCCGCTTGGCCGACTTCATCGTCGGGCCGAGTAACCGCATGGCCTGCGGGGCCGTCGAGATGGCTCTGGCCCGTCCCGGCGAAATCTCCCCGCTCGTGATCCACGGCCCCAGCGGCGTGGGCAAGACGCACCTCCTCGAAGGCGCCTGCGAACGGGCCCGCGAACTTCAGCCGGGCGTCAATGCGGTGTGCCTGTCGGCCGAGCAGTTCACCACCGCCTTTCTGCAGGCTCTGCATGGTGGCGGCGGCCTCCCCGGCTTTCGCCGCACCTGTCGCAGCGCCGACCTGCTCGTGATCGACGACCTGCAGTTCTTCGTCGGCAAGAAGGCCACGATCCTCGAGTTGCAGCACACCCTCGATTTCCTGCAGCGGCAGGGGCGGCAGGTGATCCTCTGCTGCGACCGCGAACTCGATGCCCTGCCCGATCTCGGCCCCGACTTGTTGACCCGTCTCCGCGGCGGAATGACCGCCCGGATCCTGCCCCCCGACTACGACGTCCGCCGGGGGATCGTGGCCTCGATCGCCGCGAAGCGGAGCCTGGCGGTGCCCGACGAGGTCGTGCAGTATGTCGCAACCCACATGACGCGGCACGCCCGCGAACTCTTCGGGGCCGTCAACCGCCTGGAGGCGACGAGCCAGATGCTCGGCCTGCCGATCGGGCCGGACATGGCGGTGGAGGCACTCGCCGACCTCGTGCGCTCCAGCGCCCGCAGCGTTCGGCTGGCCGACCTCGAGCGGGCTGTCTGCAAGGCGTTTGGCATCGACAGCGGCAGCCTCCAGTCGGCGCGACGGGCCCGGACCACGAGCCATCCGCGGATGCTGGCGATGTTCCTCGCCCGGAAACACACCCACGCCCCGCTCGTCGAGATCGGCAGCTATTTCGGCCGTCGCAGCCATTCGACGGTCATCGCCGCACAGAAGGCGGTGGGCGAGTGGGTCGCCAAGGGGTCACAGATCGTGCTGGCCGATGCAGCCTGGGACGTCGAGGAAGCGATTCGCCGCGTCGAGGACGTGCTCCGCGCCGGCTGACGCCCACTTTGCGTCATCGCCAGGGGGGTGTGATCACCGCGGTGTCGTGAGCGTCTCCTCGAGGCTCGCCTTGTAGCGAACGCTCGACTGCGGTCCGCCGAAGCCGACCACGCGACGGTCGATGCCCGTCCGTCGCGACACGATCCGCCCCCGGGCGATGTCGAAGCGGATCTCGCCGTCCCAGATCCGTTCGAGGAGCCGCGCCTCGAGCCGCGGGTCGTCGACGGGCGTGAGCACCGTCGTATCGACCGCGATCGTGGCGATGCCGTCCCTGATCGCGTCGAGGCGGTAGCGAAGCCGGGTACGGACCGCCTTGCGGGGACCGTTGGGAACCTCGACGACCACCTCCTGGGGCACCGTCCACTCCGCACCGACCCCGACCGCCTCTTCAGGGAGCGGAACGATGACGAGATCACCGGTCGCCGCCGGAGGACAGGGACGCAGTTCGTGCCGTTCGATCACGCGGCCATCGGTCGCGACCATCATCCGCACCAGCGGCACGCCGAGGCTGCGTGGCACAAGTTCGTACCCCGGGGGCGGCTCTTCCGTGCCGGTGCTCGTCCAGCGAACTTCGCCCCGGTCGCTGGTTCGCGACGTCATCGTCACGTCGTTCACGGAGTGTTCGAGCGTGGCCCGGCCATCCGCCGCGACGTCGATCACCGTCCATGTCTTCGTCGAGTCGGTCATCGTCTCGACCGACTGGGTCGTGCCGTTCATCGTGGTTTCCGTGAGGGCCCGATGGGCGACCTCGGTTGAGATCCGCTCGGCGGGTTCGAACCGGTAGCGGAGCAGCACCGGCTCATCGTCGGCCCGGCCGACGCTCCAACCGAGGCAGAGCGTCAGGCAGGCCACGAGCAGGCACCGCGGCGCGAGCGGTGTCGGGCGGGCTTGGAATGCGATCATGTCCCACCCTTCTGCGACGCCGGCTCGGCGGCCCGCAGTCCGCCCCCCCAGGCGAGTTTGTCGCGGAGGGTGTGGTAGTAGCCGTGGCGGCCGGTTTCCACCAGCGTGAACCGGGGCGTCGCCCGGCGGACCCGGATGCGGTCGCCGGCGACGAGGCCCGCCACCACCCGGCCGTCCACCACGCAGGCGGATCCCGCGTTGGGCTCGGGAACGACGATCTCGTAGGTGCGGGAGGCGGAATCCACGACCGTGCGGTTGGTGAGCGTGTGGGGATTGAGCGGAGTGAACACGAAAGCGTCGAGGTCCTTGCGAACGATCGGACCGCCGGCAGACAGGTTGTAGGCAGTCGAGCCAACGGGCGTCGAGACGATCAGGCCATCGGCCCGGTAGGTCGTCGCCAGTTCACCGTCCACAAAAAGCCCGATCTCGATCATCGAGAAGGAGGGGCCGGCGAGGATCGAGGCCTCGTTGAGGCCGAGTTCCCGGTGCACGGCCACGTTGCCCCGCAGCACCTCCGCCTCGAACATCAGGTGATCCACGAGCCGGAACCGGCCGGCGGCGATTTCCTCCAGAGCCTCCACGGCGTCGCGTCGGGGCACGTCGGCGAGAAAGCCGAGCCTGCCGAGATTCACCCCCAGCACCGGCACCTGCCCGTATCCCATCCAGCGGGCCGCCCGCAGGATCGAGCCGTCGCCGCCGAGCACCACCACCAGGTCGGTGTCGGCCGGGCACTCCGCGCAGGCCTCTTCGGACCGGGGCGTGAGCAGGCAGGTGACATGGTGCCCGGCCGCTGCCAGGCTCGCGGAGAGCCGGTCCGCCTCGACCGCGACGTCGCCGATGTCGGCGGGGCCGACGATCACCACCCGCAAGGGCGCGGGCGTGGCGTGCTCGGGACGCAATCGGGATCCGCGAGTCATGACGCCCGCTCCGCGAGGATTCAGCGATCGGCCGCGGCGTGGGCGGTGGCTTCATTGGGTAGGGGCTCGCGGCCGGCGAGCCGGCGGCACGTCGCAGCGATCCCGGCGGCGTCGAGCCCCAGATCGGCAAGCAACTCGGCCCGCTCCCCATGCTCGACGAACCGGTCGGGGAGCCCCAGCCTCACGATCGGGCCGGGGTGGATGCCCGCGTCGTTGACAGCCTCGAGCAGACCGCTGCCGAAGCCGGTGGGCAGGGCGTTTTCCTCGACCGTCACGACCCAAGGAACCGACTCCAGCCGTTCCACGACGCCGGCATCGAGCGGCTTCACGAACCGGGCGTTGACGACCCCGACCTCGAGCCCTTCGCGGTGCAGCTGCTGGGCCGCCTTGAGCGCCTCGCCAAGGAGCGTGCCGCAGGCGATCACCAGGCCGTCGTTGCCCTCGGCGAGCACCTCCGACTTGCCGAGTTCGATCGGCGTCCGCGGGCCGGCATGGTTCTCCACGACCGCCTTGGGATACCGGATCGCGACCGGTCCGCCGTGGGCGAGCGCCCAGTCGAGCATCGCGGTGAGATCGTGTTCATCGCCGGGGGCGAGCACCACCATGTTGGGAAACAGCCGCATGTAGCCGAGGTCGTAGCTGCCATGGTGGGTGGGGCCGTCGGGGCCCGTCAGGCCGGCGCGGTCGAGCATGAAGACGACCGGCAGGTTCTGCAGGCAGACCTCCTGGAAAATCTGGTCGAACGACCGCTGCAGGAACGTGCTGTAGATGTCGACGATCGGCAGGCAGCCCGCCTTGGCCTGACCGGCCGCGAAGGCGACGGCGTGCGACTCGCAGATGCCGACGTCGAAGAAGCGGTCGGGAAACTCCGCGCGGACCGGCTCGAGCTTGTTGCCCTGGCACATCGCCGCGGTCATGACCGTCACCCGTGGATCGCGTCGCAGCGCCGCGCCGATCGCCGCCGACGCCGTGTCGGTGTAGGCCCGTGAAGACGACTTCTTGATCGAGACGATGCAGTCGTCGTCGTCACACTCGAAGGGGGCGGGGGTGTGGAAGAAGACGGGATCGGCCTCGGCCGGCTTGAAGCCATGCCCCTTTTCGGTCAGCACATGCAGCAGGATCGGCCCCTCCTCGTCCTTGACGAGTTCGAGGTAGCGGATCAGGTTGGGCAGCGAATGTCCTTCGACGGGGCCGAAGTAGCGCACGCCCATCGCCTCGAAGAGCATGCCGCCGTGGAGCGTCGCCTTCAGCGAGTCCTTGACGTTGGTCAGCATCCGCTCGACCTGTTCGCCGACCATCGGCACGCCCTTGATGAGCTCGCCGGCCTGGTGCTTGATGCCGCGGTACCAAGGGTTTGTCCGCACCGTGTCGAGGTATTCGGCAAGCGCCCCCACCCGCGGACAGATCGACATCTTGTTGTCGTTGAGAATGACCAGCAGCCGCTTCTTGAGGAAGCCGGCGTTGTTCAGGGCCTCGAAGACGATGCCGGATGGAAGGGCCCCGTCGCCGATCACGGCCACGCTGCGGCGGTCTTCCTCTCCCCGCAGGCTGTCGCCGCTCGCGAGGCCCAGTGCCGTCGAGACACTGCAACCGGCATGTCCCGTCATGAACAGGTCGTAGGGGCTCTCCTCGGGGTTGGGGTAGCCCATCAGTCCGCCCTTGGTGCGGATCGTGCCGAAGCGGGCGAACCGGCCGGTGATCAG
Organism: Planctomycetaceae bacterium; assembly: GCA_005773625.1. Classification (GTDB taxonomy): domain Bacteria; phylum Planctomycetota; class Planctomycetia; order Pirellulales; family UBA1268; genus QWPN01. The sequence goes on along the minus strand of SXHR01000008.1, from coordinate 889 downwards.
CTTGTGGGGATAGATCTGGTGGCCGGTGTCCCAGATCAGCCTGTCGCGGCTGAAGTCGAAGACCCGATGCAGCGCCAGGCAGAGTTCCACCACGCCGAGGTTCGAGGCGAAGTGCGCCGTCCGGGACGTGACGACCTCACAGAGCGCCCGCCGCATCTCGGCGGCGAGTTGCTCGAGTTGCTCCATGGAAAGTCCCTGGAGGTCGCGCGGCGAGAGGATTTTCGGCAGGATATCGGCCATGGCGGGGAAGTGCTCCGTGCGTGTCCTCTTAATGATCGCGGGCGACGATCCAGCGGGCGAGGGCCGCCAGTTCCGCGGCCGGTTTGCCCAGTGGTTCGACCGCCGCGACCGCCTGAGCGGCCAGGTCGCGGGCCCGCGACCGTGCGGCGGCGATGCCGGCGACCGTGGGGTAGGTGATCTTGCCCCGATCGGCATCCTTGCCGACACGCTTGCCCATCGCGGCCTCGGTCCCCTCGGCGTCGAGCACGTCGTCGGCAATCTGGAACGCGATCCCGAAGGCCCTGCCAAACGCCGCCAGCGCGGCCTGCTGCGCCGCGTCGGCTCCGGCCGCGAGTCCACCGAGTTCGAGCGCCGCCAGAAACAGCGCGCCGGTTTTGCGGCGGTTGATGCGGTCCATCCAGGCGATTTGTTCGTCGGCCGCCGTGGGCCGCAGGGACATCCAGCCCCGTTCGGCGGCGAGATCGTCAACCTGGCCGCCGACGAGTGCCGCCGCGCCGGCGGCGCGGGCCAGCACGAGGCAGGCCCGACCCGCGGCGGCCGCGGGCATCCCGGCCGCGAGCACCTCGAACGCCAGCGACTGGAGCGCGTCGCCGCAGAGGATGGCGGTCGCTTCGTCGTAGGCCCTGTGGCAGGTGGGGCGGCCGCGACG
>SXHR01000110.1:0-10658 GCA_005773625.1 Planctomycetaceae bacterium | reverse complement strand
GAGGTTGTCCGACACGCACCACAGCGCGATGCCGTTGGCGCAGGAGATGTCCTCGCGAATCCGACCCACGAAGACCTCGTCGCGGCCGGTCGCCGGCCGCGGCATGGGATAGCGTTTCGCGTCGAGATCGTCATCGACCACGATTCCGGGAAACGCGGCGAGCAGGCGGCGGACCTCGGCGGCGGTGAGTTTCTTCTCGGTCTCGATGAGAATCGACTCGCTGTGGCCGTTGGCGACCGGCACGCGCACGCAGGTCGGGCTCACGGCGATCGACTCGTCGCCGAGGATCTTCCGCGTTTCGAGCACCATCTTCATCTCCTCGCTCGTGAAGCCGTTCGGCCGGGGCGAGCCGATCTGCGGGATCAGGTTGGCGGCGATGGGGTGCGGGAAAATCTGCCGGGGCTCGGCCTCATGGGCGAGCCAGGCCGTCGTCGCCTGCTCCAGTTCGCGTGTCGCGGCCAGGCCCGCGCCGCTCACCGCCTGATAGGTGCTGACGATCACCCGCGTGACCCGGGCGGCGTCGTGCAGCGGCTTGAGCACCATCACCATCTGCGTCGTGGAACAGTTGGGGCTGGCGATGATCCCCTTGTGCGTGGCGATCGCCTCCGGATTGACCTCCGGAATCACGAGCGGCACTTCGGGATTCATCCGGTAAAAGCCGCTTTCGTCAACGACGACGGTGCCCTGCTCCACCGCCCATGGCACGAACTCCGCGGCCACCTCGTCGGGCGTGCTGCCGATCGCGATGTCCACACCCTTAAACGAATCGGGGCCGAGCACCTCGACGTCGAATGTCGCGTTCCCCACCCGCATCGGCCGGCCGGCGGATCGTGCCGAGGCCAGCAGCTTGATCCTCTTCGCCGGAAACTTCCGCGCGACGAGCATGTCCACGATGATGCGGCCCACGGCGCCGGTGGCGCCGACCACGGAGAGGGTGTCGATCATGAGAGGCTCGATGGGGTTCCTGAGGGGTGGCTGGAAGTCGCTGAATCGCTCGTCACGAACGAACGCACGAACTGACGAAAGACGCTTGCCGGCACGAATGCCATGTTGGCCGTGATCATGGCCAGCCCAAACTCCATCATGCCCATGGTCAGGCCGATTCCCAAGTGGACCGCCACCGCCATCGCCAGAAACAGCCTGCGGGTGAGCCGGGGCCAGACGAGGGCCGGGTAGGAGAGCTCCCAGAAAAGGGTGGCGAGCGTCAGGACGTTGATCACGCGCGGGTGCGAAGCGAGGGCCCGCAGATCGGAGGTGCGGTAGAGGTCGTTGGCGATCGCACCCCAGAGGGCCGTCCCCTCCCACCAGCTCGCCCCGAGAAGTTTCCCGGCACCGGAGAAGAAGTAGACGACGCAGAGATGCACCTGGATCAGTCGCAAGGCCAGGTTGGCCGGCACCGAGGCGGCCGCCCCCCCGGCCCTCCCCTGCTCCGGCCCGGCGAGCAGCCGGTCGACCGACCAGCGGGCGCCGCTCGGCCCGATCACCAGGCCGATGAGCAGCAGCCCGAGCGTGTCGTCGAGGCCGAAGACGTTGAGCGGGGCGCGGTTGGCGGCGCTCACCATGCCCGCGAACGACACGACCGCGGCCAGCGGCGTCGCGAGCCCGATCGTCAGGGCGACGGCGGCGGCCAGCGACACGCCGGCCAGCACCCGGATCATCGTCGGCGACGAGCCCGCGAAGTACCAACTCCACTGCCACGGCTGGTCGTTCATCCGCCAGACCTGCGTCGGCGGCATCCAGCCACGGTCGCCGAAAAAGGCATCGACGTCGAGCAGCCAGACGACGCACGACCAGGTCAGGATCAGGCCCGTCGCAATCCGGATCGCGGCCAGCGGCAGCGGATCGGCCGGGGTGAACCAGAAGGCATCCCACCCGGCGGCCCATTCGGCGAACCAGCCACGGTGCGACATGGATTCGCCGGTGCGTTGATGCTGACGGTTTGTCCTCATCGCGTGCCCCCTTCCGACCAGGCGTAGGTGCCCAGCGGTGTCACGACGTCGCTCGTGATCGCGGCCGAGATCACCTCCTGCGGATCGGGGAGGTAGTGCTCCACCGTGTCGATTCGCACGCTCACGCCCCCCTCCCTGCGGAGCAGATTGGCGGCGACGCCCTTCACGAGCGGCTGCCACTCCCGCCGCGCCCGTTCGCGGATCTCCTCGGGGGCATCGGACGGCGGCACCAGCACGGCGATCTTCTCGCTGACCATGAAGCGGCGGTGGTAGAGCAGCCGGGGCCGGTCGGCGACCGGGTCGGGGATGCGGCCGTTGCGGGTCGAACCATCGGGCATCGTCATCGTCCAGAGCAGCGAATGGCCCGGTCCGGGATTCGGCGCGAAGAACCGGTAGCCGTGGCCCAGGTGGGCCGCGCCCACGAGCGGTCGCAGTGGCTGCAGCAGCCAGCCGGCGAGTTCGCTCGCGGGTGCCGGTCCGGCCAGCGGCGGCACGACCACGGCCGCGAGCCAGACGAGCAGTGCGATCGTCGCCGACGCGCGTGCGGCCATCGACCACCGGGGCTGGCTCGGGAGATGAGGGTTCATGGGAACGGCGACCGGGGCGACAGGCGTCCTTGAAGGCAATCGGACCGCCCCACGGGTCGGCTGCAATCGCCCTCACGCAAACCCTAGGTTGCGAACGGCGCACGGCTGGCCCCCTGTGCCGCGGTCGGCTCGTGACGGTTGCACCGGTCGCACCGCGGCTCCCGGCGCAAAGCGAGACTCCCGCGTGGCACCGGGCCACGCGGGAGTCTCATGTGAACAACATCGGTCGCAGAGTCGCCCGATCAGTTGATCGAGGCGGTGGTCTCGGCCGAGGCGACGCGGGCCGACGGGTCGAGCGTCAGATCGACCGAGTCGCCGGCGGCGAGGTCGATGACCTTCGACACGGTCCGCTCACGGCCGTCGACGACGGTGGCGACGCGGATCTCATAGCCCTTCCAGCTGCTGCCGCCCGACAGGCTCCCGGTCTCGAACGTGCGAACCGCACCCGTCGAGGCCGTGGCGTTGCCGGCGAGCCAGACCTTGGCGTCGGCGGGAACCCGCAGCGTGACGGTCGTCTTCACCTCGGAAACGGCCGCGTTGAAAGACACGCTCGACTGCTGGCCGGCGGTCAGCGAAACGACCTTGGTCGCCTCCTTGCCGCCATCGATCGCCATCCGGACGACGAACTCATACTTCTGGCCGGCCACGAGGCCACGCGACAGGTAGCGGCGAACGCCCCCCTGCGACGTCGTCTTCGCACCGTTGACATACACCGTGGCCGCGGCCGGAACCTCGACCACCAGCAGGCCACCGTCGTGCGGAACCATCTCTCGCGAGGTCGAATCGAGTGCACCGGGCACCACGGACGGCGTGCCGATGATCTCGCCGCCGGTCATCGAGGGAGTCTCGTTGATCACACGGTACGACTCGATCGGCATCGCGGAGGAGTAGCCCTCGACGGACGACGATGTGGAGTAACCGCTGTACGAGCCGCCGTAGGAACCGCCGGACGAGCCACCCGACGAGCCGCCCGACGAACCACCGGACGAACCGCCGTAGGAGCCGCCGGACGAACCACCGGACGAGCCGTACGAGCCATGGCTACCGCCCGACGAACCGTGGCTGCCATGGCGATACGCCCGCATGGCCCGCTTGTGGGCATGGTGCGAGCCCCAGCTGCCATGCGAACCGTACGAGCCATACGACCCGTAGCTGCCGCCCGACGAGCCGCCGCCGTAAGAGCTGTAGCTGCCGCCGGAAGAGCCACCCGAGCTGCCGCCCGAGCTGCCACCCGACGAACCGTAGCCACGATAGCGGTGGTTCCAGCCGGCCTGCACGTCGCAAGCCGCCGCGACAACCGCGACGAACGAAAGCACACCCGCGATTCGGATCCAGCGACGCTGAGCCACCATGACGGTCAATCTCCCTGGGAAAGTTCGAGGTCTGACGTCGCCGTCCCCGAACCAGTTTCCAGGGGCAGAGGCGTAGTCTGGGCCAAGAATAGTTTGCCGACTGGGCAAAGCAAGGAGGATGGGAAAGATATTCCGGCAGATTTCTCCAGGCTGCCGCGCGGGGCGTCCGAACGGGAAATCGCCGGAAATCAGCCTGAGATCGCACCTTTTCAGGTCCGAGGCGACGCTGCGAGCCTCATCGTGGCTCAGCCGAAACGGTCACCTGGTCGGCGTCCAGCGTCCCGACGCCTCCCCCCATCCCAACCATCAGGCTCGCCTCCCGGGCCCACGCCGGCACGGCGGCCACCTCCTCGGCCTGCTTCCAGGAAAACGTTCCGCTCCACGGGCCCATCCGGAAGACCGCCGACCGCTTCCGGGTCTCATCGAGAAATTTCACGATCACCATCGGCTGTTCGTCGTCGCTTCGGCCCGCGACCAGATCCGTTCCGCGGACGAGAAGCCGCACCCGCAGCCGGGACACCTGCCCTCCATCCACGGCGAAACCCTGAAAAATCTGCGCGGGCCTGCCCGGCTCGGCGTTGGCCAGCCGGAGGTGCCACGTCCCCTCCCCTGCCCCGTCCGAGACCACCTCGCACTGCCGTCCGTAATACCAGGCCTCCGGCAGCTTGCCGCCATCGACCAAGTGCTCGAAGCCACCATTGCGGATCGCCGGACGCCCGCCATCGGGCAGGACCCTCCGCGACTCCTCGGCGGCGCCGGTCATCGGCACGAAGAGCGTCGGCTCGAGGGTCTCCCGCACGAGTTCTCCCTGCCGCTTCGTGATCCGCACGAGCTTCTGATCAAACCGTTCCCCGACGGGGATCACCATCCGCCCCCCTTCGGCGAGCTGCTCCAGCAGCGGCCGCGGCACGTCCTCCGGAGAACAGGTGACGATGATCCCGTCGAAGGGGGCGTGTTCCGGCCAGCCCTGGTAGCCGTCGCCGGCCTTGGTGACGACGTTGGTGTAGCCGAGTCGCTTGAGCGTCCGCGCAGCCCGGTCGGCCAGCGGCTTCATGATCTCGATCGAATAGACGGTCGTGACGAGCGGCGAGAGCACGGCCGCCTGGTAACCGCTGCCCGTGCCGATCTCGAGCACGCGGTCACCCCGCTTCGGCTCGAGTTTTTCGGTCATCGATGCGACCACGAACGGACCGGAAATCGTCTGTGATTCGCCGATCGGCAGGGCCATGTCGAAATAGGCCCGCGGCCACTGTGCCGGTGGCAGGAACTCGTGCCGGGGCGTGGCCCGCAGGCTCCGCAGCACCCGGGGATCCCGCACGCCCCCGGCGGCGATGTCGTCATCGACCATCCGCCCTCGGGCCGCGGCGTAGGCGTCGTCCTGCGGCCCGGCAGCCGCGGCGAAGACGCCCACGTTCCAGACCGCACAGGCCACGGCCAGGGTGATTGCGAGTCCTGCAGGTCGCATCGTCAACGCTCCTCGGGATCGACGAAACAGCCGGCATGTCACGCCGTGCCCCACCCGCGGCTCACCGCTTCGCAGCGGGCTTGCTGCCGATGAGCTCGATGTCGAACACGAGCACCTCGTTGGGCTCGATCGCCGGAGGCGACCCCTGTTCGCCATACGCCAGCGCCGCCGGCAGATGGATCCGCCACTTCGAGCCCGCCTTCATCAGGGGCAGCGCCTCCTGCCAGCCCGGCACGACGCCGCGCAGCGGAAACTCGGCCGGTTCAGCGGCCGGATCGGTCCCGTCGAACTCCTTGCCGTCGATGTGCTTTCCCGAATAGTGGGCGATGACGACGTCGTCGAGCGTCGGCTGCGGGCCCTCGCCCTCCTTCAGAATCTCGTAGAGCAGGCCGCTGGGCAACGCCTTCACGTTCGGCTCCGCGGCCTTCTTCGTCAGATACTCCCCCCCCACCTTGAGATTCGTCTTCGCGGCCGCCTGCATCTGCTCCGCCATTTTCGCCTGCTGCCGCCGCATGGCCACCTCGAGGCTCGCCATGGCGGCGCGAAACTGCTGCTCGTCGAGCATCGGCTTCTTGCCGGCCACCGCGTCGGCCAGGCCTGCGGCCAGCCCCATCTGATCGACGGGCGAGCCGATCTCCTGCTGCTCGGCGAGGATCTGCTGGCCGATCCGAAACCCCATCGCGTAGCCCATGTCCTGCTTCGACGCGGCCGCACCCGCCGGCACCGGCGCGGCGAGCGGCTCCTGGGCCCCTGCCCGGCCGCCGCAGACGGCGGCCACGAGGAGCAGACAAACGACGGGCGGCATTCTCATGACTCTTCTCCAGTTGGCTCGTGAGGGGCTGCGGAAGCGCACGCCGGAAAGATAACAAACCCCGCCCGGAAGCGTGTTCAGGTCGCCGGCGGCTTGGCGAGCGAACCCCGGGTGAGTTCCAGGAAGGCGGTTTCGAGGTTGACTTCCTGCTCCCTCATGGAGACGAGGCCGTGCCCTTCGGCCACCAGCCGCGCCGCGATCGGCGACGGATCGGTCACGCCGGCGGCGATCGCCACCACCACCTCACCGTCCTTCACGGTCACCGCCGCCACCTCCGGGCAGCGTTCCAGCGTCTTGGCCGCCGCCTCCGGCGCACCCACGACGCGGATCCGCAGCGTGGGCCGGCCGCGAACGCGGGCCAGAAGATCCTGGACATCTCCGCAGGCGAGCAGCCGGCCATACTCGATGATGCCCACGCGATTGCAGATGTCCGCCAGCTCCGGAAGGATGTGGCTCGAGACGAGCACGGTCTTGCCCATTCCCTGCAGCCGCTTGAGGAGGTTGCGCATCTCGATGCGAGCCCGCGGGTCGAGGCCGCTGGCCGGCTCGTCGAGCAGCAGCACCTGCGGGTCGTGGAGGAGCACACGGGCCAGGCCGAGCCGCTGCGTCATGCCGCGGGAGAGGCTCGTCACCAGTTCGTCCCGCTTCGACACCAGATCGACGAGTTCCAGCGTCCGCTCCGCCACGCGCCGCCGCGCGGGCCCGTCGATTCGATACGCGGCGGCGAAGAACTCGAGATACTCGATCACCCGCATGTCGTCGTACACGCCGAAGATGTCGGGCATGTAGCCGATCGCCCGGCGGATCTCCCGGGGGTGCGTGTAGATGGAATGGCCGCAGACGTAGGCCTCGCCCCACGTCGGCGACAGGAGCGTCGAAAGGATCCGGATCGTCGTCGTCTTGCCCGCCCCGTTGGGGCCGATGAAGCCGAACAGATCCCCCTGCTCCAGCTTGAGGTCGAGCGACTCCAAGGCGAAGAAATCACCGTACTTCTTGGTGAGATCGACCGTCTCGATCATGGCACTGGCTCCGCAGCGAGGGGAATCACGATCCGACACAGGGTGGCGGTGGCTGGATGCGCGTCGATGTCACCCGCCCCGCGCCGGGAGATTTTCCAGGCCGTGCCCCGCTCCCCGGCGGCCGCCACGCCCACGAGCACCGCACGATCGACCGTCAACGCGGGCGACAGGTCGAGCCGCCCCAGACGGCCGGGGCCGAAGACGGTGTAGCCGGTGCCGCCCGCGGCGGCATGAAAGGCGGCCACCTCGAGGATCCGGCCCACGTCGGTCGATGCGGCATCCCAGCGGGCCGCCACCTCCCGCTCGCGGATCGAGCCGCGACGGGTGATCGCACTGGCCAGCGACCTCGGGCCGCGGCCGGCATCCGTGTCGTAGCGGTCGCCGGGCCGCAGCGTGCCCACGTCGTAGAGCCAGCCGGCATGCAGGAGCCGACACTCCTCGAGAACAAAGGGCATGTGGTGGGCCACGCCACCTCCCAGGGTGCCCTGCGGCGTGCGATGGAGCGTCGATGCGACGACGGACGACGGCACCGCCGCGGTCCATTCCGCCTCGAACAGGCGGCTCGACCCGGCGGCAATCCCCGCGCCGTCGAGGCTGGCGAGCGACTCGCCGTAACCGTAGTCGGTGGCGGCGAGCGAGGGATGCGGAGCGGTCGATTCCACGCCGGCAAAGCCGCGACCGGCGTCGGCGAGCCACGACACCGCGACGTCGCCGCCGCCCCAGGCGGCGGGGACCGTGGCCGAGGCGTCGAGCAGATCGTTGTCGGCCGAGAAGACCGCCGCCCACGACGCACCGCGGGCCAGGCCGCTCGCGGCATCGACGTCGACGATCCCGGCGACGTGGGCCCTGGTCGGTCGGCCGCCGCCCCACCAGACCGTCAGCGCCCATCCGCCGCAGGTGAATGCGAAGAGCAGCGCCGGCAGCGTGATCCACGAGAGCCACGGACGCCCGCTCCGCGACACGAGCCACCAGTCGCACGGGTAGAGACAGAGCACGTACAGGATTCCGATCGCGGCGATCAACTCGAAAGGCACCGGCCGCGAAAGCACCCTCATGCCGGCCGTGGAAAACGTGTCGAGCGCCGCCCGCAACTGCCCGGCGAGGTCGCCGCCTCCATCGGGCGTGTCGCCCACTCTCTCAGGACGCGTCCGGCCGCCGAGCAGCGCGAAGAGGAGCGTGTCCCAGCCCTTCCAGCCCCGCAACGACTCCTCGTCGATGTCGATTCCGAGCCAGGTGACCGTGCCGAAGCCCAGGCACCGCCGGACGATGAGCGGCACGGACGAAGCCCCTTCGCCGGCGGCGACTTCAACGACCCCCCCGCCTCCCGTCGCGGCTTTGGCAAACATCGGCGCCGTCAGCCCGGCGGCAGGCACGCGATCCGCGAGGCCGTCGGCCCGGGCGTGCGATTCGATCGCCCCCAGCCGGCGCAGCGGCACCATCCGCTCGAAGGGTCCCGGCAACCAGTCCGCGACGGGGCCCGTCATGCCGGCGACCAGCGGGGCCGAGCCCCCGGCGATGAAGACGAGTCGTCCGCCGTCACGGACCCACGCGTCGATTCCGGCGAGCACCTCGGCGGGCAGCGATTCCGCCGCACGGCCGCAGACGACGATCGTGTCGGCGGCATCGTAATCGCGGGCCGCCGCCCCCTCGACGAAAGGCCCTCGCAGATCGACGGGGACGACCCTGGTCCGCGTCCCCTGTTCGCGATCGAGGAGCCGGGCGGCCCGCACCGCCGCCGGGAGCTCGCCATAGATGACGAGCACGTTCTCCGTGGAGGCGATCGGCTCGCCGAGCCGCACCTCCTCGCCCGCCGGATCGACGGCAGTGCCGACCGCGGCCCCGCGCTCGACTCGAACCCGGCCCGAGGGCCTGCCGAACCGCACGCACGATCTCGCCATCGGCTTCCCTTCGGCGTCGGCGACCACGAGCATGGGCGGCGAGCGGACGAACTGTCCCTCGGGATCCTCGACGGCCACGTGGATCGTCTCGCCGGGCTGCAGGCCCGCGGAGGATGACACGACCAGCGGCGTCCATGCGCCGGTCCGTCTCACGCCGCCGATCCCCGCCATGACGCGCAGCCCCGTCGCCTCGCCGCCGGAGACCTCCCCGGCACACTGCGCCGCCAGGAGGACGACCGCGACCAGGCCGCATGAGGCCACCCGCCGACTCATGGCTTCTCCGCGTCTGGGCAGGTGCAGGCCAGCTGTCCGCATCCCGGACATCCGGTGCCGTATTTCCGCCGGACCGCCTCGTCGAGATCGACGCCCACCACGTTGGCGATCGTGGCCAGCCAAGCCAGGACGTCGGCAAACTCGAGCGTCTGCTCGTCGTGGGTGCCGCTGCGGAGTGCGGTGGCCAGTTCGCCGATCTCCTCGGTGAGCCACATGAAGGTTCCCTCGACGCCCCGCGACGCATCCTTCTCGTGATACATGGTGCGGATCAGGTCCTGAAACTCGCGTAGCGTCATCCTGGCGGTGCTCCTTGGGGGGCGCGGACGGTGCCATGTCGGTGGGAGGATCCCAAGAATACCGTAGGCGGAGGCAGACGATGCCCTGGGAGGAAGATCGACGAAGGCCGGGTGGCGGGGAAGCCCGAGCCACGGGCAAGCCCGCGCTGGTGAAGAGGACTCAGGGGCCACAAAACGGCGCGGTCGCCGGGGGACGCTGCGGCGGGGTGCCGGCGGTGAACTCGCCGGCTACGATGGACTCCTGTCGGCCTCCAGGCCCTGCCGTCCCGGCATCGGCCCTCCCATCGCCGCCATCACGGACCCTCCCATGAGCACGCCCCGCCCGATTCGCATCTTCGACACCACGCTCCGCGACGGCGAACAATCGCCGGGTGCGAGCATGAACCTCGCCGAGAAGATGGAGATCGCCCACGCGCTGGTGGCCCTCGGCGTGGACGTGATCGAAGCGGGCTTCCCGATCGCCTCGCCCGGCGACTTCGCCAGTGTCCGCGACATCGCCGGAGCCGTGGCCGGGGCCACCGTCTGCGGCCTGGCCCGCTGCAACGACGCCGACATCGACCGCGCCTGGGAGGCTCTCCAGCACGCCCGCCAGCCGCGGATCCACGTGTTCCTCGCCACGAGCTCGATCCATCGCGAGTTCAAGCTGCGGATGAACGAGGACGAGGTGGTCGCGCGGGCCGTCGCCGGCGTGAGCCGGGCCCGCAACCTCTGCGGCGACGTCGAGTTTTCGCCGGAGGACGCGGCCCGCACCGAGATCGACTTCCTCTGCCGCGTGGTCGAGGCGGTGATCGCGGCCGGTGCCACGACCGTCAACATTCCCGACACCGTGGGCTACGCGACGCCGATGCAGATGCATCGAGTGATCAAGAGCCTCGTGGACCGCGTGCCCAACATCGACAAGGCGGTGATCAGCACCCACTGCCACGACGATCTCGGCCTGGCCGTGGCCAACAGCCTCGCCGCCGTGGAGGCGGGCGCAGGACAGATCGAGTGCACGATCAACGGAAT
>SXHR01000109.1:0-5742 GCA_005773625.1 Planctomycetaceae bacterium | reverse complement strand
GCTCGCCGGCGACCACATCTACAAGATGAACTACCAATCGCTGATCGACGCCCACGAGGAGAGCGGTGCCGACGTGACGATCGCCGGCCTGCCGGTCGCCCGTGAGCTGGCCGGCGAGTTCGGCACGATGGAGGTGGACGGCTCGGCGCGGGTGCGGCAGTTTCACGAGAAGGTCGAGGATCCACCGCCGCTGCCCGGCAGCCCGGGCATGTGCCTCGCCTCGATGGGCATCTACTGCTTCAGGTCTGACTTCCTTCTCGAGCAGCTCCGCCTCGATGCCGGCGACGGCCAGAGCCGCCACGACTTCGGCCGCGATCTGCTGCCGCGGATCATCCACTCCCATGCGGTGCACGTCTTTCCGTTTCACGACGAGAATCGCAAACGCGAGGCCTACTGGCGCGACGTGGGCACCGTCGATGCCTACTACGAGGCCAACATGGATCTCGTCGAGGTCGATCCGCAGCTCAATCTCTATGACGAGCACTGGCCGATCCGGACCCACCACCCCGCCTACCCGCCCCCGAAGTTCGTGTTCGCGGAGGAAGGCCCCGCCGCCCGGAGGGGCGAGGCGACCGACAGCCTTGTCTGCCCCGGCGCCATCATCTCCGGCGGCCGGGTGAGCCGCTCGATCATCGGGCCGGGAACGCGGGTCAACAGTTTCGCCAGGGTCGAGGAGAGCATCCTGTCCGAAGGGGTTGATGTCGGCCGCCATGCGTCGGTTCGCCGGGCGATCGTCGACAAGGATGTCCGAATCCCGCCGGGGGTGACGGTCGGCGTCGATCCCGAGCAGGATGCCGCCCGGGGCTTGACAGTCTCGCCCGCAGGCGTGACCGTCATCCCCAAGGGCTTTTGTTTCGACGAAGCCGCGAGCCTGGAACCCGCCGCCGCCATTGTCCGCAGAGTCCACTGAACCACACGCCCCGTGCCCAACCGCAACTTCCTGCTCCTCGTCGTGATCTGCTTCACATGCCTGGCAGCCTATGCGGCCCGGGAGCAGTCGGCGGCCGGACGTCGCTTCGGCGAAGTGCTCGCCCACATCGACCACTCGTATCTTGACCGTGTCGATCACGGCCAGCTCCTCGACGCCGCCGTGGATGCCGCCGTGTCGGAGCTCGACGAGCATTCGGCCTACATTCGCGGTGACGACCGCATCGAGCTGGAGGCGGCGCTCGACCAGAAGTTCGGCGGGGTCGGGCTCGAACTCACGATCGACGAGGCGACCCGTGAACCGCTCGTGGCGTCGCCCGTCGTCGATTCACCGGCGTGGCGCGCGGGGATCCGCATGGGTGACCGCATCGGGGCGATCGATGGCGAGCCGACCGCGGGCATTCCGCTGCGGGAGATCGTCGGACGGTTACGGGGCCCGGTCGGAGACGCCGTGGTCGTCGCGGTCGTGAGGCCGGCCTCCACGAGGCCGCCGACGCTCGATCCGGCCGCCGCGCCCCGTCACGACGCCGAACGCCGTGACGTCACCCTCGTCCGCGAGCTGATCAGGACCGAGAGCGTGACCGGTGACCGGCGTCTGCCCGACGGCGGCTGGGATTGGATGGTCGAGGACGCGCCGGGCATCGCGCTGGTGCGGATCACGACGTTCGGCGAGCGGACGGCCGCGGAGTTCGCGGCCGCAGCCGATGCGATCGCCGCCACCGGCGACGTTCGCGGACTCGTGCTCGATCTCCGTGGAAATCCGGGGGGACTGCTGTCGGCGGCCGTGGATGTCTGCGATCTCTTTCTCGAGGAGGGCGTCATCGTCCACACCCGCGGTCGCCGCGTGAGCGGCTCGACCGCCGAGAGCGAGTTGCTCGAAAGTCGCCGCGCGAGCCCCGGCGCCAGGCTCCCGGGTGTTCCGTTGATGGTGCTCGTTGACGGCCGCAGCGCCAGTGCGGCGGAGATCGTCGCCGGCTGCCTGCAGGACTCGGGGCGGGCGACGATCGTCGGCAGCCGAACCTTCGGCAAGGGAACGGTGCAGGCGATCCTGCCGTTGTCCGACGACCGGGGGCTTTTGAAACTCACCACGTCGGAGTACCTGCGTCCGAGTCGCGTCAACATTCACCGGCGCAGGAGCGACGGTGACGACGAGGCCTGGGGCGTCGCGCCGGATGCCGGCTACGAGGTCGCGCCCTCGGCCGATGCGATCGCACGGCTCAACGCCTGGCGGCGGCATCGTGATGCGGTCGGGACCGCGCCGGGCGATCTGCCGCCGGCCGCCCGCCTCCCGCCCCGCGAGATCGACCCGGTTCTTGCCCGTGCCATCGACGGTCTGTCAGGCCCGGTCGCCCCCTCGAAACCCCACCTCCGCGGCGAGGAAGAAGCTCCCCGCGACGACGACCATGCCCTGCGGCCCGACGCGTGAGCGGGCGAGCTTCAACGCGGCGGCGGGCGTGGCCGCCTCCTCCGGCGCGGGCAGCCGCGTCTGACGGCAGGCTTCGCGGAGGCGATCGAATGTCGCGGCCCGCGGGTTGTGCAGATAGCGGGTGAGGACGACATGCTCGAAGAGCCCGGTGACGGTGCCGAGCATCTTCTCGATCTGTTTGTCGCCGCTGGCGGAGAAGACGAGGGCCCGCCGTCGATGCGCGGCCAGCACGGGGCGGAGCGTCTCCATCAGCGACTTCATGGAGGCGACGTTGTGGGCTGCATCGACGATCACGAGGGGCCGCGCTGCCACGGTCTCGATGCGGGCCGGCAGCCGCGTCCGGGAGAGGCCGCGGGCGATGGCCTCCCGCGGCACGCGAATTCCCCGGGAGTCGAGCTGTCCGGCGGCGATCACCGCCAGCGCCGCGTTGTCGGCCTGATGACGGCCCGGCATCGAGGTGGTGTACCACTCCGCGACGCCGCACGGCGGGGTGACCAGGAACGACGAACCGCGGAGCGCCTCGGCGGGGTTCGCCGGCCGCCGGTGCCGGACGGTGAAATCCCGGCCGAGTTGCAGGAGCGGTGCGCGGCGGCGGCTGGCCGTGCCGGCGATCACGCGGCGGGCGGTCGGCTGCATGACTCCCGAGATGACCGGGCAGCCGCGTTTGATGATCCCGGCCTTCTCACCGGCGATCTTCGCGATCGTGGGGCCGAGCAACTTCATGTGGTCGAGGCTGATGCTCGTGATGACCGTGACGAGCGGCTGGGACACGTTCGTCGCGTCGAGCCTGCCACCGAGTCCGGTCTCGAGCACGGCGACGCCGACCCCGCTCCGGGCGAAGTGCAGCATGGCGACGGCCGTCACCACCTCGAACCAGGTCAGCTGCCGGCGGCCATGCTGCCGCGCGGCACGATCCAGGGCATCGACGGCCGGCATGACATCCTCGATCGCCGCCACGAGATCGGACGGTGAGATCGGTTCGCCGTCGATCGAAATCCGTTCCTCGATGGCATGCACGTGGGGCGACATGTAGCGGCCCACGCGATGTCCGGATTCCTCGAGAATGGCGGCGAGCATCGCCACCGTCGAACCCTTGCCCTTGGTCCCGGCCACGTGGGCCACGGGATAGCGGAGGTGCGGATCGCCGAGCGTGGCCAGCAGCCGGCGCATGCGGGTGAGACCGAAGGCCGCGGCCT
Organism: Planctomycetaceae bacterium; assembly: GCA_005773625.1. Classification (GTDB taxonomy): domain Bacteria; phylum Planctomycetota; class Planctomycetia; order Pirellulales; family UBA1268; genus QWPN01. The sequence continues at coordinate 2,193 of SXHR01000109.1, read as the reverse complement.
GCGGACCCGACGTCGGCACCCGTTCGTAGTTGACGCGGCCGTCGAGCCATGCGAGCACGCGATCACGGTCTGCCGCACCGGCACGTCGTTGCGGTCGTTGCTTTCGCATTCTGCGCAGTTTGCCGGAACTTCGTCGGAGGAACTCGTCGGGCTGGCGTGGGGCCCTGCCGATTGGAGTTTAGTCGGTGTTTCCGCGAAGTGGGCGAGAAACAGGGATTGACGGTCGGACGGCATTCCCTGACTCTCCGCCCGCCGAACCCCGGCGTACGGGGAGGGGCGTTCGTTCCGAATGACGGTGCCATGCGACAGCCCAACATCCCGAAGCGACGCGGCGGATCGGATCGTCCCCAATTCTGGGCGGCCCTGGTGGGATTGTGCGCGGCTGTCACCCCGGCGTTCGCGGCGGAGCCGACCGACGCCGTCGTCGAGCCGGCGGCGATGGTGGCCGACGGCGGCCCCGACACGATGCTCCCGTCGCCGATGTACGTCGCCGACCCGCGCGTGGGGGATGCCTTCACGGCGTTGCCCGTGGCCAACAGCCCGGGCCTCACGAAATCCTGGCCGCGGTGGTTCGCCGGTGCCAGCGGGCTGGTGATGACCAGGACGCTCCCATCGGGGGCCGCCACGATGCAGCCGCTCGGGGGCACGCAACTCACGACGGCCGATGCCGGCGCGAGTTGGCCCGGCGGCGTCGACCTGCATCTCGGCCGGTGGTTCGGGATGCGGCAGCAGCACGCCGTCGAGCTGATCTACTGGGGCGTCTACAACATCGGCACGTCGGGCGAAGTGACGTCGAGCGCCGGGGGGATCGACGCGATTCCGCAGGCGTCGGGCGTGACGGTTGCGGGACTTCCGGCGGCGACGTTCCTGACCGGGGCTACCGCGCAGCAGATCAATCGCTCCGACGTGGTCAATGACATCGAGATCAACTGGGTCTATTCGCTCTGGGATCGGCCCGAGTTTCTCCCGCGGGAGCGGGTGGTGAACCTCATGTGGCTGGCCGGATTCCGCTTCTTCGAGGTGGGCGACACGCTCACGCTCCAAAACGGCACCGGTGACCCGTCGCTCGGCGGACTCGATTTCGGCGTGGCGACCAACAACAACATCTACGGCGGCCAGGTCGGAGCCAAATTCGACTGGCGGATCCTGCCGATGGTCCGGCTCAACATCGTTCCCAAGTTCATGATCGGTGGCAACTCGATCACCAACACGAGTTCTCTCGTGCGGACCAACGGGACCTACGGCACCTTCACCGCGGACGGCTCGCCTTCCCAGGTCCATTCGGCCCTCGGCGTCTTCTCCTGGCTGGGATCGGTCGATACGGCCGTGGCCTGGGATCTGACCGAGCACTGGAGCCTGCTGGTCGGCTACCGTGTCGTGGGCGTCGGCAACATCGCGCAGGCCGACGACCAGTGGCCGACCGACATCTCTTCGCCCGCCTCGCTCTCGGGAATCGCGGCCGGTTCGAGCACGATCGTGCACGGTGGATTTGCCGGCTTCGAGGGGCGATACTGAGAAACATGAGCGACATCCTCCCCCCGCAGTCGGCGGCCGACCTCGCCGCAAAGAAGTGTGTTCCCTGTGAAGGGGGCGTCGCCCGGTATTCGGCGGCGGATGCGGCAGCCCAGGTGGCTGGTCTGGCGGGCTGGCGGCTGTCCCACGACGCCACCCGGATTCGTCGCGACTGGACGCTCCCCGACTTCCGCTCGGCCATCAAGATGCTCAACAACGTCGCGGCCCTGGCCGAGCGTGAGCAGCACCACCCCGACCTGCATCTCGAGGGCTATCGCCGCGTGTGGATCGAGATCTTCACGCACGCCATCGGAGGGCTGTCGGAAAACGACTTCGTGCTCGCCGCGAAAATCGACGCGATCACCCCGTCGGCGTGATCCCGGACGCCGGGAGGGGGTTTGGAGCCCGCCCCGCGAATCGCTGCGGCCCGGGCACGGCGGCGGGACTCATACGGCTCCCAGTTGAGCCTCGCGCGCCAAGGGTTGATTGCCCGCGGATTGGAGAATCTGGTGGGTGACGCCGGCTGGTGATGGTTCGGGGCCACCCATACCCCGTCGCCGGACGTTCACGACGGCCCTCCGGGCAATCCTGTTCGGCACGGCAGATGCAGGACAGGTCAATCTTCGGCCGGGCGCAGTGCTGGGCATCAGGAAGCCGCACTCTTGTGAGGGATGCGGGCTG
>SXHR01000108.1:0-4611 GCA_005773625.1 Planctomycetaceae bacterium | reverse complement strand
ATCCTCACCGATCCCTCGTACCGGGGACAGATTCTCTGCATGACCGCACCGCAGATCGGCAACTACGGGATCAACGACGCCGATGTCGAGAGCGGAACGCTCCAGATGGCGGGGTTCGTGGTGCGGGAGGCGAGCCGCGTGGCGAGCAACTTCACCTCCCGGGGAACGCTCGGCGGGTATCTCACCAGGGCCGGTGTCGTCGGGATCACGGGGATCGACACGCGGGCGCTCGTGCGCCGCTTGCGGATCCGCGGTGCGATGACAGGCGTGCTCTCGAGCGACCTGCTCGACGCCGCCGAACTCGTCGCCAGGGCGAAATCGGCCCCCGCGCTCGTGGGCCGTGATCTGGTCCGCGAAGTGATGCCCGAGCAGCCGCGGGCTTGGACCGACACGCTCGACGACTGGGGCCGGCCGCTGCCGCAGCCGCTCACGGGGGGCGAGATGCCGGCGGCCGCGCCGATCGCCACGCCGAAACACGTCGTCGCCCTCGACTACGGAATGAAGTGGAACATTCCGCGGCATCTGACGAGCGTCGGCTGCAACGTCACGGTGCTGCCGGGCCGCGCCACTGCGGCCGACGTGCTCGCCTACAAGCCCGACGGGGTGTTTCTCTCCAATGGTCCCGGCGATCCGGAGGTGCTCGGCTACTGCGTCGAGACCGTGAAGGGCCTCGTCGGCAGGGTGCCGATGTTCGGGATCTGCCTCGGCCACCAGTTGCTCGCGCTCGCCTGCGGAGCGAAGACCTTCAAGCTGAAGTTCGGCCATCGCGGCGCGAATCAGCCGGTGATGGATCTGACCACGGGGAAGGTGGAGATCACGTCACAGAACCACGGGTTTGCGGTGGACGAGGCCTCACTCCCCCCCGATCTCGAGGTCACGCATCGCAACCTCAACGACGGCACGATCGAGGGCCTGCGGCACCGCTCGGCACCCGCCGCGAGCGTGCAATACCACCCCGAGGCCGCCGCGGGCCCCCATGATTCGGCCTACCTCTTCGCCCGCTTCCGCCAGATGATGGCCTGATGCCCGTCCGATCGTGCGGCTGCCGCTCCACGCCGACCAAGCGCGGTCCGGCGTAAACCGCTTGCAGCACACGGTTTACCCCGCTCGCCCGAGGGGAAAGCCTCGGTTTTGCGGGGTTTTTTTGACAGGCACGGGGTGTGTGCCAGAGTTGAGCGGAGTCGTGGCCGCATCCCGGCTCCGCCGCCACTCAGAAGATCCGGCGGTCCCCAGTCTCTGCCCCAGGAGGTTCTCTCCATGATTCGCGTCAAACCGGTGCTCGTGATTGCTTTCTCCGCGACCGCTGCGGTGCTCTTTGCCGCAACGTTCGCCGAAGCGGGCTTCCGCCATCGTCATCAGATCGATCCCGGCTGTGCCGCGGTCGAGCCGGGCTGCTCGGCGTTCGAGCCGGCCTGCACGATCGAGCCGTCTTGCGGATTCGAGCCCGGCTGCGGTGCCGAGACGGTCTGCCCCACCAACCCCTGCATCAAGTATCGCCACAAGCACGCCTGCAAGCACAAGCACTGCGACACCGGTTGCTGCGAAGCACCGACCTACGAGACCGTGCTGACGCCGACGAGTCCTGAGACCTGCCAGACGGTCGCGGTGCCGGTCTGCCTGCCGGCCTGCTGCCAGGGCTGCCCCTGCGAGGCCTCACGGTGCACGCTGCTCGGCTGCGGCCAGGTGCGCTACGACTACGCCTGCGGCTGCTCGGTCGTGATCCGCTTCCAGAAGTGCGGCGACATCCTCGTCACGTACGTCGGATTCTGAACAGACTCCCGCCCCGACGAAGAGCCCTGGCCCGGAGCAATCCAGGCCGGGGCTTTTTTTTGTGGGCCACCGCCTGCGGCCGCGGCGTCGTGAGTGCATCCCGGCGGAGACGGGCCCGCGCGGCTCCGGCGGCCCGCGAACTTCCCTGACGCGGGGGCCGTCGAGCGGCGGCGTGACGGGCGGACGGCGTGGTCTTCGTCAGCGGGAGCGGCTGTCGCCGCGGCGGAGCCGGGTGAAGAGGCTGCGGTAGTCGCCGGGGCGAACGCTGAAGATTGAACGGGGGGCGCGGTCGGCTTCGTGCGGGTCGTCCTCGATGACCACCATGTCGGCGTCGTCGAGATCGGCTTCACCGGCGACCACGTCCGCCGCCACGGAAGCCGCGGCCTGGGGCTCGACCCGGGCATCGCCGCTCGGCTCCCGCTGCTCGTCGCGGTCATCGGCCGCGGTCGCTGGCAGACCACCGTCGAGCTGCGACAGGGTCACCAGCAGCCTGCCCATGGCCTGACCCTCGCGGCTCGTCACCGAGCGGCGGGCGCTGAAATCGTCCGGTCCGTCCATCACGAGGCGTTGCGTCGCGGTGCCATCCTCGCGAAAGAACGAGTCGAAGGGATCGCTTGACTGATCAAACACGAGTTCGATGTCGGGGCCGTTCCAGGGATCACCGGCCCGCGGTGCCGCCGCTTCCCGGATCGGCGGCGCTGCGTCGTCGGGCAGATTCCCGATCGAGCCGAAATCGTCGTCGCCCGACCCAAACTCGAGCACCTCCATGTCGTCGGCGAACCCGCCGGACGGACGGGGGTCGCCCGTGTCGCGGACCGAGGCCGGCGGGCGGTCTTCGAACGGGGGGCGGGGCTCGAGCCCCATCGGCGTCGGCAGCCGCTGGATCTCCCGCCAGGCCGCGGCGATGTCGGCGGGGGTCACCTGCCGGCTCGATTCGGCGACGATCACCAGCGCCTGGTCGCAGAGTTGGTTGATCAGCCGCTGCACGCCGTCGGTCGCCGTGAAGACGGCGTCGTCGCAGCCGGCGGCGAAGAGCCGATCCCACGCCAGCCCGGCGGCCTTCGTCTGCGTCCGCAGGTAGGCCATGGTCTCGGCGTGATCGAGCGGTTCGAGGTAGGCGCGAACGGCGATTCGCTGCGAGAGGCTCTCCATCCGTGGGGCCGCGAGCATCTCCTCCAGCCGCAGGGTGCCGGCGAGGACGAGATGCACGGCCGGAAGCGGCGTGGGCACGTTGGTGAGCAGCCGCAACTCCTCGATCAGCCGGGTGGGGAGCGTGTTGGCCTCGTCGACGAGGATCGCGAGCCCCGACCCGGTGGCCGCGAGGCCGCGGATCCGTTCCACCAGGGCGATGCGGAGGTCGGCCTCGTCGATGCCGCGGTAGGGCTCGCCGATCGCGGCCAGCACCGCCTGCCAGAGCGCACGGCGGGTGCAGATGCTCGCCCCCGACAAAAGCGCGACGTCGAAGTCGTCGCGGACATGATCGGCGACCTTCGCCAGGAGCAGCGACTTGCCCGTGCCCGGCGTGCCCACGACCAGCGACGCCCCCTCGGCCCGCCGGATGCACCGTTCGATCCCCTTGAGGGCGGCCTCGATCTGCGTCGCGGGGTGATAAAACTGCGTTCGCGGGGCGGCCATGAAGGGACGGATCGACGGGTGCCGGCTGGGGATGTGCATCTCGCGTGTCATTCCGGTGACGTGTGGAAACCTCGTGCGGATCTGGACAAGAGTGGTTTCGACCAACCGGCTCTGCTTCCTCCACCGCCCCCGGTCGCCATAGACTTTTCGGATCGGGAAAGAGGCACACCGCGTGGCGGTCGCGCCGGATCTGACGCCCGGAGACGGTGCCTGCGGGCTCGGAGCGAGATGCGATGTTTCACGTGAAGATCTGCGGCGTGATGACGGCGGCCGACGCGCGACTCGCCGCCGCGGCGGGAGCCGACGCCATCGGAATCAACTTCGTGCCCGGCTCGCCGCGGTGCCTGTCGCCAGAGGCCGGCCGCGAGGTGGCGGCGGCCGTTCCCGACGACATCGTCGTGGTGGGGGTCTTCGCGGGAGCGACACCGGCGGAGATGCGGCGGGTGGCCGAGGTTGTCGGCCTCGATGCGATCCAACTGCACGGTCACCTGAAGGGGGACGTCGCCGTCGATGCTCCGGAGTCGTGTGCCAGCCTGGCGCCCCTGCCGGTGATCCGCGCGGTGCGGCTCGGACCGGAGGGGTTTGACGGGGCGCGGCAGTGGCTGGCCGCGGCGCTGGCCGCGGGAGTCGGGCCGGTGATGGCGGTGGTCGATGCGGCGGTGTCGTCATCGGCCGCGGCCGGGCATCTCGGCGGTACGGGCGACAGGGTTGACTGGAGCCGGCTCATCGAGGCCGGCGACCTGGGCATCCCGCTGGCGCTCGCCGGCGGGCTCACTCCCGCGAACGTCGCCGAGGCGATCGCTGCAACGGGCGTGAACGCGGTCGATACCGCCAGCGGCGTCGAGATGGCACCGGGCCGGAAAGATCGGGAAAAAATGCGGGCGTTTTGTGCCGAGGCCCGCCGGGCCTTCGCCGCGGCGGCGGACTGAACCCTTTGCTAATCCGCACAACCGGCTAAGATTCGGGGTAATCATCGGAGGGCAGAAGCCCCCGTCTCTCAAAGGAGGTTCCAGTGGCCCACGTCGAAACCCGTTTGCCCTACAAGGTTGCCGATCTCTCGCTCGCCGATTGGGGTCGTAAAGAGATCATGCTGGCCGAGAACGAGATGCCCGGCCTGATGGCGCTGCGGGAGAAGTACGGTCGTTCGAAGCCGCTCGCCGGCGCCCGGATCGCGGGCTGCCTCCACATGACGATCCAGACGGCCGT
>SXHR01000107.1:0-12697 GCA_005773625.1 Planctomycetaceae bacterium | reverse complement strand
GAGAATCTCAGGGAGCGGATCCTGCGGGTCGGCACCCTGGTGGAAGAGGCGATTTCGAAGTCGATCACGGCGCTCATCAACCGCGACGTTCCGCTCGCCCTGAGGGTGATGGCGAATGACGGCGACATCGACAGCATGGAGGTGGAGGTCGAGGAGGAGTGTCTCAAGATCCTCGCCCTCTATCAGCCGGTGGCCACCGATCTGCGGTTCGTGGTGGCCGCGCTCAAGATCAACAACGATCTGGAGCGGATGGGCGACCTCGCCAGGAACATCGCCAAGCGGGTGACGCAACTGGAAGGGGGCAATCCTTACAACCTGCCCCCGGAGATCCGCACGATGGCCACGCAGGCGCAGGAGATGGTCCGGCAGTGCCTCGACGCCGTGGTGAAGGGGGATCCGGCGCTCGCCCGGCAGGTACGGGAGGAGGACGACATCGTGGACGAGGCCCGCCAACGCATCCAGCGACGGGTCCTCCAGGGGATCAAGGACGATCCGGAAAACGTCGAAAACCTGCTGCGGATCAACTCCGTCTCGAAGCACATTGAACGGATCGCCGACATGGCGACGAACATCGCCGAGGATGTGGTCTACATGGTCGAGGGCGACATCGTCCGGCACCGCGCGGAGAGTTAGGCCACGGGTGGCTCGTTCGACACCGGGGCGGGCTCGCTCCGCGTGGCCAACGTCATCCAGGACCTTCCTCACCTTCGATCGACCGGTGGAAAAGCCGGGGTTTCCACGGTCGGCGCCCCCTGTCCTGCTCGGGCGGACCTGTTTCAAAGCCTGCTCGGCCCCCCCCGGGAAAACGGCCGGAAAACGGCCGGAAAGCCCGCCGGCCGCCGCCCCGAGCCGGCGTTCACCCTCTGCGGCGCGGCGTGGTACCCTCTTGCGGGCGAGAGATTCGGGCTTTTCCAGGCTCATGACCGGAGGCGTGTCGATGACGGGTTGCTGGCTTGGCGTACGGGCTGTGGTCGTGGCGACGGTGTTCATCGTCGCCAGCGCGGCCGCGACGAGGGGCGATGACCCGGTGCTCGTGTCCGTCACCGGTCCGCTCGTCGGCCGCGTCGGCGAACGGGCGTCGTTCGAGGTCGAGCTCGTCAACCGTTCCGGCAGGCCGCTGCAAAAGCTCCGCGTCATCGACTACTTCGACCGGGGATTCCACCACGATGCCTCGACGAGTCCGATCGAGCAGAAGGGCACGATCGACCTGATGCCGGGCACCGCACGGCGGCTCACGCTCGACTTCCTGCTCGATGAGCCCGGCAGGCAGTGCCACCGCGTGGAGATCCTCGATCAGTCGCACGTCCCCATGGGCGGGGCGACGCATTGTGTCGAAGTGCAGCCCGTGGTGGCGGCCGCCACGCCGCCACGGTTCACCACGCCCCCCGCGAGTGCGACCACGGCTCCGCCTCCGCTCGCCGCCACCGTGCCGCCCCCACTCGCCCAGACACCTCCGCCCGCGGCTGTCGCGGCGCCGATTCCGGTACCGCTGCCCCAGGCGACCGCGGCCAGCACGGTGCCTGTGCCCGCCGCTGCGGCGATCGAGCTCGATCTCGAAGGCCCCGCCGAGACGCTCTCTGACGGCGTCGTCTCGTATGTCGCCACGGTGAAGAACAAGGGCGCCGGCAGTTCTTCGGCGACCACGCTCGAGTTCTCGTGGGACGATCACCTCACGCCCCTCGAAGCCTCGGACGGCTACAACCTGGTCGCCTCGAAGGTGTCATGGAATCTGCCCGCGCTGGAGCCGGGCGGCCAGCTCAAGCGGCAGATCAACCTCCGGGCCAAGGCCCCCGCCGATGCCTACCGCGATTCTCCGGCCACCAGGTCGTGCGTCCGCGCCGTGCTCGGCGGTTTCGGAGGCGGGGCGATGGTCGCCGACGAATCGTGTGTGCTCATCAGCTCCTCGACGCCCCGCCCGCGGATTCGAACGCCCGCGGAGGCCGGACTCAAGCTCTCCTTCGCCGATCTCGACGATCCTGTGCGGCCCGGCGACTCGACCACGCTCGTCTGCACCGTGACCAACGGCGGCACCGAGTCCACCGGCCGCCTCGATCTCGTCGTCATCCTTCCCGATCAGGCCCGCTTCGACTCCGACCGTACGACGGCCCGGGTGAGAATCGACGATTCAAAGGTGGCGTTCGACCCGATCCAGGGCATTCCCCCCGGGGGGCAGCGGTCGTTCGAGGTGACCTACCGCCTTGCCGGCGGCGGGCCGGGCCGCGCGTCGGCGATTCTGTCGAGCACCGAGCTCGACGGCACGATCGAGCGGAGCTGCCAGACCACGTTCCTCGAGCCCTGACCGAAGCGTTGAGCCTGGCTCCGCGTGGTGCTCGAGGGGTCGCCGTCCGACCCCTGCAACCGGTAGCGGCGTTGCGACCCGCAGGGTTTTCGCGGCTGATCCGGCGGGCGAGCGGCCGATGAACGTCCCGGCCCGGTCCGGACGATGACATCCGGCGGAGGCTGGCATGCTCGTCGTCACATCCAACTGGGCCATCGGGGACGGCACGCTCCTCAGGCCCTCCATGGGGTGGCAGGTGAACCTGCCGGCGGCCATTCATCGCGCTTCCGTCCGCGGCGGCTTTGGCCGCGACGGCCGGTATCGGCCCATCGACGGGCTCGATCTCGTCGTGGCCGGCGACACCTTCGACTGGCTCGTGTCGGCGGAGTGGTGCGGCGGGCTGCGGCCCTGGCACGGTGGCGCGTCGGCACGCGACGCGCGGCTCCGCGTCGCCGCGCGTTCGGTGCGGTCTGCCCGCAGGCTGTTTGCGACGCTGTCCCGCTGGGCCGGTGAGGGTCTGGCGGTCCCGGTGGCCGATGGCCGGGGGCGTCCCGGACCCGGCTGCGTCCGGGTCCCGGTGCGGGTGACGCTCCTCGCCGGCGACCGCGATTCCGCCATCGCCGAGATCGCCCGGCAGGCCCCGCGGATGCCGTTTGCGGTGGGCGACTGCTGGGCGAACGCCGACGTGTCGGTCCGTCACGGTCACGATCTCGATCCGGCTTGCCACCGCACCGACGAGCAGGCCCGGACGTTGTCCGGAGGCCGCTCGCCAACGCTGGCGGAAAGCGTGGCGGTCGATCTGATCGCCCGGTTCGCCGCTTCGCTCGGCGGGGAAGCGGCCGCCGGGCCCGTGGTCGGGCTTGTCCGGGCAATCGCGACGTGCCCGATCGCCGGGATCCCCTCTGCCATCGGCGCGTGGCTGCGCAGCGAGCCGAATCATGCTCCGCCGGGCGTCGATCCGATCGAAACGGCGTGGCGACAGGCGGTGGCAGACTGGTTCGTCGAGGCGCGGCGGTGCGTGCCGTCCTGCGAGCTGGATTTCGACGTCCTGCACTGCCTTGCGGGATGGTTCGACCGGTCCTTCGAGGCAGGCGCCGCCGACGTGGTGATCCCGGTGGCTGTCCGGAGGCTCGCGTTGCCGGCAGGCACCGGCCGGCTGCGGTCCCACCGGGAAGCCTCGCGCGGGGACACGAGCCGGTCGATGATCGGCCATCCGGGGCAGGTCGGCTGGGAGGATGAGGTCTCCCCATCCAAGGCCGGAACGCACGGCAGCCGCCGGAGCGGGCAGGGGCCGGTCGTTCTGGCGCTGCGCCGCGGCGCCGCGGGCATCTGCGAGGAGGTGATCGCGTCCGGTGAGCGTCAGGCCCCGGTCGTCACGATCGATTCGTCGAGCCGCCGTTCGGACCATGGCGGCACGATCATCGATGCGGCATGATGTCTTCCGGTATGAACCCCCATCCGCTTTACGCCTTCGACATCACGCTTCATGCCCGGCCCGCGGCGGCGGGCGCGGGTGGCATGCTCGCCGACGCCTGGGGGACGTGGCCGACGTTGGCTGTGCCCCGGGAGGCCCTCTCCGCGCCCCTGTCGATCGGATTCGACGACGCCCTCGAACGCCTCAACGCCCTCGAGCGGATGTATGCCGAGCCCGATGGCTCGTTCGTCTGGACGAGTTCCCGCGGTGTCGGGGACGGCGGCCAGGCTTGGTGGCAGGTGGATGGCAACGCCTTCGAGAAGGCCGGCCGGGTGCTGCTGGTCGATCTGAAGGGGAGTTGCCCCGCGGCCGATCTCGACCGCCTGCTCGGCGGCTTCGGCTGGCCCGATCAGCCTCTCATGATGCAACTCGTGCGGTCGGCCGTCTTTCTCGACGAGGCGACCTTTCGACGTCATGCGGCGGCCCGGGGACTCGCCGGGGACGGAGCCGGGCTGCGGCCATCCTGAACGGTCCGGTGGTGGCGGTTGTGCCGGGGCGAGTGACTGTTCGCCGGTCGGGGTGGTACCATCGTCCGATACCCTTGCAGGCGTTCGGTGGTGGGCCGGACCGGGGCTGTTCGTCGGGGTGAGGCGGAGTATGGCAATCGTCCAGGTTGGCGAACGTTTGAGAAAGGGCACCGGAGCCTTGACGGCGACGGCCCTGTTCGCGTGGGCCGGCCTTGCCTGCCAGCATCCGGTGACCGCGGCGGTGCCGACGATCGAGAGCGTGTCGCTGGCGGCGGCCTACGGTGACGGCGTCCACGCCTACTTCGCGGGCGATTACCAGCGGAGCTACGACGACCTCTCGCAGGTGATCGAGGCCGGAACGACCGATCCCCGCGCCTGGTACTTCCGCGGGCTGGCCGCCTTGCAACTGGGGCGACTCGACGAGTCCGAGGCGGATTTCGCGACGGGAGCGTCGCAGGAGGCGTTGGGAACGGGCGCATGGCCCGTGGCTCGCTCGCTGGAGCGGATCCAGGGCCGCGACCGTCTCAAACTCGAACGCCATCGCGTTCGGGCCCGCGTCGCCGCGCTGCAGACGAATCGGAGCCGCAATCAGCAGCGCTATCTCGAAATCGAGCGGGCGGAGCCCGATGTGCTCCGCCGCCGTCGCCCGGTGACCGAGCGTGCCGTGGAGGAGGGGAACCCGTTCGAGGAGAACGACCCGTCCGCCCCCGAGCCCGTGCCGGCCGTGGAGGCGATGCCCGAGCCCGTTGACGAAGATGCCGCCGGAAACCGCCCCGAGCAGGCGGATCAGCAGATCGAGGAACTCGCGGCCGAACGTGAAAACGTTCTCGGGCAGCAGGATCAGCAGATGGAGCAGGAGGCCGCCGGCGTCGAGAACGCCGCCGGACAGCAGGACGGGCAGATGGAACTCGAGGCCGCCCGGTAGAGCGCATCCAAGGTTCCGTGGAGCACCGGCTCGGGGGCGGCAGAAGTCGCCGCTCCGCGGTCCTCTGGATTGTCGCCGGGGCAAGCATACGCCCAAGGCTCCTCGAGCGTTCGCCGACCCCTTCCAATGTGCCGCATCGTCGCCAGAGCGATCCCGAATGCGCTCTGGCAGTCCGTGGACGAAGTCAGCCAGCTCGATCCTCCGGCACCGGGGTTGCCGGAGGTGCCCGCGGCATCTCGTGAGGGTCGGGGCTGGCCATGCCCCGTCACCCCGCGCTCGCTGCGTCCCGCCAGGGCTCCGTTCGCTCGGATCGCGGGCCACGCGGATCGGGACCGGGAGCCGCGGCGGCGAAGGCGGTGAGCAGCCAGCCTGCCAGGAGGAGCAGGCCACCGAGCGGCACGATGGCTCCCAGGATTTTCACGCCGGACAGCGCGAGGGCCGCCAGGCAACCGCTGAAGATCAGCACTCCCGTCAGGAAACAGCAGGCGGCGGCGGAGACCGTTCGCGTGGCGGTTGGCCTTCTTTCCGCGAGCAGCCCGAGGGCCAGGAGCGCCAGGGCATGGTACATGCAATAGCGGGCGGCAGTCTCCCAGTTGGCCGCCTGGCCGGTCGCATCGAGCACGGCCTTGAGGCCGTGGGCCCCGAAGGCGCCTCCGGCCACCGACAGGGCTCCCAGGAGCGCCCCCGCGATCACGCAGAATCGCATCATGGCGTCAGGGCCTGCTCGTGCCGAGGAGTTTCTCTTCCTCTTCCTCCTGGATGATGATCCGCGGCGTGACCATCAGCATCAGGCTGTCGGTGGTGCGTCCCATGCCGACGTTCTTGAAGAGCCGGTTGATGTAGGGAATCTTCGAGAGGATCGGCACGCCAAACTCGTTGCGGCCTTCGCGGAGCCGCTTGATGCCGCCGAGGAGCACCGTGCCGCCGTCGGGCACGCTGACGGTCGTCGTGACCGTCGTGAACAGGAACTCCGGCAACTGGATGGTGGTGCCGTTCGACTGGAGTTCGAGTTCGCCCGTCGAGGCGGCGCTGCCGTTGAGTCCGACGAGTCCGTTCGCGCCGGGGACCTTCAGGTCGGTGCCGTTTTTCTCGTCGCTGCTCTTCGATTTCGTCGATCGTGAACCCTCGAACTGGACCTCCTCGACGCGGCCGATCTGGGAGAAGAACGGCACGAGCGTGAGCCGGACGAATCGCCGGTCGTTGGAGACGACGGCCTGCACGTTGACCGCGGTGCCCTCGTTGAGCACGGTGATCACCGGCTGCTGGGCCGCGGAGAAGTCGCCCACGACCGGCACGACGGCCGTGACGAAGGGCCGCTGCCGCGTGTCCGAGACGAAAGCCTGTTGGCCGTTGAAGAGCGTGACCTTCGGGGCCTGCATGACGTTCGACCGCGTGTTGCCCTGCGCCGCCTGGATCAGGAAGTAGGCCTCGATGTCGGACAGGATCGCGAATCCGAAGTTGGCCGCGCTCGTTGCCGGATCGGGGAGCCCCGGCAGACTCGGGACAGTGGCGCTGCCGAAGCTGTTCTGCCGGAACGGGATCGAATAGAAGCTGCGGCCGGCCGGCGCCGCGGCGGCGCCAACCTGGCCCCCGATTCCCGTGCCCGTGTTGTAGAGGGCCACGCCGGGATTGCCGGTGTTGTCGAGGCCGATCGTCTGCGACCGACCGCCGGGGACCGCGTTGATGCCCTGGCTGAAGGGCGAGGTCGAGCCGTTGCTCTGGGTCGGGATCGCCGTCATGTTGAGCGGGTCACGGACGTTGGTCTGGATGTTGAAGTCGAAGTCCACCCCGATCCGTTCGAAGAACGTGTCGGCGAGCGTGATGAACCGCACCTCGATCGTGACCTGCAGATCCTGGAGCCGGCGGAGCTGTTCGAGCAGGTCGGCGATCTCCTCGTGCACCTCCTGCGTCTGGCTGACGACGAGGCTGAGATTCGTCTCGAACGGCCGGATCGCGCCGGGGCCGCCGGTCGTGTCCCACGTGGTCTGGGCGACGGTGCTCTGGATGAGGTCGATGAGGGGCTGGAAGTTCTGCTGCCCGCCGCCGACCGAGGGCGGACCGAACGGGATGGAGGGGGTGGAGCCGGTCGCGGGCGGACCGCCGCCGCCGAGTTGCAGCTGGGCCAGCGAGGCCGCTTCGAGGGCCGCATCGCCGCCGGCCCTGGCCGGTGCCGCGTTGATGCCCGCAGGCGGCGGGCCGACCTGCACGGCGAGATTGTTTCTGGCGGCGATCTGGGAATAGCCGTCGCGGAGCGCGCCGGTGATGCCCAGGCCGTCCGAGGAGAAGTTGGGGATCGGCAGGACGAGGTCGGCGACCGGGTAGGTGACGGCGTAAACCTCCCCCTTCACGAGTTTCGGACTGGTGATCTTCAGGACCTCGTTCTTGACGACGTAGCCCAGGTGGAGCGGCTCCAGGAGGAGCGTGAGCGCGCTTTTCAGCGAGATCGACTGGTCGAGGGCGAGCGTGACCGGGGTGTCGCTGCGGACCGCCTCCTGATCGAGGCCCACCATGTCGAGGTGAATCGCCATGTCGGCCTGCCTGGCCAGGGCGTCGATCACCGCCGACAGGGGCTGTTCCCGGTAGGCGGGCTTCACCGGAGTCTCGAGCTTCCTGTGGATCGCGACCTCGGCGGCCGTGGCCCGCGAACGCCCCTCCGCGAGTCGCTGCGTCCGCGACTTGGTCAGATCCTGCCAATCCTTCGTGTCGGGAAACTTGATCGGGCCCGCGAACGGCGTCGCCGAGTCCTCGACGTCCTCGGCGACATCGAGAAAGCCGGCCTGATGATCACCTTCGATCGACTTCTGGGCATCGAGCCGCCGGATCAATCGGCTCTGCGCGAGCAGCTGCCGCACGACGGCGTTGTCCGGCGCGAGTTGGCCGGCCTTCTTGGCGATCGCCTCGGCCTCCGGGAAGCGACGCTCATCGACGAGCGTGTTGTATTCCTCCACGAGCATGGCGATCCGCTGATCCACCTCCACCCGCTGGGCTCGGTCACGATCGACCCGGGCTTCGACCTGCGCGTTCTGCTTGTCGAGGGCCAGTTCGGCCCGTCGCTTGCCCGTCGCCTCCTCGATGTCGCGGCGGGTCCGCTCGATGCGGCGGAGCATCTGCGTTTTGGTCTCCTCCGGAATCGGCTGGCCCTCGAGGGTCTTCGCCGTGGCGTCGAGCAGGTCCAGGGCGTCGGACGGCGACTTTTGCGAGAGCCGCTTCGCCTCGAGTTGTTTGGCCGCCACCTCGGCGGAGATTCGCGCGAGGAGGAGGTTGTCGGCCGCGTCGCCCGTGGCCGCGGAGGCCTGCGGGGCCGGCGGACGGAGAGCCCGCGGCTTCGAGGCCTGATCGACGGCATCCTCGATCATGCGGCGGGCCGCCGCCTCGTCGGTCGTGCTCGAAGGGGCTGGCAGCTCCTCCGACCCTGCCGGGGCCGCGGCCCATCCCCAAGCCAGCAGGACCGCAGTCGCGGCAAAGCAACGACCATGGTTCGCAGTGAATCCGCGGTGCCGGCGACGATCGCTCGCGTGGCTTCGGGTCGAGATGCGTGGCATGGAGAACAAATCCTGTGCGGGAAACAAACCGTGGGCCGGGAGAAGTACCTGCGTCCTCCGGGGCGGGTCAAGGCCACGTCGCGCTGCCGAAATCTGGGCAATCGCGGTGAAATGTGCAGCCGACCCGGTCGCGAGCAGGCTCACTCCGGCTTTTGCGATGTTTCGCGGGGTTGCAGCGGTTCCCCGTCGCTTGGATCGGGGATGCCCATGCCCCGTCGCCGGTCGTTCGCGACGGGCTTCGTGCCCTCCGCTCACTCGGATGCGGACGGCGCTTCGAAATCCGCGATTCGCTTGTCTGCAGACGCCGGCTCGTGGAGCATGGGCACGGCAAACTTCGGAGCTAGGCGGGGTCCGAGGGGTCGGTGGAGGCGACGGGCGCCGCCTGCCTGCGGAGGACCGCTTTCTCGACGGTGTCAAGGAGCTGATCGACGCGGAACGGCTTGAAGAGCACAAGATCGATCCCGGCCTGCCGCGCCTTCACGATCGAGTGGCCCGGGTCGTAGCCGAAGCCCGTCATGAGCACGAGCGGCACCGGGTCGATGATCTCCTGCAGTCGGAGCAGGAGTTGATAGCCGCTCATGTCAGGCAGGCGGATGTCGGAAATGATGACGTCATAGGCGTCGCCACTGCCGGCCCTGACCATGGAGGCCGCCTCGGCGCCGTCACGGGCGGTCTCCACCGTGCATCCCGATCGCTCCAGCAGGGCATGAGCCGCGGCGCGTACCTGCTCGTCTGAATCGACCACCAGGATCCTGCTCCCCACGAGGCCCCGGCGTTTTTCCCCCTGCCGCCGCTGGGTGTGCGCCGCCGAGGGCGCCATTTTCTCCCCGACCCGCTGGATCACCTGCTTGATGTCGCGGGCATTCTTGAGAATCCGCTGCAGCCGTTCGACGACGTCGGCGTCGTGGCCGATATACCGCTCCATCACGCTTACGGCGTCGTTGAGGATGTCGTCGACCGGGAGAGCCACCGCGCCGTGGATGGCCTCGATGCTCTCGGCGGCCGTCGAGGCCTTCTCGGCCACGAGCAGTTCGAGGGTGTTGAGGGCCGCGGCGACGTCCCGCGAGAAAATCTCCAGGAACTGCAGGTCGGTCGTGTCGAATCCGCCGGGCTCCGGGCTCTCCACGTTGAACGTGCCGATCACCTGGTCGTGAAGCATCAAGGGCACCGTGATCGAACTCTTCGCCCCCTTGCAGCCCTCGAGGTAGAGCGGGTCCTTGGTGGTGTCGCTGCACCAATAACTGTGGCCGGTCGCGGCGACGTATCCCGTGACGCCGTTGTGCTCCGGTCGCGCGAAGAGAATCCGTGCCTCGGCCTCGGGCTGCATTCCCTCGGCGAGCAGGGGCTCGAGACGGCCCGTTTGCCGGTCGAGAAGACGGATCTCGAGCACGTCGAACTGCAGGAGGTCCTTCGAGTAGTGGATGATGTTGCTCTTGAGCAGTTCGATCCGTTCGTTGACGGTCATGTCGGCCAGTTCGGCCGGGGAGAGGTCGGCGAGAGTCTGCCCGGCGGCGTGGATCGCGGCCCGCTTCTGCTGCTCGAGGATCGTGTGAGTGACGTCGCGGACCGTCACGACCGTGCGCGGACCGCTCGCGGGATCGGTCGTCACGAAGGCCGCCGACGCATGGACGGCGTAAAACCTGGTGGAGGCCTTGAGGATCACCGTGGCGGCTCGTCCCGCCAGCAGGGCGTCTTGAAACGCCGCGGCATCGGCGGGCCGCTGCTCCACCGCCGGGCCGGCCAGGGCCGTGAGAAAGTCGCTGCCCCGCATGTCGCCGCTGCCGCACCAGCGGTTGAGCCGCTCGTTGGCCCAGTCGATCACGGCTCCGGAGCGGAGGACCGCCACGCCGTCGGGAAGATGTTCGACGACCTCATGGTCGCGGCTTGCGGCCGATGGTGGTTCGGCTGATTGGTCTGCAAACTCCGTCACCAGCCACCCTCCGTAGCCGACAGGTCGATCGTGTTCCCGAGTATAAAATCGGTTGTGCACGCCGCCAAATCTTGAACCGCCGTTGTCGCGTGGCGGAGCCCACCTATACTCCCGCAGGTGGTCGTGGTCGTTCTGGAGCCGGCGCCCGAGGCTGGCCCCTCACCCCCCCCGACGGCGGCGCCGTCGCTCTCCGAGGCCGATCGTGAGTCAGACCCCTTCGTCGTTCCTGGACCGTCATCAGTTCCTCATCTACCGGCTGTTCTCGCTGGCGGGGCTGATTCCTGTCGGCGCCTTCCTGGCGGTTCATCTGCTCACCAACTCGTCGATCCTGGCGGGTGATGACGGCCGCACGTTTCAGTCCCGGGTCGACCTGATCCATTCGTTGGGACCGCTCCTGGTCCCGATCGAATGGGCCTTCATCTTCCTGCCGATGCTTTTTCACGCGGCGGTCGGCTTCGTCATCATCGCCAACGGGATGCCGAATGTCGGGTCGTACGCGTACGTGGGGAATGTCCGCTACACGCTCCAGCGGGCGACGGGAATGATCGCCTTCGCCTTCATTGTCTGGCACGTTCTCCAGCTGCACTGGCTCGGACAGCCGTTCGGCGGGGGGCGGTTCGACCCGCACCACGCGGCCAGTTCGGCATCCGAGGTGCTCAAACCGACAGTCGTCGCGATCCTGTACGCGATCGGCGTCCTCTCGACCGTATTCCACTTCGCCAATGGTCTCTGGACCCTCGGGATCACCTGGGGCCTGTGGACGAGCCCGGCGGCGATGCGGCGTGCCAACGCGGTCAGCGTCGTCGTGGGCCTCGGGCTGGCGGCGGCCGGTCTGGGTGCCCTGGGGGGCATGCGATCGCTCGACGTCGCCAAGGCCCGCGAGGCCGAAACCTGGATGGAAAAGCAAAAGCAGTTGCTGAGCACGCCCGGCGTCGCGGTCCCGCCGGTGCCCATTCCCAATCCAGCCCGCTAAGTTCAGGAGGGTACAGGCCATGGCGCAGCCCAGGGTTCTCGTGATCGGTGGCGGTCTGGCGGGCCTTTCGGCCTCCATGCGACTGGCCGAGTTGGGCGTCGGTGTCGATCTCATCAGCCTCGTGCCGGTGAAGCGGTCGCACAGCGTCTGTGCCCAGGGGGGCATCAACAGCGTCAACGCCCTGACGCGTCAGCAGGGTGACAACGAGTGGAAGCACCTCGACGACACCGTCTACGGGGGCGACTTCCTCCAGCACCAGCCCCCGGTCAAGGAAATGACCGACTGGGGTCCGCGGATCATCGATCTGATGGACAGGCTCGGCGTTCCGTTCAACCGCACGTCGGAGGGATTTCGCGACCAGCGGCGGTTCGGCGGCACGCTCTACAAGCGGACGGCCTTCGCGGGGGCGACGACGGGCCAGCAACTGCTCTACGCGCTCGACGAGCAGGTGCGGCGGCGCGAGGTCGAGGGCCTGATCAAGAAGTGGGAGTTTTGGGACTTCCTCGCGCCGGTGCTCGATGAGTCGGGCCGCTGCCGCGGGGCTGTCTGCCAGGATCTCGTCACGATGCAGTTCCGGGCGTTTCAGGCCGACGCGGTCGTGTTGGCGACGGGCGGCAACGGACTGATCTATGGACGGTCCACGATGTCGATGGTCTGCAACGGCAGTGCCGTGAGCCGGGCCTACCGGGCCGGTGCGTGGTACGGAAACGGCGAGTTCATCCAGGTGCATCCCACGGCGATCCCGGGTGCCGACAAACTCCGGCTGATGAGCGAGAGCGCCCGTGGCGAGGGGGGACGGGTCTGGGTTCCGAAGATCCCGCAGGATCCCCGTGATCCGCGAGACATCCCCGAGGCCGAGCGTTCCTATTTTCTGGAGGAGCGCTATCCGAAGTACGGCAACCTCGTGCCCCGCGACATCGCCACCCGCGAGATCTTCGACATCTGCACGACCGAGGGCCTCTCGGTCGAGAAGGACCGCCTCTGCGTCTACCTCGACCTGAACCATAGTCCCCGGGAAACGCTCGATCGCAAACTCGGCGGCATCCTCGAGATCTACGAGAAGTTCCAGGGTGTCGATCCGAGATCGGTGCCGATGAAGATCTTCCCG
>SXHR01000106.1:0-10728 GCA_005773625.1 Planctomycetaceae bacterium | reverse complement strand
GATGCCAGCGAAGTTCAGCCCCGGGGCGGGGACGGCGCCCATTGCTCTATCTCCTTATGGCGAAACGAAACAGTTGAGCCACTCACGGACAACAGAGTGACGATGGTCGGCACGGTACCATCACGATTGGCGCCATGCCACCTCGGCTCTGGCTCTGGCTCTGGTATTCATGGTAGAACCAGTATTTATGCGGATCAGCGTAGTGGCGGAGTATACCCCGATATACGGATTATGCCCCGTGGACGAAGAGCGACGCAAAGCTTCCTATGGCTTGGGGTTACGATCATGTTGGCGAGGTGTGTTATGCAGCCAGAGATGCTGCGTAGCAGCGGAGGCCAGTTCAGTTGCTGAGATCGGCCGAGCGACTTGCTCACCATCAGTCACGGGCCGGTTGTCCGCCAAAGCCCTCGAGGGCATCCAGCGGGCTCGTCACCCCGCGGCCACCGCGGTTGAGCACGTGCGTGTAGATCATCGTCGTCTTCACGTCGGTGTGACCGAGGAGTTCCTGAATGGTGCGGATGTCGCTGCCTTGCATCAGAAGATGCGTCGCAAACGAATGCCTGAGTGAATGACATCCTGCGTGCTTCTCGATGCCGGCGGCAAGCACTGCGGCCCGCATCGCCTTTTGCATCTGCGTTTCGTGGTAGTGGTGCTGGAAGTGCCGGCCGAGGAGCTGGTCAAAATAGGAACCCCTCGCGGGAAACACCCACTGCCACACCCAACTCTGGCCAAGGCCAGGATATTTTCGCTCGAGCGCGTGGGGCACCCGCACCTCACCAAACCCACGCCGTACCTCGCGGTTATGGTGCATGCGGGTGGACTCCAGGTGCTCCTGCAGCAGCGATTTCGCGCGGTGCGGTAGGACGGAGATCCTGTCCTTGTTGCCCTTGGCCTCGCGGATTGTGATCTCGTTGGTCTCGAAGTCGAGATCCTTCACCCTCAGCCGCAGGGCCTCCATGAGCCGCATGCCTGCGCCATAGAGGAGCAGCGCCACCATGAGTGGCACGCCCTGCATTCGTGCCAGCACTCGGTACACCTCGTCTGGTGTCAGCACCACCGGCAGCCGCCGCGGACGCTTCGCCCGCACCACGCCCTCGAGCGCACCGAGCGGCCGTTCCAGAACCGCACCATACAAAAACAGCAGGGCACTGAGCGCCTGATTCTGCGTCGATGCAGACACGTGCGCCTCCACGGCAAGATGTGTCAGGAAGGCGTTGACCTCGGTCACGCCCAGGTCACGTGGATGCCGTTTTCGATGAAAGAGCACAAAGCGGCGGATCCAGCGCACATACGCCTTTCGCGTGCTGGCCGACAGATGTCGGGCCATCGCCGCATGCGCGACCTGATCAAGCAAGCGAGGCGGGTGGCCGCAAGGAGAAGCATCCACGGCGAAAGTCTCCGGCGGGGGGCATGCGAGGAAAACGCAGGAAGGGTACAGGCGTACAGTATCTGTAGCATGGCGGCAGTGCAAGCCGCCGCCTGCGGTAGCAGCCAAGGCTTTTCAAAACGCATGGCCGGCGGCGAGGCTGAGGGCGGTGTCGAGTCACCGCACGGAAGGCGGGCATGAAGAAGCAGGAAATCGGGGACGGGAGCGGACCGTTTGGTCCTGCCGGTCAAGCCGCCACGCCGCAGTTCAGCGCGCCGCAGTTCAGCGCGCCGACAGAAACGCAGCAAGAAAGCTGCTCCCGCTCCCAGTTTCCCGGCGTCACAGCGTCGAGGGCGTGACAATCGTCGCAACGTTTCACGAAAGTCAGGCTTCAGACGCCAAGATACTCGTGGACGACCGTTGCCGGAGCGGCCTGCTCCGCTGCTTCATGAAAATCCGAGGGCAGGCTTTCAGGCTGCTCTCCGTAGGTCTCATGCACTGCGTGAATGACGGCCAGATATTCCGCGAAATGAGCATCCATCGGTGGGCCTCCTGTGCAGGGGAAACCGCGGGGGATCGCTCGGCGTAACCAGCCATCCACCGGCAATCCCTCACCCGAGTCCGGCGAGCTCCGGCGAGAGCCACCTCACCATGGCGCTCGGCCTCGGCAGCAGATCAACCGATACGAACCCCGCCAGGCGGAGCTTGACCGGCACGTGGGCCTGCTTGAGCGCCCGGAGGAACGGTATCAACGGGGCCGCCGTCCGCCGTGCGGCCCAAGCGGTCCGCAGTGACGACATGGTCAGGAGCAGCCCATATTCGCCTGCTTCGATCACGACCGGGCGACCATCGAGCGTTCCCGTGAGTCGCCCGGCCAGAATCAGTTTGGGGATGTACCCGTGTCCCTCGTTCGGATTTTCATGGTTCCGTGCAGCACCCACTCGGCATGCTCGGCACCGGGGCCGGTCCCGCTCGGAATCTTGATGTGCATGTTGTCGAACTCGTACGAAATCTCGGCCCGGCGACCGGTCAGGTTGTCGTAGAGGCCGATCAAGAGATCGGGCCATGTGTTCGTGTGGTTGTCTGGCACGAGTGTGTCTCCGAGAGGGATGAGGACCTTGCCACTATAGCCGCGGAATCGCTCGGAGGAGTCGGTCGCTGGATGCGGGGCCGCTGGTGCCGGGGCGGAATGACGGGCGGAGGCCCGGTTTTTTGAAGGCGACACAAAAGTCCACGCCGTCCGGCGGCCATGGTCGGGACACAGCCCCCGATGTCGCCGGAGCGTTGTGGCGCATCGGGCCATCCGGGCCGGGTGAGGCTTGCCGATGGGTTGCACGCCGCTACAGTTCCCCCGGTTCCACCGGCACTCTTCTGCACCATTTCTGAAGGAGCTTTCATGTTGTTCCGCAGTTTTCACGTCGCGGTCACCGCGGCCGTCCTCATGTTCTCCAGCACGGCAGTCCTGAAGGCCGCCGACATCGTCGAAACGGCTGTCGGAGCCGGCACATTCAAGACTCTGGCAGCCGCCCTCGGGGCAGCCGAACTCGTCGGCACGTTGAAGGGAGAAGGCCCGTTCACGGTGTTCGCGCCGACGGATGAGGCGTTTGCGAAACTGCCCGCCGGAACGGTTGAATCCCTGCTGAAGCCGGAAAACAAGGAGAAGCTGAAGGCCGTCCTGCTCCTGCACGTCGTCCCCGGTTCGGTCATGGCGGCCGATGTCGTGAAACTCAAGGAAGCCAAGACCGCGGGTGGTAAGACGGTGACGATCTCCACCGACGATGGCGTCAAGGTAGGCACGGCCAAGGGCATGGCGAAGGTCACGAAGACCGACATCAAGGCCAGCAATGGCGTGATCCACGTCATCGACGCCGTGATTCTTCCCGAGTGATCGCGGCCCGACTCCCAGATCTCGATGTGGCGCCCCGCACGTCCCCGCGTGCGGGGCGTTTTTTTGCGCGACGACGAAGCCGTCCGTGACGGTTTCAACTGTTCTTGGACAAAGTCGTCCACAACCCTGGTCCATGCGATCGACCAGTGGAAACGCCCGGGGTTTCCCCGGTCGATGACCGCCGTGTCTCGCTCGGGCAACCCGCCTTCGCAGTCCGGGGGCCGGCGAGGCACCCGGGCGGCTCGCAGGCCCCAGCCTTCCCAGGCCAAAAAAAGGGCTCATCTGCCGCATCTAGCCCATATTTGCATCGCATTGCCCGGTCTTGTAGTCTTTTTCGGGGCGTCTTCTTCCGTCGAACCGTGGACGTCGGGAAGACGTTTTTCGCCTGCGTTCTTCGGCTCCGCCGGTCGTCAACTGCTCCTGTTCCGATCCACCTGTTGGCACGACCGTTCGTCCACCAGTTCACACAGTTCATCCATTCAACGCCTCGATTGCTCAAAGCCTCCACACCTCAAAATAGGAACCTTCCGATGATCCTTCGTCGTGTCATGGTCGCCGTCGCTGTCACTGCCGGCCTGGTTCTCCCCCTGCCCGCGTTCGCTGGTGGTGCCGGCGCGACCGTTCCGGTTCGGATGAAGAACGTGGGCCGGCTTGCGGTCGGCGTCAACGCCGTCTCCGGTGCGCCGTCGTCGTCCAAACTCCTGACGGGTGGCCGCAACATCTCCCCCAACGCCGTCTCGCAGTTCATGGTGAGGCCGGGTAGTTTCACCGCAGCCGCCGCCAAGCCGTCGGCCCCCTCGGTCGTCAACAAGGTGCGGTCGTTCGAGAGCCGCACGTTCAAGACGATCTATCTCTACGCCTCGCAGGACGGTACGACGGCCACCCTGGTCGGTGCACCGGGTGGCGTGAAGTTCTGAGCAACGGTCAGCAACGG
The DNA here is from genome assembly GCA_005773625.1 of Planctomycetaceae bacterium. Classification (GTDB taxonomy): domain Bacteria; phylum Planctomycetota; class Planctomycetia; order Pirellulales; family UBA1268; genus QWPN01. The sequence continues at coordinate 6,540 of SXHR01000106.1, read as the reverse complement.
TCAGCAACGGTCAACGGGGGTCATCGAGGGCCACCGGGCAGCCTTCTCTCCGGGCCGGTCTTCTCCTTCCGGTTGTCCACCGCGGTGACTCGCGTCGCAGGCATCGTCGCCGCAGTCAGCGTTGCCGTGCTCGCGGCGGCTCCGTGGCTTGATCAGAGGCTCGTCTGGAGCGGCTGGCTGGCGATGGCGGCGGCGCTCGTCCTCGCCACCGGGCGGCATGGGTGGCGGCACGAACTCCTCATTCTCCTGGCAGCCATCGTCAGCCTCGCACAGGCGTTCCACTGGGCACCCTGGGCGCTGGCCGAGGCGATGCGGGCCGACTTAAAAACGGGGTTCCTGTTCGCCGCCCCGATCGTGCTCTGGGACGCCTGCCGGCTTGCGCTGCCCTTTTTTTTCCTGGCCCGCACGGTCCGCGATCCCCGGGTGGCATGGCTGCCTGCGGCGTTGGTCGCCGTGGTCGCCGAGGGGATGATTCCGAGCGTGTTTCCCTGGAAGTTCGGCACCAGCCAGATGGCATGGCCGATCACGATGCAGTCGGCGGACCTGCTCGGACCGGAGGGCCCCACATTTTTTCTCTTCGCGCATGCGGGGAGCCTTGTGGTGCTCTACGGTCTCGCCGCGGGCCTGGTGCCGCGGCGTGTCCCGGTCATCGGCATCGCCGCGGTCGTGTTATCGGCGGCGAACCTCGGCTATGGCTGGTGGGCCATGGCCGCCACCGCGGAACGGGCGGCTCTGGCGCCGACGTTTCGAGTGGCGGTCGTGCAGGCGAATCCCGACGACACGTCCGGGATCGACGACCTCCGGCGGCTCACCCGGAACGCCTGCCAGCCGGTGGCCGGCCGGCTGCCCGATCTCGTCTGCTGGCCCGAGTGCAGCGGCGGATCCTATGAGGAGGGGCTCGAGTCGTTTGCCGACGAGGAGACGGTGCAGCGGCGGTCGCGGCCGCCGCTGCAGGGCCTGCGGCCGCTGCCCGACCCCCCCTGCCCGCTCCTGCTGGGCGGCAAGATCTACCGCGGCTACCCGGAAAAACCCCGGGAGATTTTCCAGGCCGCCCTGCTGATCGACGCGGCGGAGCGGCTGGTGGGCTGCTCCCACAAACGGCACCTCATGCCCTTTGGCGAGTACGTGCCCGGGGCCGATCTGATGCCCAGCCTGCGGCTTTATTTTCCGATGGAGGACGAGTTTGCGGCGGGCACGACCGGCACGGTGCTCGAGTGCGGCGCCGCCCGGCTCGGCACGCTGCTCTGCTACGAGGACATGGTGCCGGAGGCGTCGTCTTCGCTGGTGAACCGCTCCGCCAACGTGCTCGTCTCGCTCATCAACGGATCGTCCTTCACCGCGACGCTCACGCTCACGCAGCATCGACTCCTGGCGCAGTGCCGTGCGATCGAGAACCGCCGCTCCCTCGTCCGCTGTTCGGCCACCCGGGAGACCTGCGTGATCTCGCCGTTGGGTACCATCGACGCGCGGCTGCCACCGGGGAAGCCCGGCTTCCTGATCGCCGATGTGCCGCTGCTCGAGGGGCAGACCGTGGCGACCCGGTTCGGCCGCTGGTTTCCCGTCGCCTCCGCGCTCGCCCTCGCCGTGGGCTGGGCCTGGCGCCGCGGCCGCCCGGCGTAAAGGCATCTGGAGGGGGCCGGCCGGGGGTGCACTGCCAAGGCTCGATCGTGGGCAGGGCCTGCGCAGACTGGGTGATCTGGCTCGGCCGCCTGCTCCTCCGGGCCGTCATCGGGCTTGCGAGCAAGGGGCCCGGTGTGGGATAGCCCCGGTCGGGCTTTTCGTCCTGCCGCTCGTCCTGCGGGTGATTCATGATCCGGCTGCCGCGCTTCCTCCGTTCCGCCGACCGGGCTCGCCGCCTGCCCGCCGACTTTGATCCGTGCACGGCGGCAATCTGTCGGGAAGTCGCGCCGCTGACGATGACGAGCCCCGAACGGATCGCGGCGCTCGTCGAGGCCGTGCGGTATGTCTCCCGTCTGGCAATCGCCGGTGACATCGTCGAATGCGGCGTGTGGCGGGGGGGCAGCATGCTGGCCGTCGCACGGACGCTCCTCGAGCTCGGCGAGCGGCGGCGGCTGCATCTCTTCGACACGTTCGACGGCATGCCCCCTCCCGGCGCGGAGGATCTCGACCTCACCGGAGCCCATGCAGCCGATCTCATGGCCGCCGAGGACCGGGAGACGGGCAGCGTCTGGGCGCGAAGCCCGCTGGAGGAGGTGCGTCGCAACGTGCTCGCCAGCGGCTATCCCGAGGCGGACCTGCACTTCGTCCGCGGCCGCGTCGAGGAGACGTTGCCCGATCAGGCGCCCGACAGGATCGCGATCCTGCGGCTTGACACCGACTGGTACGAATCGACGCGCCACGAACTGGTTCATCTCTATCCCCGGCTCGCCATCGGTGGCGTGCTGATCATCGACGACTACGGTCACTGGCAGGGCGCACGGCGGGCCGTCGACGAGTATTTCGCGGGACACGGCGGCCGGATGCTCCTCAACCGCATCGACACGACGGGTCGGATCGGCGTGAAGATCGATCCCTGAGGGTATCACCCACCCGGTGGATCCCGGAAAAGACGCCATGCTGCAGTTATCGAAGATCGCGATGCGGGGCCGCCGACCGGCGGTGGCAGTCAAGCCACTGCTCAACCTCGGCTGCGGTCACCGCCGCCATCCCGACTGGACCAACGCCGACCTCGCTCCCTCCGCCGCCGATGTCCTCGCCGTCGACCTCCGGCGGCCGCTCCCGTTCGCCGCCGCATCGTTCACGGCGGTCTATGCGTCGCATGTGCTCGAGCATCTGGTGCCAGTCGAGGCCGACCGCCTGCTGCGGGAGGCCCGTCGGGTGCTCGCGCCGGGAGGCATCCTGCGGATCGTGGTGCCCGATCTCGAGGGTATCGCGCGGGGCTATCTGGCCAGCATCGACGCGGCTGCAGGCGGCGGCGAGGAAGCCCGCTGGCGTCATCGATGGATGATCGTCGAACTGCTCGATCAGCTCGTCCGGGGCCGGTCGGGTGGGGTCATGCGCCGCTGGTGGTCGTGTGACCCGATTCCATGCCGCACGCTGATCGAGTCACGGCTGGGCGCCGAGGCGACCGCCGCGATGACGGCGCTCGCCAATGCGCGGGCCCGCGACGGCACGCCCCCCGCCGCGCCCGAGGCGATCCTCATGGCGGAGCCCGTGGCAACCGGAGCGGCGGTGCGGTTCGCCGGCCGCGGCGAACGGCACCAATGGATGTATGACCGCGTCTCCCTCGCCGACCTGCTGACGGCCACGGGTTTCACCGCGGCCCGTCGCGTCGGACCCGTGGAGTCGGCGATTCCGGGATTTTCGGCCTACGAGCTCGACGCCGACGCCCAGGCGCGGCCGCACAAGCCCGACTCCCTCTTCATGGAGGCGGTGCGGCCATGATCTCGCCGGCATTCCCTCGATCCATTTCCGGCCCGGACGACCCGGCGGCGATGCGCGTCGTCTGCCTGAGCACGCATGCCGGCCATGCGGGCGGCGCGGCGATCGCGATGGAGCGTCTCGCGGCCGGCATGCGGCTGCGGGGCGCCGAGGTCGATGTGGTCACCCGTGCCGCGGTGACTTCCCAACGAGTGCCGCTGGAGCGAAAGATCCGACGGTTGGTCGAGCGGGCACGGTCCGACGTCAGCAATACCATGTTCAGCGTCGACTGGCCGGCCTGGGACGTGTCGGCCCATCCCGCCGTGGCCGCGGCCGATGTGGTCAACGTCCACTGGGTCGCGGGATTCCTCGGACCTGAGTCGATCCGCCGGCTCGTCGCCACGGGCAAGCCCCTGATCTGGACGCTGCACGACCAGCGTCCCTTCACGGGCGGCTGCCACTACACCTCGGGGTGCAACGGCTTCACCACGGGCTGCGGGTCGTGCCCGCAACTCGCGCCGGCCTTCGCGGAGCCACCGCGGCGCACGCTCGCCCTCGCCGCCCGTCGGCTGCGGGGCGTGCCGCTGGTGTTCGTGAGCGGCAGTCGCTGGCTTGCCGGCGAGGTCGTGCGGTCGAAAATCTTCGATCCACTGGCCCACGAGAGCCACGTGATTCCCAATGGGATCGATCTTGCACGCTATGCCCCCACACCCGACCGGCGGGCGGTTCGGCGCCGGCTCGGCCTGCCCGAGGAGGGGCTCGGCATCCTGCTGGGCAGCGTGTCGCTCGACGAAGCCCGGAAAGGAGCCCGCGAGGCTGCGGCCGCGATCGCGGCGATGCACGCCATCCTCCGCGACGCCGGCTGGTCGGGCCCCGCGCCCTTCGTGCTCACCTGTGGTGCCGGCACGGTGGCGATCGAGGGCGTTGCGGTGCGGCATCTGGGACCGTTGGACGAACCGAGCGTCATCGAGGCGGTTCACGCCAGCGACATACACCTCACGATGACCCGCGAAGACAATCTGCCCAACACCGTCATGGAGGCGCTCTCCTGTGGCGTGCCCGTGGTGGGCACGGCCGTCGGCGGAGTGCCCGACATGATCGACGACGGCGTCAACGGCTGGCTGGTGCCGCTCGGAGACGCCTTGGCCGCCGGCGGAATCCTCGCGCGACTGGCCCGTGATGGCGGGGCCGTCTCAGCGGCCGCCGTGCAGGCCAGAACACGGGCCGAGGCCGACTGGAGCGGCCGGCATGTCGCCGGCAGGTATCTCAAGCTCGCCGAGACACTTCTCGACCGTCAGGCCGGCGGTGGCGGCCACCGCTCGCTCGGGCATCTCGGACTGACGCCTGCCGCCGCAGCCGTGCTCCGGCAGCCTGGCCCGATCCAGCGGCTGCGATGGTTCGCACGCCAATCGGCCAGGAACCTCACGCTCACCCGGCCGGTGTCCCGATGAACCCGCCAAGCGGCTGCCGCATTCACCACGCCACGCCCAGGCGGACCGATGGTGTCGATTTTCTGGGGGGCGTGTTTCCCGAGCATGCGTTCCCGCCGGCGGTCGGCACGGCCGACGACTTTCATTTCGCCTGCCGCCGCGGCTTCGCCACCATGGGGGAGTCGCGGGTCGCGATCGCGGGCCTCGCGCGCAATGTCGGCGGCGTCCTGCCGCTGACCATCCGGCGGATCGAGAGCCTCGGCCAGTGGTTTGCCGACTACCGCGTCTTCGTCTACGAGAACGATTCGATCGACGACACCCGGCCTCTCCTGCAGGCCTGGACGCGCTCCAATCCACGGGTGCGGGTCGCCTGTGAGGATCTCAGCGACCCGGTCAATCCGGCCACCCGCTGCCTCGCGCGGGCCGAACGGATGGCCTTCTATCGTCACCGCTGCCAGCAGGACGTGCTCGCCCGCTGCGGCAATTTCGACTTCACGATCCTGATCGATCTCGACATCCTCGGCGGGTGGAGCATCGACGGCATCGCCAACAGTTTCGGCCACCATGGCTGGGATTTCGTCGGTTCCAACGGCCTCATCTACCGTCGCGAGGGCCTCGCGATGAACGCGCTGCGGCAGTACGACACCTGGGCCCTGCGGTTCGACGACCGTCTCACGCCGCTGACGACTTCCGCCGCCGGCGGACTCGTCTACGACCGCGGCGCGCCGCTCGTGCCCGTCACGTCGTGCTTCGGTGGCCTCGGTATCTACACGATGGACGCCTACCGGGCGGGACGCTACGCCGCCGACGATCTCGAGCACGCGACCTTCCATCGCGAACTGATCGTCCGCGGCCGGTCGCGGCTGTTTCTCAACCCGAGCCAGATCCTCGTCTACGGCCGCCGCCGCCGGTTCGCCGACCGGACGCTCGAGCGGCTCCTCGATGCGTGGGCCGCGGTGTCGGGCCGGCGGCGTGAGCGGACGCTCTTTCCTCCCGACGCACGGCCGCGGCCGGCCGCTCGAGCGACCGATGGGGTCTCGATCCGCGCCGCTGCGTAGTCGGTAAAACCGGCCGTTTCGCGAGGTGGTCTCCGGCCCGCGGGAAATTGACCTCTGTTTCGGTCATACTTCCCCGACCGGGTGGCGGCGGCCGACTCACGGCCGGTTCCCGCCCCGCAGACCACAGAGGCACTCCATGGCAACCGCATCGGCGTCATCCTCCGCGACCAACCTGAATGCCGATGACGTGGCCGCTCTCGACCGGCTGCGTGCCGTCTACGGTCGGCTCAGGCAGGAGTTGGCCCGGGTGATCATCGGCCAGGAGGAGACGATCGAGCGGCTGACAATCTGTCTGTTTGCCCGCGGCCACGCGCTTCTCATGGGGGTGCCCGGCCTCGCGAAGACGCTCCTGGTGAGCAAGCTGGCGGAAACCGTCTCGCTGAACTTCAGCCGCATCCAGTTCACCCCCGACCTCATGCCGATGGACATCACGGGCACCGACATCCTCCAGGAGACCGCCGACGGCCGCCGCGAGTTCCACTTCGTGCCGGGCCCCGTGTTCGCCAACATCGTCCTGGCCGATGAAATCAACCGGGCGCCCCCCAAGACGCAGGCGGCGATGCTCGAGGCGATGCAGGAGCACAAGGTGACGGTCGTCGGCAAGACCTCGCGGCTCGACCCGCCGTTTTTCGTGCTGGCGACGCAAAACCCCGTGGAGCAGGAGGGCACCT